>JACSRJ010000218.1 GCA_014879835.1 Anaerolinea sp.
TCCACAGACCAAAGCTAAACTTGTGTTCTGGTTTGGGGGTGTAGTCTGTCATCTCAAATAGCTCCTGATAGGTATGATTTACTGAGGTGTATAGATTTGGAAGTTTCCACTGAGCTGGAGCAGGGCCAGCATGTACAACAGATTATCGTAATAACGGTATTGGCCAACATTCAAAGGCGCATCCCAGAAGGCCTTGATGAACTCCCATCGCATGGGATCACTTGCGGCCATCGCTGCTACCGCATTCATAGCAATCAGCCCTAGTGAACGGTGCTGAGGGGGCACGGGGGTACCATCCACCCGGAAGCGGGTGGTATAACGATCCAGCCCCTGATCGGCGAAGAACTTCAGCAGGCGGTCATTTTGCTCCACCTGCCACGGATCAACCCCGAACCAAATATGATCCATCGCCACCATCATGCCGCAGCGCCATGCATCCGAATAAAAGAACTCACCATAATCGCCCCAAACTCTGGGAGAGCCGTCAAAGTATGCATAGTTGGGCATCAGTCCGGTGACTGGGTGGGCCGCTTTGTGCCAAAAGTCACGGCTGGCATGGGCGGCGGTCGCCCAAAACTCGTTATCTTTTTTGGCCCAACGTGCCCACAATTCATAGTAGTGGGGGGCGTGATACGAGGGATCGGTGAAGCTACTCATGTCGCCATAATTGGGCACAAACACCACATAGGTGGTCACGGGGTCAAACATTGCGGTCAGCGCCTTGCTGGTCTCCGGCTTATGCAGCATTTCGTGGAGGAGCGCGTTTGCTTCCGCCTCATAGTCAAAAATGCCTTCGCCATTGCCCCAACGGGCCGCAGCAAAAAAGAGCGCAGTCACAAACCACGTTTCGCCATCAGGGGCGGAGTTGTTGTCCATGCGCCGGCCGTCAGGGGCGTGCTGCCATGAGAAGTATCCCCGATAGTTGGGATCGGTGTGATACATGTAGGTGCGGGCCCATTTCCAGATGCGGTCAAACTCGTCCTTTTTGTCAAGCTGCACCGCGATCATCATCCCGTAGGACATACCTTCGGAGCGCACATCATTGTTGTTCACATCAAGGATGTAGGCCATATCATCGCCTACTGGATAGTACACCCGCTCCGTAGCATCGTCGCCGTAAAAGAGGGTGTTCCAAACCTGATCGATTTTTTCCTTGATCTGGTCGTCACTGTAACCGGCTTCTTTGAGCATATTTGGATAATTCCCGCTAAAGAAAGCGCCTGATCCACTCTGGCTAGGGGTTGAGGGTACGTTGGGACGACTGACGGCGATTGGGGTAGGTGTCGGCAGTGATTCCTTCCAGCCCGCGAGGACATTAAAAAGAGCGGGGGAAGCGTGCAGCCAATCCACTTTACCCAGTTCTGCCTTCCAGCGTTTGAGCAGTTCAGGATTGATCTGCACCCGTGAATCACCCCACTGCTGGTCTGCCCACAAGGGCTGCGAGTCCCAGTCGGTATTGAGGTAGACAGCAGCCCGAATGACCGTTGAATGGGCCCGAATAAAGTCAAAGTAGGGTTTGAACCATGCTTCCCACACCTGATCCGCATCGGACTCACCTAGATCAAAACCACGAGGAGCCGATTCCGCGATCATCACAGGTTTGCCGTGCTGTTGGGCAAGGTTCAGCCATGATTCATAGACCTCTGGCTGCGGCGCAAAATAGGACATCCCAAACCAGTCCACATAATCATCACCCGGATACCACGCCAGCCGTTCGTGCCCTTCGAAGGTCTGATCAAGGGTTGATGAGTGCCATACGGTGGCTACATTGTTCACCTTGAGGGTGCGGAACCGATCCACAATATGCCGCCACGCTTCAACATAAGGTGCAGGCGCATAACCCTGAGTGGGGTGATCAAACGCATCACCGATGCGCACAAAAACTGGGCGCGCTTGGTCTCGAATCCAGTCACCGAGGGTGTCAATATTGGCGTCAAGGGCACCGCTGTTGATCTTATCGAGGCCTTCGGGGCCCAGATACAGCCCGATGATCAACGCGCAGTTTGCAAACTGAGACTGATCCATCAGCATTTGGGCGTTTATGTCACCAGCGCCTCGGTTCGAGGTTTGGCGCAGGCCGTCCAAATCCTGAAGCCCAATGGCGAGAGATAGTCCGCCGGGAGTCCGTTTGGGCATAGAGTCCACATAACCATCGGGATAAGCATCCATGCCTCCAATGGCGTTGAGGTCTTGCCCCACAATGAACAGGGTTTTTGTGGCCGGGGGCAAAAACTTTGCCTTTGCCCCGGCATCTTGGGCGTAGACGGGTAACGCCGGAAAAAGGGCGCTGCTTAACAAAACGCAGCACATTAAACCTGCCATGATTCGGGTAAACATGAGGTCGCTACTTTCTACTCAAAAAACCCCCTCGCTCCGCTAGACTGGAGACGAGGGGGGAACAAGGGGATATTATGCGTTTGATGCGGCTTCTACACGAACGGGCGTGGAGAAGGCCTGTTCAACGGGGGTGGTTTCACCGATGATCTCAAAGGTGCCCTCTAGGCGAATGTCCTCAGACGAGGAGCCGATCATCACCCCGATCTGCCCCGGCTCTACCACGTACCGCATTTCACGGTCGTAAAAAGCGAGGTGACGCACGTCAAGCTCAAAGGTGATCCGCTTACTTTCACCCGGCTGCAAGGTGATCCGAGTGAAGCCCTTTAGCGCCTTCACCGGACGGGTGACGCTGGCAAGGGGGTCACCCAGATAAAGTTGGGGCACTTCATCCCCGGCAGCAGTTCCAACGTTACGCAGGGTGAAGGAGATTGGCACCACCTGATTGGGCTTCACTTGGGCACGCCCAATTTCCAGTTGGGAGTAGGTGAAGGTGGTGTAGCTTAGACCATGCCCGAAGGGATACAGTGGTTTGGACGACAAATCGATATAGTCGCCCCACCAGTTGCTGCGCCCCCCAGAGGGCTTATGGGCATAAAAGATGGGCACCTGCCCCACATGACGGGGGAAGGTCATGGGCAGTTTACCGCCGGGGTTGATCTTGCCCATAAGGGCATCGGCGATTGCTGCCCCGCCCTGCTCCGCCGGGAACCAAGCCTCGATGATGGCGGGGATATGTTCATCCAGCCAACTCAGGTTATAGGGTCTTCCCGTAAGCAGGACAACCACAACGGGCACCCCGGTGGCATAAATGGTCTGGATCAAGTCAAGCTGAAGGCCGGGCAGGTCAAGGGTGGCACTGTCAATGGATTCCCCTGAGGTTGATCCGGTCAGTTTTGATAAGCCCGATTGATCACCCACCACCACCACCGCAACCTCTGATTCAGCGGCGGCTTCAATGGCCTCTGAAAAACCGGAGCGATCATGTCCAGTCACCTCGCAGCCCTTGGCATAAACTACCCGGGTCTGGGGTGAAACCGCCTTTTTGATACCTTCCAGCACACTGACTGAAGGCGGGAACATCTTCGACCAGTCGATCTTCAGGGTATTCCCGCCGGGGGTGGGCGCATCCATACTCATATTGGGATCAAACATGCCCACAAAATGCGCGGGGAAGTGATAATCACCTTGCAAGGCGCTGACACTGTCCGCGTTGGGGCCAATGACCGCGATGGTTGAAAGGTTCGGGGAAAGGGGCAGCACACCGCCGGAGTTTTTGAGCAGCACCAAGGATTTATCGGCGATCTGGCGGGAAAGGTTGATCGCTTCGGGGCGGCTGTAGATTTCAGGTATCTTGCCAGTATCAACAAAGGGATTTTCAAACAGTCCCAACTGGAATTTCAGGGTCAATACCCGTGAAGCGCTGGCTTCAACCAGCGCTGGGTCAATGATGCCGGCTTCAAGCCCCTTAAGAAGCGGCTCACCGTAGCAGTTTGCACCGGGCAGTTCCAAATCAATGGCCGCTTCGAGGGCGTACCGGGCTGCTTCAGTTCGATCCGCGGCGATCTGATGGTAGTCCATGAAGGTTTTGACGGTGAAATAGTCCGAGGCCAGCACGCCTTTAAAGCCCAGTTCGCCGCGCAGCAGATCGACCAGATATTCCTTTGAACTGCCCACCGGTACCCCGTCGATCTCACTGTAGGAGTTCATCACAGTGGCTCCCTTTGCAGCTTGGATCGCAGCTTTGAAAGGGTAGGCATATACTTCTCGCAGTTCCCGCGGTCCCAGATGCGCTGGGGCCCAGTTCATGCCGCCTTCGGAGGCGCTGTAACCGAGGAAGTGCTTTAGGGTGGCGGAAATGCCGGAGTGCATATCCTCGCCCTCTAAGCCACGCACATAAGCCACCCCCAAGGCAGCGATCAAGAAGGGGTCTTCACCAAGGGTTTCTTCGACTCGTCCCCAACGGGGATCACGGGCGACATCCAGCACGGGCGCAAGGGTGTGATGTGCACCCACCGAACGCATCTGCTCGCGGATGGTCACGGTCATCTGCTCAATCAGATCGGGCATCCATGTGGAGGCCTGCGCAATCGCTTGAGGGAAGGTCGTAGCGTGGCGGGCAAGGAATCCTGCACAGCTTTCCTCATGGATGATGGCAGGGATACCAAGGCGGGTCTCATGTTTCAGGTAATGCTGAATGGTATTGGCGAGTTCGGCGCTTTGGGTAGGCAGAAGGTGCGAAGCCCCACTGACACGGGAGATCTGCCCTGCCCCATGTTGAAGTTGAACGGCAGCTTTACTGATCGAAAAGGCGCGCTGATCGTCGATAAGGCTCGTCACCCATACCCCCCAGAGTTGGGCGACCTTTTCAACGAGGGTCATTTCGGCCAGAAGCGCCTGAACCCGCGCTTCAATGGTCTGAGTAGGATCAAGATAACGTGTTGAGATAGTCATTGCTCCGCCTTCAATGTGGCGCTTAAGAGACACATGGACTTACGCCCGCCCCTTTGTTTGTAGGCAGGGAACGGGCGTCAATGCTCGAATTGACTGAACCATCAGCCCTTCAGTTCACCGCCGGTCAGACCGGTGACGATAAAGCGTTGGGTGAATACGTAGAAGAGCAGGGCCGGGATGATCAGGATGGTCACATAGGCCATGATGCCCGCCCAATCGGTACCAAACTGCCCTTGAAACTGCATGATGCCAAGAGGCAGCGGCCACAGTTTGGGATCATTTAGGACCAACAACGCAAGGAAGTATTCATTCCAACCGCTGATCACCTGAAGGGTGGCCACAGCCGCAATCGCCGGGCGTGCCATAGGCAGCAGAATAAACCGGAAGAAACCCAGCGTTGAACAACCGTCAATATACGCAGCGTCTTCCAATTCAGTGGGGATGGCCGTGAAGAAGCCTCTCAGGATAACCACACTCCCCGGCAGTCCAAAGGCGACCATGGGCAGGATCACGCCCCATAGACTGTTGATCAACCCCAACTGCCGCACCTGAATGAAAATCGGCAGGGTGGCGACCACCAGCGGGAAGAGCAGCCCAAAGGACAGGATATTAAACACCGTGCCCTTGCCCACAAACTGCATCCGGCTGAAGGCGAAGGCCAGACACGAGGAGAAAAACACCCCAAGGATGGTCACCCCGGCTGTGATCAGGGCGCTGTTT
The DNA here is from genome assembly GCA_014879835.1 of Anaerolinea sp. Taxonomy (GTDB): domain Bacteria; phylum Chloroflexota; class Anaerolineae; order Aggregatilineales; family UBA2796; genus UBA2796. The sequence continues at coordinate 5,509 of JACSRJ010000218.1, forward strand.
TTGAGCGAATTCCAGAAGTCTGGGCTGGAGAGGATGCGCTCAAAGTTCTGCCATTGGAAGCCCGCTTCGCCCGGCAGCCCGAAGGGGTCTGCCAAAAACTCGCCAGTGGTGCGGATGCCGCCCAGAACCGCAGTGGCGCCGGGGGCAAAGATGATCAAGGTGACCACAACCAGCACGACGTATTTTAGGGCCACAAAGAAGGCTTTGCGGTAATTGATGCGCTGGAATCGATTTCTGGTTGGGGTCGTGGTGACCGGAATGGCATAGTCTATCATGGCTGTTCCCTTATACTCGCAGCTCGTAATCCTGACGCATCACCATGCGTTGGTAACCAATCGAAAAGACCAAGGTGAGCAGGAACAAAATCACTGCTACCGCGCTTCCAAAGCCTAGGGCGAAGCGCTGAATACCATATTTAAAGAGGAAGGTGGCAATGGTCGCAGTCGAATCCACCGGCCCGCCCTGAGTCATAATCCACACGAGGGTGAACTGCTGGAAGGAGCCTAACACCGAGAGGAAAATGGTGAGCCGGATGGTGCTGCCCATTAAGGGCAGGGTGATGAAACGCAGCACCTGCATTTCATTACAGCCGTCGATCCTGCCTGCTTCCTCAAGGTCTTTGGGGATAGATTGCAGCCCCGCCATGTACAGGATCATGTGGAATCCGAAGAACTTCCACGTCAACACCATAAAAATGGCGATCAGGGCAATGTTGCGATCCCCAAGCCACGTAATAGGCTTAAAATCTTGGACAAACACGCCAAGGGTTTTGTTCATCAGCCCCGAATTGGGATGCAGCACATACAGCCAGATGAGCGCGGTGATCACTTCGGAGAAAATGTAGGGCACAAACAGGATGGCCCTAAAGATCTGGCGTCCGGGCAGACTACCCCGCCCGACCAAAAGCGCCAGCGCTAAGGCCAAGGGCAGTTGAACAAGCAGCGATAGGGACATGATCGTAAAGCTGTGGGCGATAGACCCCAGAAAGACTTTGTCCTTCGCCAGATCAAGATAATTATCAATACCCCGAAAATCCTTGGGGAAACCAAACCCATTCCATTTAAACAAACTGTAATAACCGGATTGAAAGATAGGCAGGAGAAGGAAGATCAGGAAGATCGCCATCCCCGGCGCAACCAAAAACGCGATGGTGAGCCACTTCTCCCGGCTGCGCTTCTGAGACTCATTTAAACTTTGTGGGAAAGCGCGGGGTAAGACCCGAAAACGAATGGCAGACATAAGGCGCTCGCTTCTGTTACACTAGGGGTAGGCGATAAAATCGCTGGAGGTGCGGAAGGTGTGGAGATGCCCAATGGTTGCAGCCTGAGCAATCTACACACCTTCCAATCTGATTACTTCACCAATTCTTTCTCAGCCGAGGCTTCGATCTCCGCAGCAAGGTCTGCTGGGGTGATGATCCCTGCGAACAGCTTTTCCACGCCGTCATTGACGACCTGACCCATCGCCGGGGGCAGGAATTGATCGTAGTAGAGCTGGAAGTAGGGGGCTTCGTTACGAGCCTTGATGATGGTCTGGAGGACCGGGTCAGTCAGGGCATCTTCAGCCGCAGCAACGGTAGGCAGGACCCAGATTTCCGCAGCGCGACGCTGAATATCGGCACTGGTCAGGTACTTCAGGAACGCAATCGCTTCGGGTTCAGCATTCATGCCAACGGAGAAGCCATCGCCGCCGCCCAACACGTCATTGGGGTTGCCAGCGCCACCTTCAACCACGGGGAAGGGGAACCAACCGAGATCTTCGCCGATACCCTCACCACTGGTGCTGTTTCCCTTTTGAACAGCGGGTGCCCACTGTCCCATCAGTTCCATGGCCGCAGTGCCATTGCCCATCGCGGCAGCCTGATCACCATACGCCAGACCGAGGAAACCTTCGGCAAAGGGCTGGAGGTCAGCCAATTCTTTCAGGTATTCACCAGCCTTCACAAACGGTTCGGCGTCAAACTTGCCAGTACGGTTGTAGGCATCGAGGAAGGCCTGTTCGCCGCCCAGACGGATTGCCAGATAAACCCACCAGAAGTGACCGGGCCATTTATCCTTTTCGCCGAGGGAGATGGGGGTGATGCCCGCTTCCTTGAGCTTCTTGACCACATCAAGGAACTCTGCCCAAGTGGTGGGGGTATTTTCGATACCAGCCTTGGCAAACAGGGCTTTGTTATAGAACACACCCACGGCGCCCCACGTCCACGGCACACCGTAGTATTCGCCATTGCGCCCGTACAGTTCGAGGGCTGCCTTGGCGCTGAACGAGTCTTTCCATTCGCCTTCGAGTTCAGGGGCAATATTGCGCACCAAACCGGCTTCAGCATACTGCCACAGCACGCCGCCGCCCCAGCTCTGGAACAGGTCAGGCGGATCGCCAGCCTGCATGACCGTCACCAGACGGCTCTTGAAGGCTTCGTTCTCCAAAACCGTGATCTCAACCTGAACATTGGGGTTGGCAGCCATATATTCATCGGTCACGGTCTGCCAGAAGTTCTTTTCCGGCTCATTGGTGCTGATGTGCCACCAAGTCACCACAACTTTATCCTGCGCCCGCACTGTAGCGGCGATGGGGAGCGCCAGAAGCGCTACCGCAATCAAGACATAAACCAGACGTTTGACGTTCGACATGTGAGCAAGACTCCTTCTAAAGCAATTGCAAAACGGAATGTTGGTTACTGTTTGGAATAGTGATTTCAGCGTTTAGGCTAGCCTCCTTTGATCATGGACGGGATGCGCAGCTATCGCGCACGACGAGCCGAGTTGCCAGAGTCACGCGGCGGGGAGGATGTCCGGGATTGTCAATCTGTTCGAGGAGCATCCGCACCGCCACTCTCCCAATCTGGTCAAGCGGTTGGCGCACGGTGGTAAGTTTGGGATGAACCAGTGCCGCTTGGGGCACATCGTCAAAGCCAATGATGGAAACGTCTTCGGGGATGCGCAGCCCGCTTTCGCGGACAGCCTCCATCGCCCCGAATGCGGAAAGGTCGTTGCTGGCAAAGATCGCCGTTGGGGGATTCTTGAGGGACATCAAGTCCAACGCGGCTTGATAAGCGCTTGGCTGCCAAAAATCACCGATTGCTACCAGATCAGGATCAAAGGCGATATTGTGATCGGTCAGGGCTGATTTATAGCCCTCTAGACGTTCACCAGCGCTGGTAATCTCCATTAACCCGGTGATGATCCCGATGCGCTGGTGCCCCAATTCGATTAGGTATTTGGTCGCTTCGTAGGCACCCTGCCAGTTGGTCGAATCGACCACATGACTGCGGTTGGTGGGATCCCCTTGATCGATCAGGACATAGGGGAACTGCTGCTCTTGAAAGGCTTGCAGGTAGTCTCTAACGAGGGGGACGATCAGAAGCAGCCCATCGGTAAGTCCATTGGCGATGGCCCGGGCATAGGTCAATTCCTTGCCCTGATGACGGTGGGTGGTGTAAACCATCAGGTCGTAGTTGACCCGTGACAGTTCCTCATCGATCCCCCGTGCGATCTCACCGATGTAACCGTTGTCTAGTCCGGGCACAAGGACGCCGATGATCTTGGATTTGCCCCCGGCGAGACTGCGTGCGCCGATATTGACCACATAACCGAGGCGCTGCGCTGCATTAAGGACACGCTGCCGGGTCTCGTCCTTCACGAACTCAAAACCGCTCAGCACCCGTGAGACGGTGGAGTACGAAACTCCAGATTCACGGGCGACGTCTACAATGGTGACGTGGCGATTTTTGCGTGAAGTATTGGCGTCCATAAAAATTTCACCTAGAACAATTTTGCAAACGTTTGCAAAAAAACTCTCAAAAAAATGCCATACTCATCACGAGCTTGGCTCTTACACAATTAAAAACTGTGAGAGGAAGAGGTTTCTGCCTCTCTCAATTTTTGCAAACGATTGCAATCAGTGTAGAACGGAAAAGATTCCTTGTCAAGTATTTGGTCAAAATGAATGGGCGATTGCGTTCAAATGCGTCAAAGGTTCAGAGGGCTGTGGATGATTCCCGCCATTGGATGATCCGGAATAGGGCAAAGGAGGGCAGGGGTTACACCTTTGTCCTCAATGCCTTTGAGCCGCGAAGCGTTCGCATCTTGCCCGGAGTTGAACTACAATCGTGTTTCATCTGAGGAATTTTGCTGATCCTGCGCTCAACGATTGGAGCCTCTGCCGTGAGACACCAAAAATCCGCGACTCTGCCCATGATCGCCTCTGTTATCGGGTTATGCTGCCTGTTTGTGGCAGTCATCATGTTGGGCACGCCTGTGGTATCAACGCGGGCGCAGCCCTTCCCCACTGCAACCATCGCTTTCCCGGCACTGACCCCACCACCCACCCCTGCCGCTGAAGGCGCAAGTATCTCACCGACCACTTTGGAATTGTTAAAACAGGCGCAGCTTGCCGCAGAGGCCTTGCAGCGCCAGATCGACACGGTCAATGCGATCACCAATCTGGTGACGATCCTCGCGGCGATCTTTGCGTTGGTGGGCATACTGGCTGCAATCTTTGGGTTGGCAATGTTCTTTGAGCAGCGTGCTACTGCCCGCCGCACCCGTGATCTGCTTGATCAGGTGATGGATGAGACCAAGTACATGCGGGTGGTTCAGGAGGCGGTGCAGATTCGCCTTGGTGACATGGAAAAACTGCGGGATGAGTTGACCAAGGCGATCACGGCTATCCAGAACGAGATGCAGTCCGAAATGATGCGCATCCTCAATGCCAATGCCCAACATGTGACCGATCTTCAGACGGTCGTGAGCGGGCGCATTCAGGAGATGGATAATGCCCGCCGTGAGGTTGACGGTGCGGTGAAGACCATGCGTGACGAACTGCGCGATCAACTGATTAAAGTGGTTGAACAAGGCGATAAACAGTTGGCAGCCCTACTCGAGGTGATGAACGGGCGTCTGCGCGATCTGGAAGGCGCTCGCCGGGATGTAGAGGGGACCTCTCAGGAAGTGCGCAACCATGTGCGTGACGGTCTGCTCCGGGTCTTTGAGCGGGGTGATACCCACATGAAAGCCGCTACAGAGGCCATCGCAGCCCAAATGCGCGAGCTTGAATCGCTGCGCGAGGATATTCGCCTCAATTCCCGTGAGTTTCGGGATCAGATCGAGGGTGAGATTCAAGCGGCCAATGCGACCCTCTCTGATTTGGAATTCGTGCGCGGTCAGGTGGATGAGGACATCAAACGGGCCGCGGCCAAGGCCAAAGAAGATCGGGATCAACTGTTTGATCGACTGGATCGCTTGTCTCAAGGGATTGCCATGTCCCAATATCAGCATCAGGCGGAATCTTCGCAAGCGCTGGCGCTGCTCCAGATTGGGCAGCAGCAGGCACAACAAGGCAATCTGGGCGCAGCCTTTGATACCCTTCAGAATGCGGCTGTCCTTGATCCCGAAAACCGGGTCATCCAGACGGCCCTTGCGGATCTGTACTTACAGTTGGGACTGATCGAAGACGGCTTAAAACAGATCGAAAAGGCCCGTTCGGGCAAAACCGAACTGCCTGCGGCCGACGCTGCCTACGCCTATGCCTTGATCCGGTTAGGGGATCGCAATCCTGCCCAAAAGGACAAATACTACACCGAAGCGACCGCGCTGCTGCTGGTGTTGGCTGATAAACACCCCAACCTGCTGGATATTACTGGGGAATCAGTCTATGGGGCGTTGGGCGGGCTGTACCGCCGTCAGGGGCGGGTCGATCAGGCGATCCACTATTATGAGCGGGCCCGTAAAGTCACCCCGATGAATACTTACCCGCTGAACAATCTCGCCCTTTTGAACACCGTACAGGGCAATGACAGCCGGGCCGCCGATTACTTCCGCCAGTCGCTTGATCTGGCCCGGCAGCGTTTGGCCGTGCGGCGGGCTGATTATTGGACATGGTTTGACCTGCTCACTGCGGAATTGGCCCTTGATTCGGCCACAGAGGATACGGTGAAACGTCTTGATCAGGTGGTTGATCTAGCCCCCAGTGTGCAAACCCTCGAAAAGTTCCTCGAAGGGCTGGAGATTTTGCAGCGTTCGCAGCGTCCGCCTGCATTGATCGATCAGGTCATGGCACGGGTGCGCGAAGAAATCGCGGAGCGGCGCAAGGCCTAACGACACTCGCCCCCTGTCCCCTCAGCCTTATCGGTTGAGGGGATAAATCACCTCAACGGGCTTGTTCAAAGATTCCCCGCGCAAGGGCAGCCGCAGAGGCTGGGTTCAGGCTGTCCTCAATGACCACTGAAACCACCCACTTTCGCCCGTCGGGCAGAGTCGCAAAGCCGATAAACCATGCGTGCGCGGTCTTTCCGGTATAAGCGATCCCGGCGGCACCGTGCGCTTGAATCTCCGGACTGCCGGAAGGCTGCGCCCCCTCTGCTGAGCCGCGCAGAACCCCTTCGCGCATGGCGGCCTGTACCCGATCCGCTGCTTCACGGGTGATCACCGCTTCACCCGCCGGGGGGGGTGAGGTACGGTAGGGATCGGTTTCGCCCCCATCATAGTCCTGCGGGTTAACCGTAGGAGGATAGATCGCACTCACCATATAGGGGGTAATGGCGTTGCCCTCATTGGCGATTATGGCTGTATTTAAGGCCATCTGAAGCGGGGTGAGGGTAAGCTTTCCTTGCCCCAACAATTCCGCTTGAAGCTGGGCCGGATCAGTGAGGTTCATCCAAGGGGTTACAGCGCTTCTGGTCAAAGGTTCCAGTCGATCAATAAGCGGCGGTGTGGTCAGGTGGAAGCTTTCAACCATCTGCCACAGGCGGGCCGGCGAAAGGATGCCGCTTGGTAAAGTTGTGAAGGCCCCCGGACAGCCATAAACGTAAGCCTCAAGAAGTGTCCGCGGCGGCTGATCAGGGATGACAGTACAGGTGAGGCTGAGTCCGTTCACCTTCACCGGTTGATCGCCCTGTTCTACCGGGAACTCCCCGTCAGGGTCTGTGTTCAGAAGGGCAGCGATCAAGGCACTCTGAAGCATCCCACCGGGCTGATAGACCCCTTGTAAGGCCCGATTCAAAAGGGGAGCATTTTGATCTTCCTCTAATCGGTCAAAGTCCAGATCAAGGCGGGCTGCATCAAATCCCGGTGCGCTGACCAGCGCAAGCACGGCCCCGGTGGGTACCTCGATCACCACCGCTGCACCCCGTCTGCCTTTAAAAGCCTGATACGTCTGAGTCTGAAGGGTTTTGTAGAGGGTGAGACGAATGCTTGACCCTTCCTGAGGGTGGTGAAGTAGGGTGTTGAGCAGACGGGTCTCAGGGCTGAGGGCGTTTTCGCCGCGCAGTTCCCGGTCATAGACGGACTCAAGCCCACCAACACCGTAGGTGAGACTGTAGTACCCCAACGCGGAGAAGGACTCCGCAGGCACGGCCGAAATGCGTCGGTAGTTGGGCATCCCTGAAGGCGAAAGCCCCTCTGCGGCTGACCAGATCAGCGCTTCACCCTGTCGATCAAGGATTGTGCCCCTTTTGATCGCCCGTTCAGTCTCAACAAGGCGGGGGTTGAAGCTCTGGGCCAGCAGCGCATCCCGCCCCCACACCATCCAATAGGTGAGGCTGAGGGCCACACCCACAAAACCGATCAGCAGCACAGTCCCGATCTGGTTCAGGCGCTGGCTCATCTCACACTTCCTCGCTCAGGATCAAGATCATCCCGATCATCAGAAAACTGATCAGCAGTGAGCTGCCCCCGTAGCTCAAAAAAGGTAGGGTCACCCCCGTCAGGGGGATCAAGCGGAGGGCCCCGCCCATGATCAACAGACTCTGGGCCCCTAAGGTGATCCCCACTCCGGCTGCCAAATATGAACGGAACGGGCGCGCCTGAAGGAGGATCGCAAGGCGCAGCCCCCGCAGCGCCAGAAACGCCAACAAGACCACCACACTGAGTGCGCCTAACAGCCCCCATTCTTCGCCTACAGCGGCAAAGATGAAATCGGAGTGCACCACCGGGATATAGGTGGGGGATCCCTGCCCGATACCCTGCCCCCAGATGCCCCCGGAGGCAAAAGCCATCAAACTCTGGACGACCTGAAAGGAACGGTTGCGCGGATCAAGCCACGGGTTGAGCCAGACATCGATGCGGGCCCTAACCAAATCCACCCCGATGTAGGCCAGTACTCCCGCGCCGAGGATCAAGCCGATGCCTCCAATGAGGATCAGAAGCCGTCCGCTGGCCAGATAAAGCATGGCCAAAAAGACCACAAAAAAGAGCATGGCTGTCCCCAGATCACGCTGCCAGACAAGAATCACCATGCTCAAACCCCACATCAAGGCAAGCGGCGCTACATAACGAAGCAGATCGGTGATGCGCCCATTGGCCCCAAAGATCGGTTCAGCGAACATCTGACGGTACTGGGCAAAGTAACTGGAAATGAACACGATCAGGAGGAGTTTTAGCACCTCAGCGGGCTGGAAAAAGATGCCATCGACCCCAAGCCACAGCCGGGGCCCATAATCACCAGCGGGGTTGCGCCCTAAGATGATGGTCAGGGCCAGCAAAATGAGGCCGCTGAAAAGCCACACGTAACGGTAACGGCTTAACCAGCGCAGATGATCGGGGGAGCGGCTCACCCCGATCAGGGCGATCAGGGAAATGATCAGCCAGAATGCCTGCCGCCCTGCGAATTCGGGCGCAACACGGTGGATGATAGCCAGCCCCCAGCCCACCAAGAACATCACCACCGGAAAAAAATACGGGTCACGGCGGGGCAAAGCACGACTCAGGGATAAGTGACCCCCGGCTGCGGACAGCGCCCACACCCCCCACAGCCACAGGGTGCCGCCCTCAAGATGTCTGGCGGCGATCAGGGTAAGGTGCGCAGTGAGGGTAAAAAGCCCGGCCAGCACCAGCAGAACCCGCTCGCGGCGGTTGATCGCCTGCTCAGGGTCATCAAACAAAAGCGCAATAGGGCGGGTGTTCACAGACATTCACCTCAGATGGTCTGGATTCTCCTGTGGGCCGTTTAGGGTGTGGCGAAGCGCCAATCCTGAAGGGTGCGATAACGGTCACTGGATTCGCTCATAAACCCAGATTGAATCCCTTCGATGCGCGCATCTGCCCCATAATAATACACCGGATAATACAACACCAACGCCGCGGCCCGATCACAAAAGAGCTTCTGAAACTCCTGATACAAACGCACCCGCAGCGATCCTTCATCCGCCCGACGCGCCTGCTCGATCAGTTCGCTAATCAGGCGGTCGTTCATGCCCCCAAAGTTCAGCCCACCTTCCTGAGGCAGTTGACGCCACAAACTGTAAGGGTCAGGATCGGCGCTGGGGGCCAAATTCAACTCCACAAGGGCAGCGTCAAAACCACCGGTGTTAAGCCGCTCCCGAAAGGTGGTCGCATCCACCACCACCACATTGACGCTGATACCGAGCAGTTTCCACGTTTCGCTCATGGCGCTGGCCATGCCCGCTAACCCGGCATCATTCACCACCAGCAGCTCAAAGTGGTAACCAGCCGGGGTATCGGCGTTTTCGGGCGGGGGCGGGGTGATCTGCACCAGTGAGAGCGATTCTTGGGCTGCGTTGGGCGCATTGGGGTCAAAGTTAGGGCACACGACCCCCGGCGCATAGGCCCATGAACTCGGTAAGATCGGGGTCTCAGCCACGATAGCCCGATCTCGCAGATGGGTTTCAACCAAGGCCTTTCGATCAAGGCTGAGGGCAAGGGCCCGGCGCATCCGCTGGTCGCGGAAGAAGGGCACTGAATCCCGGGCCCAGTTGAAGATCACCGCGCCGAGAGCGGGGCGATAAGCAGCGTTGGGAACGAGGGGCAGCGCGGCGATCTCCTGTATGCGGATCGCGGGGATTTCGCCGATGGCGTTTACTTCCCCCCGCTGGAAGGCCGCGATGGCTTCATCCCATGAGGGATAACAGCGTAGGTTAAGGGTGTGGAAGATGTACCCTTGGGAGCCTTCTGGACGGGCTTTAAATACGGGTGCAGCCCGCAGACGCACCCCACGCAACCGCGCCCCATCCCCGATCAAAGACTCAAACTGGTACGGGCCTGTGCCGATGGGACTGAGGTTAAAGGGATGGGTGCGAAGCCCTTCACCACTGGTGCCCCGAAGCGCATGTTCAGGCAAGACCCCCACCCGCAGGTAATCCAAGAAAGTGGCCAGCGGTTGGGCCAACTTAAAGCGCACGGTGAAGGTATCAAGGGCATCGATCTCAACCGTGCGCCAAAAGCGATTGAGTTCCACCGGCCCGGCAAAGGCGCTGTCCTGCATCAGATTGATGGTAAAGAGCACATCGGCGCTGGTGAAGGGTTCGCCATCATGCCAACGCACATCCTGCCGCAGTTCGACCACATAGGTGAGACCGTCAGACGAGATACGGGGAGATTTGGCAGCCAACGCAGGGACTGCGGCTCCATACTGATCGATCTTCATCAACCCTTCAAAGATCAGCGCGGCTGCGTCCCGATCTGCATTGTTATAACCGGCCAGCAGCGGGTTGAGTTTCACAAAACAATCCGGGGTGATGATCGCCTCCGTAAAGACGGCAGTATCGATCTGCTGGATGGGGATGAC
>JACSRJ010000280.1 GCA_014879835.1 Anaerolinea sp.
TTGATGTGGATGGATTGCTGCGTTTTCCAGACCGACTTGCAGCGTTTCCCACGGTTGAGGCGGATTACAGACGATACTATGATGCCGCGCTTGGCGCCTCACAGGAGGTATGGCTCGAAGCACCTCAGGATTATGATTTCCCACTGCAACTTCTACGTGGGCGCTTCTATCGTGGCTGTATCCGAGGCGGGTTTTCCCGAACCTATGGAACAAACAAGACATTTGCCGAAATCCGAATGCTCTACATGTTGCAGCTTTCCCAATTGGGCTGGAGGGATATTGACCAGTATCCCGGGGTGTCGAATGTACGAAGCAGTTTAAAACTGTATGAAATTTCCCCTGCCTCTATGGGCTTCGAAGTAGGACGTGGGAAATATCAAACCATATTCATGTTAGAACTCATCTATGCGGACCCTAGCGTTAATCACTGTCACGGTTAGTGGTCAGATCGGCTAGGTCTTGTGAGAATGCGACTTCTTCGTATACCAGCCTCAAAAGCTAAGCGGCTGTCCGAAAAGGACCGTTTGAGGAGGACAATTTCTGGTAACTGGTAGGTCTGACCTCACCCCCCCGCCCCTTCTTCATCAAGTGGCGAAGGGGGGGAAGCAGCTTTTGAGGGGCGTCCCCTCAACCACCCCTTGGGGGTCATGGGGGACACCCCCACCAGAATCCTTCCCCCTTCGCCTAGTCGTACTCGGCGGTCGGGAGAGGGGCAGGGGGTGAGGGCACAAACCTAACCACCACCATGCTTTTCAGACGGTCTCTAAGCAGCACGCGCAGTCTCTACGAGCAATCTGATCTGACCATTGATTCACACTCGCTGTAGCGAATAACCATGCGCTGGGGCGATACCGCGTGCAGATTAGGGTGTATGACTCACGCTGGTGATGGCCCGCCTTGTTGACGGTCAAGATGGATTCCGATCTGACTTGGGCGAATGTATCGACCCTTTCAGTTCACAACCAAGTGCATTTCCCCCGAACCCTGTCCATTGCTATCCGTGGAATTGGGTAAGCATGTATTTCATTACAGGCAGAGCTAGTTTTCCAATGTCACCAAGACCAAGATTGGTTAAAGTTGTCTGATAGTCTTTAATACTAGCGTATCCTATTGACCCTAGAGGACTCCAATCACTGATGCCCGCACGGTAAGCGCCAAAGATAACCGCCATATCCTCGGCTGTGAGGGTCTCTGTCTCGCGCTTGCGACGAGCAAATGGAATTAGATCCTTCTCCACCTCCTCGGATAGATATGGATCGACTAACCAACGCGCCACGAGCGATGCAATAGTGATAGCACCCGCGTCTGTCATCAAGAACTCCCAATATTCTCTGAACTCGAAATACCGCTCGTAAACCGGAATATTTATCGGGAGAGCAACCCAATACCATGCCCAATATGGCCATGGTATTTCGTGAGTAGGACTATCTGGCCCAGAGCTAACTTTATCATAGTGCTCACGCGCTAATACCACTGTTTCGTAGTGTGCGCTTGCGAAGCCCGCTGCAAGAGTTCCCCTTAGGTCTATACCCCATTCGTCACTCCCTTTGTCGTTTATGCTGTAATCATAAAGCATCTCACAGGCAAGGATGCCAGCAACCAGTGCCGGAGGAACGTCAAATCGCAGAGCCTTACCCAAAATTGTTGCTCGGTTCCCTTCGATCCAATCCGCCACGAAATCGAAAGTGTGTTCTGGAATGTGATCGAATGTTGCGTCTTGAGTTTCCGGTGATGCCAACGCAACTTCAATCTCTCTTGCCGCAGTACTTCGTTGTGGGTTTCCCTTTCCTAGACTGTTCCACCAAGCTACAAGCGCAGAATGGGGGACTTCATTTCTTGGGTTAAGGGTTCTGGGATTCCAGCATACTGCTTCTATGAAGGGTGCATCCGTAGATAGTAGATGCATCATTCCCTTTTCATCCCCGAATTCCCTATACATCCAACTTTTGAATTTCCAGCCGGGATAATCGCTACAGTTCCCTTTAAGAGCCATCGGCTTTGCCAACACATCCACCCCCAGCATCCCCGCAGCAATGTCGTAGACATTCTGAAATGCTGCTCGCACGCGCCCCACGGGCAGATCAAACAGATCCTCGCTGGGCATTTTGGCAATCTCAGCTCCCAGCGCCTCCAACAACTGGAGCGCGTTGTCAGGGTGTGGATTCGCCTTTTCTTCACAGCCACAATCATGGTTTGCAGGCATCGGTTCAAAAAACTCCTGTAAGTATTTCTCCTCATCGGGTGCAGTGGAGACGTTTGCTGCCTCGCACTGCACCCCTGATTCTTTATTCAGAAAACGACATTTTCGGATTCGAAGGTGAGAATGTGCTCTTTGGCAGTCGCTGAACGGCTGGGACATCCATCTGCCGCAGACTCTCCTGCACGCCTGATCTGGGTGGCAGGCTGGGCACTTTGCTCACCGATTCTCCTCACTTGGCGATGGCCCATCCTCTGCGGTCAGAATCGCAGAGCGCTTCCATAACTTAACGGTGCCATCCCAAGCGCTTATGGCAATAGTGCCTCCAGATGGGGAGAACTTCACTTGGGCGACCGCATCGGAAAACCAATCAAGTCGCCTGTGTTCCTTGCCAGTTCTCAGACTCCAGAAGGATAAGGTTGTCCGTGTTCTTCTTGAGGGGACAAACTCACTATCCGGGGAGAACTCCAGCTTACAAAAGGAGTCATAGTTGGGAAATTGATGGATCAGCTTCCTTGAGGAGGTGTCCCATACCAATACTGATTCGGCACTCATCGCCAATAAGAACTGCTTGTTGCTGGACATTATCACACCTCTCACATCCTCCTTTGCTCCTTCCCATTCATCAAGCAGATGACCACTCTCAGTGTCCCACATGCAGACTCGTTGATAGTTTCCGGTCAGGACTTCCTTCCCATTTGGGCAGAAACTCGAGCTGTAAGCCATGCGATCCTTCCCATAATCGCGAATAAAAGCACCGGTCGAAACGTCTCGCAATTTCACTGTTTCCTTACGGCTGTTTCCCAAGCCACAGGTCAGCAAGTAATCACCTTCGG
>JACSRJ010000008.1 GCA_014879835.1 Anaerolinea sp.
TCGGCGGGTTTTTACCATTCGCCCGGCTGGGATAAGGATTATCCCCGCGTCCAGATTCTGACCATTGAGGAACTGATGAACGGCAAGGAGGTGGAGATGCCTCCGCCGCACGGCACCTTTAAGAGCGCCAAACGGGTCAAACAGAATGATGTGGAGCAGGGGAAACTGTGGTGATCGGGATAGGGGCAGCCCTGTATGGCTGCCCGGTCGTTTGCACCCACAGTCCGGACGCCGTTCACGGCGTCCCTACGGGGAATGTGGTGGGGGAGCGCACACGGGCGCTCCCTCAATGCGCATAATTCAGTTACTTGCCTTCGCAGCCCGGAATCACCGGGAAGCCAGCTTGACCATAGGCTTCGGCCACATCTTGGGTCGCCGCGACCGGAATCCAGCCGCCCATCACAAACAGGCGGTACCATTTGCCATCACTGCTGGTTTCAACCACAAAAGCGGTCTGGCAGGTTTTCATGACTCTACCCGTGGGCTGTCCATCGGGGGCATCCTGCACGCCAATATCCCCGGTGATCAACACCAGATTGCTGTTGGCAGGCAGTGAGGGGCCACTGAACGAGGCGGGAGGCGCGGGGGTGACCAAAGGCAGCGGGCTGCACGCCGGGACCGCCGGAACCGGATCAAAGGTGTAGGACGCCATCAGGGTACCCGCCAGAGTCAGGGCCAGCCCCTGAGGGGAGTCCGCGGTAACCCCGGTGGGATCGCCAATATCATACAGTTCCAGCGTGAACGGACGAGAGGCGGGCGCGCTGTTAAAACCAGTAAGATCACCGGGCGTGCCCACACTTGAGACCGCCACCCCCCAGAAATCCACGTCACCGTAAATGCCCGAAGCATCCTTCAAAACCACCGAGACATAGTCATCCCCAGCCAAATCAGCGACGGTGCCAGTGAACTGAATGGCATAGTTCCCAATCGCAAACACACACCCCGAAGCGGCATTGGGCGTGAATCCCGTGAAGCTTCCACTGCTGGCAGCACGGATAGACTGTGAGGGTGCGGCACCCAAAGTGAGAACGACCACAAGGCACAATCCCAGAACAATAGCGAATCCTCTACGCATAAAGCACCTCGTTTCCAGCAAATACAACGAATGGACAAGTTCATTATAGGCGCATTATTTGGGGGTGCAATTGACGGAGCTTGCCCTCATCCTCGGCCCGCGGCCGCTGCGCGGTGCCCGTCTCCCCCGCTATGTGGGGCTGAGGCGCGGTTACACACCTCACACAATCCACGTTTGTAGGGGCAGCCCTGTGTGGCTGCCCGGTCGTTTGCGCCCACAGTCCGGACGCCGTTCACGGCGTCCCTACGAACGCGAGGGCGGTTCACCCGCACCCAGACAGGGGAAATTTAGGCAATTGTGCCAGCCCCTTGACAGTTTAGAACTTTTGTGCTAATCTTGAGTTTGTCTTGAGGGGGTGTGGAACCCCCTACCGGATATGAGACGCCCGGTTTGATCCTTGTGATCGGACCGGGCGCTTTTTTTTCCGGGCACTTTTTCCCGATGGGGCAGTGGTGCGGGGTAATGGAGGAAGGTCGATGAGTCTGGAAAACCTGATTCCCTCGGTGTGGGCGGCGCGGCTGCTGGCAAATTTGCATAAGGCGCTGGTGTATGCCCAACCGGGCGTGGTCAACCGTGATTTTGAGGGGGAAATTCGCCAAAAAGGGGACAACGTGCGGATCACCGCGATGAGTGCGGTCAGTGTGGGGGACTATATCAAGGATGCGCCCATCGCAGACCCTGAACTGCTGACCGATGCCCAGACGGTACTGTTGATCAACCGGGCCAAGTACTTTCATTTTCAGATTGACGATGTAGACCGGGTGCAGCAGAACCCGGATGCGATGGATGAGGCCATGCGCGAAGCCGCTTTTGCTTTGGCCGATGAGGCCGATCAATTTGTGGCCTCGCTGCACACGCAGGCCGCCGCCGCCAACCTGATCGGCTCCGATGGTGATCCAGTGGATGATCTCGATACCCCTGACAAAGCCTACGAATATCTGGTTGATCTGGATGTGCGCCTGACCGAAGCCAATACCCCTCGTTTTGGCCGTTATGTGGTCGTGCCCGCGTGGTATTTGGGGCTGCTGCGCAAGGATGACCGGTTTGTGCGTTCTGGCACGGCCTTGGGCGAGAAGGCCCTGCGCAACGGGGAAATCGGGATGGCGGCAGGCATGACCGTGTTGGAGAGCAACAACGTGCCCAAAAGCGGTTCGGTCTACAAGATCATCGCGGGTTATGCGGGCGCGATCACCTACGCCGAACAGATCGCACAGGTGGAGGCCTATCGTCCCGAAAAACGCTTTGCGGATGCGGTCAAGGGGCTGCACCTCTATGGAGCCAAAGTGATCCGCCCCAATGGTATTGCGGTTATGAGCGCAGTCCGACCGGCCTAAGCGGCACCTAACAAAAGATTGGAGGTACTTCAGATGTCCCGAGGGGTGATTCCCATTATCGAACTGAGCATGAATGGGCTTGGGGGCGGTGTGCCCCTGACTGTTGATCCGCTGATCGGGGCGGTCTTGGAGAGCAGCAGCCGCACCGATAACCTGCTGTTGATCCTGCACAACAACGGGGTTGGGGATGGCGCGGTGAGTTTTCAACCCGGCGCGAATCCGCCGGCCTTCCGGTCAGGGCTGGGGGCGCAGCAGGTGACTCTGCCCGCAGGCACAGAGCGGGCGATCCTGCTTGAGTCGGCCCGTTTTGTGCAGGCGAACGGCGCTATTTGGATCGATTTTTCGTCCGGGCTAGAGGCGACCGCCATCGCCTATCGACTGCCCACAGTGGGCTGAACGAGGGGAGGTGATCGTATGCGCCCGCATTTCAGCATCTTGATCCAGATCGATCCGACCGATTCCCTTGAGCAGGTTTCACGCCTGATGCGAGGGCTGCGCTTCAGCCTGACCCGTGATGATGTGGAGTGTTTGGCCCTTGTGCAGGGACACTCCGATCATCCGGCGCTGCCGCTGCTGCGCGCTGAAGGCGGT
>JACSRJ010000140.1 GCA_014879835.1 Anaerolinea sp.
GGCCACGCCCGGTGGGTAAGCGCCAAGAGGTGAAGCTGTGCCAGATGGTTGAGTTCAAGCAGAGACTCCACGGTGGAAGCAGCATCCAGCAGTGCCGTCGCACGTTCACGGTTCACCCAGAGCGCACGGGCGAGATGATGAATGGGTACATCCCGTCCAGCTTTCTGCAGGACCCATTCACGGATGGTGGTGGGTAGAATTCCTGAGTCAGTCATGGTTACAGTTACATCCTTCTATATATTAGGTTCGATATGGTTAACCCCCAAAAATAGCGGAAGTATCCGTCTCCCCTTCAGAGGAGCAAGCATTGTTAAGCGACTTGGGCTATTTACTCGGTTGCACTCACGTAAAGCGCAATCCCCTCTTCCTCCTTGGACGGCACATCGGGTAGCCGCTGGATGAAAAGCCGCACGAAATTGGAATCATCGTAGTTGAACTGCTTAATGGTTCGTGCGTCTATCTCATCAAGGCTGAACAGTCCGGCGGCCAGTGCGTCCATGCACGGCTTCACGAAGTTCTCGACGTCTGAGGGCTTGTTTCCATGAGTGGGTGCGTGAAATGCGAATCCGACCGTTATCGTGTACATCCATCGCGGGTCCCAACGGCTAGGTCCGCGAGCTGTCTTGGTGGCGACCGCGATGGCGATCTTCCATTCAGCTAGGCGCTGATTACCCGTTCTTGGCCCCGGAACGGAGTTCACGATGGTACCCATGATGGGAAAAGCTGCAATAGCGGTGGCACCCTCGACTGCAAGTACGGAAATTTCCCAGCGACCGATGCTGTGGTTCTGGATGCTCAAGTTACCCATAACGTCTCCACTCCCATCTCAAAACGATCCTTGTCCAATTCACCCATACCACCGATCGACGCTTAGTGGTTCGACGCGGCAAACAACAGGCAATTATTGGGAATGATCTTGCACTATGTCTCGTTTGTGCCAGATCCTATCTTTTCCCTTAAGTTTATCGCTTTTCATCTCCTCATTCTCGATTTTGCAACATCGTTCCTTGCTCAACCATTCCGCCCCAGGCAGCCTGAAGACCTGCATCACCAGGGTAGCATGAAGATTAGCCAGCACGGGTCATACGGGGGATTCAACGATGCCGCACCAAAGGCGCTGTTGGATGCCAGCAGTCGTTCGACATCGCAGCATACCGCCTGCTTCGGTTCAAAGCGCTCGATACACACCTGTACCCGTTCGCCGTCCAGTTCATTGGCATAGAGCGTGACGTTCCACCCCATCGCGCCACCACCAGAAACAACCCATCCCCGGTAAACGCGTCGAGCAGACGGTGTCCGAGTGTCACGGGTGTCACCCGCGACGTTATCGCCGCGTGGTGTTTCGGATCAATGGGCAGATAGCCCATGATGGCGTTCGATTCTGTGCGTGCCATTGAAAACTCCTTTCCTGGAATCAAAAAAGCCGCCCTTGCGGACGGTCCTTGCGGTCAAATGCGAGAGAAAGCTTTAACTGTGAGGGTTTATCCATCAACCCCTCTGAAGTTGCACTAAGACGGTCTCGTCAGGTCTTTATCTTCCATTTCCCACGCGTGATCCAGTGTGTGATAGGCGGTATGCCGGATCAGATAGCGGAGCGGCCACTTTCGAGCCATTTTGTCTTCAGAATGGAACGCCCGAATGGCATTGCAATAGGCGGCGCGGTGCGTGCTCACGACATCGTCGGTCATATTCTCACTGTAAAGATTAGGCAAACCGAGCCCCCCAGCCCAGTCCATCTCATTCGCCAACGTATGCCGGACGATCCGGTCCCGATCACGCCCGCCCCCTCGCGGACCCTTTTGCATCTCAGCCGACACGCGGTAACGCACGTTGTCGAAAAACGTCCAGCACGCCTGCATCAGGGTCAGTTCATGCTCCAATTCTTCACGCGATACGGGTTGGTGGTCGATGCTTGAGAATGCAAATGAGATGCCCCAGAAGTCAGTTGATCCTGAGCCTGGATAGTGCTCGACAACCTCAAGCGTGGTGATCGCTGCAAACTCGGCGTCCATCTCAGCCAGCTTCGCCACCTGAGCATAGCGTGGAAGATAGGATTCTAACCTTGCAATCGCAGCGTCTTCGGTCTTGGCACCACGCTCTAGACCGGGCCAATCCGGTGCCACCGCTGCCACCTTCTTGCCTTTGGGTCCGATTTCGACAGTTACTCGAAGTTGATGAGTCATATCTGCTCCCTTTACGGTCAAGAGGTCAAGTTTTGCCCCTTGGTCATTCCACCTATTTTCGCAACATGTTACCCGTGCCGGCTACTGACGTATTTTGACCTGGTGGTGGAGGTTTTCAAGCTGTAAGCCGATAGCTGTGGAGTAAGCCTCCCAATACCGACGTCCCAGTGACGGAGGGGGCCCATGCTGCTAGGGGCAATTCTGTCCTACTCCCGATTCTGGTAGTGCCGCACCAACCGATTCACCCGCACTACGGAGATGCCAAACTCCTGCGCCAGATCGGCGGCGCGCTCACCTGCGAGGTAACGCTCAATGATTTGTTGGTTGCGGGTAGTCTTTTCGGGGATCAGGCTGCTTGCTGGTTTGGTGGGAAGGGGTCGATTCTCGTAAAACGCCACCAGGACGCGCTCCACGATGCGGAACAGGGAGTCACGTGGATGGGTTGGTAGCCATTCAGGGACGAATCCTGATCACGCTAAACCGCAAACACTTTATTGGATTGCACAACCAAGACTCCGCCCATGCAGGGATCGTGGTGTGTACCTTTGATGCCGACTCAGCGGTTTTGGCGGCGCGGATTCATGCCGCATTGAAAGCTCAACCAGACATGGCTGAAAAACCTGTGCGTGTGAACCGCCCTCAATAGTCGAGAGGACGGTTCCGAATTGGGCTCATCCTTCATGTTGAGGCAGAAGAAAGCGCACGAATCGAATTCTTGACGGACGAACTGGGAAAGGCTATGATCTTCTCATCAGCGGTACTGATTGTGGATGATTTGGTGAACCCGC
>JACSRJ010000334.1 GCA_014879835.1 Anaerolinea sp.
GTCAGGCCCGCGGCGACCCAGAGCAGGATTCGTTCAAAAAAGGGCAGATCAACGCCATGATGGAAGATTTGAATCGCTGGCAGCAGGAACACCAACAGCCCAAGAAACAAGGAAAAGACTGAAGGAAAACAATGATGGCAAATGTCTATCTGGCTACCCTCGGCACCCGGCCGGAAGCAGTCACCGTCGCTTTTGACCTGCTGCACAGCCGTTATCACTTTGCCCAGATGGTGGTGCTGCACACCGAACCCCACCATTCCGGGATCGCGGACGCACTCAACGCCCTCAAGGCAGCCTTCCCCCGCGAATTTCCGGGAGTACCTGCCCGATATGCCGAGATCACTCGACGCAGCGGCGATCCCCTGCTTGACATTCAGGATCAAGAGACGGCCAAGGATTACTGGAAAGGGGTCACTGATATCCTCCTTGAATATCAGCGGGATTACAACCTGCATCTGATGATCGCGGGGGGGCGCAAAGCCATGAGCATCTATGCCACCCTTGCCGCCGGACTGTTTTTCCGCCCCCGTGACCGGGTGTGGACGGTGCTTTCACCGGAGTCGATGCTGAGGGGCGGGCACTGGCGCGCTCCTGCGGGGATGCGCGATCAGGTGCAGATTGTGGCGCTGCCCGTGTTCCCGGTGGAACGATCCGATCAGCTTCGGGCGATGCTCGGTGATCTGGACAGTCTGCTGGCAGCGAGGGATACTTCCCGGAGTGAGTTTCTGGCGCGCCTCAGCCCCGCCGAAACGCTTCTGGTGGAGCGGACTCAACAGCACCGGGGCGCGACCAGCAAACAACTGGGAGAGATGCTGAGCAAAAGCGAAAAGACCATCGATAATCAGTTCAGTGGAATCTTTGAGAAACTGGCGGAATATGTAGACCTGCCCGAAGGCACTCGCTACCGCCGCCAACTGCTGCTCGAGTTTCTAGATGGAAAGGAATGAAGGGGAAGATGACGAAGATATTGATTGGGGCATTGGGGTTTAGTGATTACAAGATATACACCTACTCATTTCCAGATGGACATCAAGTTAAGTCGAAATTTGCAGTTTATGCGGTAGCTGAACTTATCAAGCCCGACTTAGCGATAATTCTTCTCACCGAAGAAGCTAAAACAGTGATCTGGGAGGAGTTAGAACAGGAACTCGACAAGATTCAGGGAATGCAATCAACTGCTGTAGACATTCCCAAGGGCAAGGAATCGAGTGAATTTTGGACGATTTTTGATAGGATTGTCCAAGCTATCCCCTCCGATGCTGAAGTTACTTTAGATATTACTCTGGGGTTCAGATCAATTCCAATCCTTGTTCTTAGTGTAGTAAGCTATTTACAAGCAGTAAGAGGGGTTAAGATCTCAGGTATCTTCTACTGTGCTGCCGAAGCTGTGGGCAGAGAGATTGAAGTAAAACCGATTTTCGATCTCAGTATATTTACTCGTCTACAAAATTGGGCAAATGCAGTTGAACATTTCAATCGTACTGGAGACAGCCTATTGCTGTCCAAACTTCTTCAAGCAAATGAAGAATTCTCAGACCCATCAGAACAACTGCCAAAGAGTGTTAAACAAGTTGCCCTTGCCCTAAAACAACTTTCCCTTGCTCTTGACTTTGTACGTCCTGACGATGTGATGAAAGCTTCTGCTAAACTTCAGGGCGATTTACGAAGTGCGGAGAGAGTTGGATTACCTCAACCATTTGTAGTGCTACTTAGCGAAATCCGTAATCAATATGGCAACCTTGCCCTACACGAACCGCGTAACTCGGCAAATCGTTACGCATACTTGGAACGCCAATATCAAATTATCCATTGGTATATTCGGCACGAGAGATACTTAGCAGCAGCACTATTGGCAAGAGAATATGTAGTTTCTTGGTACATCACTCATCGGGGCATCGTTGATGAAAGGCTTTTTCAGGATGATTTCCGAGATAATGCCAAAAGGCAGCTTGATACGATCAAAAACCAGATCGATAGTGGGGGGAAAATTGATGATTTATCACTTTTTGACGCTGTAGATGTATGGAAACGACTCCCGAATCCGAGGAATGATCTTGCCCATGCAGGAATGAGAGCAAACCCCAGCAATGCGGAAACACTTGCGAACAATATCCGAGATGCTATCGAGCGAATGACTACACTGAAGGCCAACCCATGAACATCCTCAACCTTTCGCATCCCCTGACCCCCAAGCAGCTTGAGCAGATTCAGGCTCGGGTAGGGGGCAGCATTGACGCTGTGATCAACCCTCATGTCCACTTTGACGTCAATCAGGACTTTGTGCCTCAGGTGATCAGCCTGCTGGATGACCTGAAGATCACCCCCGAGCGTTGGCAGGGTGAGGTGTGGTTGGTGCTTCTGCCCTCGCTCAACCACATCACCGCGATCCTGCTGGCAGAGATGCACGGACGCACGGGTAAATTCCCGACGATGCTGCGCCTGCGCCCGGTCAGTACCGAGTTCGCCACCGAGTACGAACTGGCAGAAATCATCAACCTTCAACGGGTGCGTGAAGAAGCCCGCACCCGCCGCGGCGGGGTGTAGTGGGTGCGGGCGCGATCCCGGATCAGCGCCCGCATCTCCCGCGTCGAATAATCTTCCGACTCTGCTGGACATTCAGCCCAAACGCTTTATCTAGCACCTCAGCGGACTTGCCTATTTGGTGACAGCGAAAAATGTCGCGATCTCGTTGGTCTCGGTCAGGGTGTGGTCGGGTGGCTTGGGTGTATAACTGGTGCAGCAGGGTCTGCGCACAGGTGCGAGGGTCAAGCAGCGCGGCAGGGTACTCGGGGGTCTCGTATCCCTCCGGGTGCGCATCCTCCGCCAGAGGTTCTGATCCTGTCACAGAGCCAATCAAAGTCTCCAAGCGCTCCTCCTTTCAACGGGTGCTCCCATCGGATTGAGACAAGTGACCCTTTCTCATTTTAGACCGGGGAATCCCGGTGTTATGAATACTAA
>JACSRJ010000275.1 GCA_014879835.1 Anaerolinea sp.
TATCAATCGGTCTAAGTGGGGACGATGATCCCGGACTCGATGAGGGCTAATGTTGGTGAACAGGACAACAAAACCCCTCAAACTCCCCATTAATAGCTTATCTTTCAAAGAAACCACTATAGGTGCTTTTTTTGGCTTGACTCTGGGTGCTGACCCTGATACACTGCTAACAATTGAATCGACTACCAACGGCTCTGAGGGAGCTTAGTAGGTGGATCGGGTTTTCAGAGAGCCGCTGGACGGTGCGAGGCGGTAACCACGACGCCGAATTCCACTCCGGATATGCCGCCTCCGAACCTTTAGGCTAAGGAGTGACGGGAGCGCCCGTTACAGCGTTTGATGAAGGCAGTTGCAAAGGTGGATCGCTGGTCACAGCGCCCCAATCTGCGCCGCTGTAAATTCAGGTGGCACCACGAGTCCTCTCGTCCTGACCGGATGAGAGGACTTTTTTGTTTTGGGCTTTGCCCACAGGAGGTATCGGCGTTTTATGACCCCACCTCTGGCGCTTTCGCCAGCCTTTTTTGATGGACTTGTGGTCGCGGTGATCGTGATCGGCATCCTTTTTGCCCTGCGCCGCATTCGGGCGGATGTCAAACGCGGGGCCCGCTGGAAAGAAGATCAGGGCATGTGGTATGACCTGCCCCCCAAACAGGAGGATCAAAATCAGTCATGATCGACATTAACCTTATCCGTGAAAAGCCCGAGTGGGTCAAACAACAGTATCAGCGCCGTCATGATGAGGGGGCGTTTGCGCGGATCGATCTCATCCTTGAGTTGGATCGCCGCCGTCGCACCCTGCTCCATGAGAGCGAAGGGCTGCAAGCCGAGCGCAAAAAACTAAATCAGGCAATGGGCCGTTTTCGGGGCAACAAAAACCTCACCCCGGGGGCGATGGCTGCGGCCGCGATGGAGACGGTGCGGGCGATCACCGCGCAAGACTACGCGGGTGCGTTGGAGATGTTGAGCAACCCGCCCAACACTGGCGAAGGTGACAAGGAAGCCGCGCTCAACGCGCTTACCGAGTCCATGCGTCTGATCGGGGAGCGGGTTGAGGAACTGACCAAACTGGCCGAACGTGTTGATGCCGACTTGCGCGACAATCTCTTGTGGCTGCCCAACATCTGCGATGAGCGTGTCCCGGAGGGCGAAAGCAGCGAACAAAACATCATCTACCCGGCAGAAGGCACCCCCCGCCAGTTTGACTTCACCCCCAAACCCCACTGGGAGCTTGGCCCGGCGCTGGATGTGATCGATTTTGAGCGAGGGGTCAAACTTTCGGGCACCCGCTTTTACATCCTCAAAGGGATGGGTGCACGGCTTCAGCGGGCCTTGATCAACTTCTGTTTGGACTTTCATGCGCAGCGGGGGTTCACGGAGTTTTACCTGCCCTTTTTGGTCAAGGATGCGATGATGGAAGGGGCCGGGCAGTTCCCCAAATTCCGCAATGATGTCTTTCAAGATCGGGATGCGGAACTGTACCTGCTGCCCACAGCCGAAGTGGGTTTGACCAACGTTCACCGCGAGGAAATCCTAGAAGCCGATCAACTGCCCCTAAACTATGTGGCCAATACCCCCTGCTGGCGGCGTGAGGCTGCCAGCGCCGGACGTGATGTGCGCGGCATCAAGCGGGTGCACCAGTTCCAGAAGGTGGAGATGTACAAGATCGTTGCGCCGGAAAACAGCGCCGCCGAACTGGAAACCTTGGTCAATGCGGCCAGCGATATTTGCCGAGCGCTCAAGATACCCTTCCGTAAGGTGGCCTTGTGCGCTGGTGATACGGGCTTTGGTATGGCCCAAACCTTTGATCTGGAGATGTGGTCGCCCGGATGCGGTGAGTGGCTTGAAGTCAGTTCCTGTTCTAACGCCAAGGACTTTCAAGCGCGTCGTGCCGCACTGAAGTACCGGCCTACCCCCGGTGCCAAAGCGGAATTTTTGCACACCCTGAATGGATCAGGGCTGGCCATGCCGCGGGTGATCATCGCCATCTTGGAGAACTACCAACAGTCCGATGGCAGTGTTGTGGTGCCTGAAGTCCTGCGTCCCTATTTGGGCGGGCTGGATGTGATTCGGCGCTGATTGGTTGGACTGCCCTAGGCGTTAGGCTCTTGACCTCACCCCCCGACTGCTTCGCGGTGCCCGTCTCCTGCGCAGCGGTCGCAGGGGGATGAGGGTTACTTCGGTATCCATCTGCCGCTCACATCGTCGCTCAATCTTGCTCCACGACCTGACTAAACACGCCCTTTAGTTGAGCTTCCTCAAAGCCTTTGGCCACTTTGCCTGTGGTCGCATATTGGTACAAGGCCGCTTGATAAATACTGATAAGCGCGCCCCCAAACAAGACGATCCCCCCCAAGACCAGCACCAAAAAGGTCCAACTGAGTACAGCCAGCACCGTTGAGCGTGTTGCGGTCATGAGAAGAAAAAGGGGCAGCCCCAAACCGACCAAAACGGCTGCTCCGATCACCGTCACCACCAAAGCGAGGTTGACATTGGCTGCGAGATTTTCGCCCCATGCCTTTTTGACCGTTGCGGCGCTCTCTCGAATGGACTCAACGGCCCCGCTTTTGTTTGCGGCCAACACGGGAATCGCCAGATAAGTGGCGACCCCCCATGTCAAGCCGCTGAGGGACTCGTGGATCGTCCCGATCAATCCCGCCTTTTGATTCTTGAGGGCGCGGATTGCGGTGCCAATGGTCGCGGCGATCAGACCATAGGTGAGGATCGCCCCGAAGCGCCCCCGGATGATCTGAATGCCGTCTTCCGGGGTGGGGTTGCCCCCGCTCAAACGGATCGAAGCGGCCTTAACCATGGCCGTATTGGAGAACACCGCCAGCACATACACGCACACATAATAGAGCAGGCCAAAGACCAGCGTTGAGAGGATCGCCCCAAAATATACCTGAGAACGGGCCGCGATGCTCTGGAACAAGCCCGCCCCAAAGATGGGCATGGCGAAGATCAGAGTCAGGGCCAGCAGGGCCGCTGCGGCTGCGCCGGGGAAGATGATCAGTTCCGGGTCCGCACGGAAAATGTCAAAGCTCGCCTTAAGTACTTGCCAGCTTCGGGAAAGGGTCTTAAACATGGGCGCACCTCATCCAGTTGGAGTGAACGCAGGTTGATCACAAAGCCCATTGTATCCCAAACTGAGCCAGAGGGCAGGGATCGGGTGGAAGTCGGACAATCAGCGATTTCTCCATGCTATGCGCTTGCCTTTTGTGGCATTTACCAAACCATTCAAGCGGCCCGCCCCGCAAGGGGCGGGCCGCCTTTGGTTATGCTCCCTCTTTGACTGATGAGAGGTTCATAAAAGAGGAATGCAGATGGTTGCACAGCGTATTCAGGGGGACTATGATCGCCTTCAGGAAATACTGAAGGTGTTTATGCACCACGCCGATATGACCGTCGCGCTCACGGTTCAGGTGGAAGGGCTGGTTGAGCAGCTTCAGGGTGGGGCATGGCGGGGTGTGGGTGCGGAGGCGTTCTACGCCGAGATGGGCGATCTGATCTTGCCCGCCATGCGCAGGTTGGAAGACGCCCTGCAATTCGCTGGCGAGAAGACGGGGAAGATTCACCACATCCTGCGTGAGGCGGAGGAGGAAGCGGCGCGGCTGTTCCGGGGGGAGGCATCCTTTATCAACCTCAAACTGACTCCGTCTCTTGTGACTCATCCTTTCCAAATGGGACCTCAGGGAAGCACACCTACGCCCTTGCCCCCACTGCCTTTGATCTCTCTTGGTACGATACCAGAAGATTACAAATACCGCACTGCCTCTGGACAAGAAGTCCCCATGCCAGACGGACAGCAGCAGGCATTGGCAACACTTAGGAAGCTTCTTGATCCCAGTCAATTTCGAGGACCTAACGGTGAGTTAGCTTGGTGGCATGAAGATGGCAAAGTGACTATTGATGAGATTCTTGCTCTTATTGTTTTTCATGAGGGTAAGGATGTCGAAGCGGTGCGACAGGCAATTTACATGCGATACCTTTTCTATATGGGCGGTACCGGAGAGTTAGGTTTTTCTCTAACTGATGAAGACAACAACCCAGCCAATGGTTTCCAGAATACCCATCTGGATAGACTCCTGCGTTTCTTAGCGTATTACGAGCCTTGGCGCGATCCCGATTCAACTGTGGATCGTTCACGTATACCCTTCAATATCGATTTTACGCCAGAGGAGGTGGTCTATCCATCAAACGCAAATGCTCCGGCAACACCCCAACCAACACCTACACTTCCGGCAACCACTCATGCGATAGCACAAGGAATTTTTGCTGAGGTAGAGGCATTCTTGCGCGACAACCAGACACAAATCCCCACAGGAATCAATCAGATTGCCGACTGGCAAGCAGGGGACGCTAATCCCATGAGCGTATTTGGAAACGTCCCGTTCCATTTTGCAAACCGCAATGTCAATCAGTGGAATCTGCCTATTCAGAATGCTATCAATGCACGTAACTTTGGGACGGGGGCAAATCAGATTTACTTTGGAGGTCAGGGCGGGCTGATAGTCCTCACGCCAAATCAGGCAGTTCAACTGGGTGGAAGTACTGATGGGGGAGTGACTTTGCCATGAAAAAACTGATCCCATGCCTGACTCTGATTATTCTCCTGTGGGGCAGCGGGTTGTGGCGGACTTCCTATGCCCAAGATGCCACTGTTCAGGAAAAGTCCCCGCAAGCAGATCAGGTGGTTGAGCGCTGCCTGCAAGAGGTCACACCTGATCAGTTAAGTTTGAGGGGAAGTATTTACTACGAATCCACTCGTTTTGGCCACCTCTGGCGTCTGAATACAGAACTTGTTTCAGAGGCAGTAGAACTGTATCCGCCTTCCCCCGGAATTGTGTATGCGCTTACGGACACCGCCCACAAAACTCTCATCGTCTTTGGTCGTATGGCGGCGCCCACCATTAGACCGCTCAGTTTTTACTTGATCCAACAGGGAAAGGTGATCAAGTACTACAAGGCAGATTTAACGTGGGATTCTCCCCTCACTTGGACACATAACAACCGCCTTGTGGTCAATCAAGATGCTTCTGAACCTGCCCAAAATGGATTTCTCCTCTTGAATACTGGGGGAGAATCCCTCACGGTGGAAACTTACACCGACTTTCCTCATGCAATGCGTGTTACTCAAGTGCCTCACAATGGCTTTCAGGTAAGCCCGCAGGAGGATAGGGTCATTTATGGTGCGCTTTGGGGTGAGGGTCTGAGTCGAGCACGGGGATTGGCATTGGCGGAACTTCCCTCAAAACGAGTCATCTGGTCTACTACCGAGAACCATCTTTGGAGCGATTGGTGGTCAGAGCCGTTATGGTCGCCCGATGGGACTCAGTTTGCTTATGTCCATCAAGACTACTCCAACTCGCGCTTGAATATTGCCTTGGTCAATAAAAATGGGAAACAGCGGTTGGTCACAGATTTCCAAGGGGATGCAGAACATTTTGAACTGATTTCCACGCTGCTGTGGTCGCCCGATGGGCACAAACTGGCGTTTTGGATGTACGAACCCTTCTCTCTACTGCAAGCTGATCACCCCTCGGATCTTCAGTCACTTTACATCCTTGATTTACGTGATGGCACTGTGATCGCTACTTGTCACCGTATGCAGCGGTATTGGGATATGGGGATTACGTGGTCACCGGACAGCACTTCATTGGCGTATGTGGAGGGTAAACAGCTATTCCTGCTTGATATAGATAAGGGACTCAAGAGCGCTGTGGCATTAGATGGATTGAGGGTATTAGGATGGCTGGACGACTGATATGGTCGTATTGTATCCTCCGCCGCGATGCGTGATCCAATCTTCCCTGCCCTGCGATTCGCAGGCGAGGCGGTCTATGAACCGTTGTTGAGGCTGAGTCCGTGTTTGTGATCTCTCCCCCCTTCACCAGCTTGGCGAAGGGGGCAAAGGGGACGACAATCACTCCTCGCGCAGGACGTAGCCTACCCCACGCACGGTGTGCAGCAGGCGCGGTTCATTTTCGGCCTCGGTCTTTTGGCGCAAGTAGCGTACATACACCTCAATGATGTTGCTCTCGCCCCCAAAGTCGTAGTTCCACACCCGATCAAAGATGGTCTCACGGGTCAGCACCTGACGGGGATGACGCATGAACAGTTCCAGCAGTTCGTACTCTTTGGCGGTCAGATCGATGGCCCGGCTGCCTCGGGTGGCCCGGTGCGTGCCGGTGTCCAAAGTCATGTCTCCAAAGCGCAGAATCTCCGGTTTGCTGGTCACCGTAGAGCGGCGGAAAAGCGCCCGGATGCGCGCCAGAAGCTCATCAAAGGAGAAGGGTTTGACCAGATAATCGTCCGCACCTGCATCTAACCCCGACACCCGATCCTGAACTTCGTCCTTGGCGGTAAGCATGAGGATGGGAACGTTGCTGGCACTGCGCAGCCTTTTGCACACTTCGAGACCATCCATGCCCGGCAGCATCCAGTCTAAAATGACCAGATCAGGCGGGTTGTCACGGGCGATCACCAATCCGTTTTTGCCATCATGAGCCACGTCTACCCGATAGCCTTCAAAGAGCAGACCGCGCTCAATGAACTGTGCGATCCGGTGTTCGTCCTCAACGATCAGAATTTTTTCTGCCATAGAGCCAATGATTCCTATCTTACCCAGATGAGCGCGGAAGCCTCGTTCGCGCTTTGGATCACAAACTTGCGCCCATTCTGA
This sequence comes from Anaerolinea sp., assembly GCA_014879835.1. GTDB lineage: Bacteria > Chloroflexota > Anaerolineae > Aggregatilineales > UBA2796 > UBA2796. The sequence goes on from JACSRJ010000275.1 coordinate 6,680, forward strand.
AGGTCAACAACACTCAATTTTAATATTTTACCATTGTTCGCCAGCCCTAAGCCTGCGGCAAACCTTCCCGAAGGTGAGATCAGCGCCTGCGAAAGGACAGTGGTCTGCCCCTGCACAGTGGACAGGTCTGGGGCGGTACCAGTCTCCATCAATTGGATCACGGGGGGACCCACCCACCAGCCAATATCCCGCAGGTAAAGGGCACGCTGACCGGCTGCCCCCGGCGCACTCCCCGGCAGCGGCTGAAGGGTGACAATCGGATAAGGGCTGCGCGCCAAGACGGCCTCGGCGCTGCCATCGGAGGCTGCTAACTCCGAGATGGTGTTGTTGCCGCGCACATAAAAGAGGGCGTTTAGACCCCACTGGGCCCGATCCGCCACGATGAACTGCCCTTCAAGGGTCGTTGTGTTCACCACCAAAGTTTGAGGTTGAACACTGCCCAAGGTTTTAACCTGAACCATCACCCGGCCGCGATCCGGGCTGAAGGCAGGCCGCAAAAAGACCGCATTTTCAGGGCTGCGGGCAAGTCGGCGCGGGGTCGTGGGCAGCACATCGGCACTGCCCGTGACCTCGATCAGGTAGAGGCTGTCCCCATCCAGATAGGCGATCTCAGCGCCATCTGAACGCCACGCGGGTTGGGAACCCTCATCATTTTCTAAGACCGCCAGCAGCCGTGAACCGAGGACTCCCTCAACCGCGTCGGGGATAGGGGTGGCCCGCACCGGGGTAGGGGTAGGGCTGAAACCCGGCAGGGGCACAACCAGCAGGCGATTGCCCATGGTCAAAGCCGCAAAGCGCCGATCCGGGCTGATCGCATAATCGATCACCGATTGGGGCATGGCCGTCATCTGGCGCACCGGGGTTTGACCGTCTCCGGGAAACTCCCATACTTGGTGAACCCCTTGGGCATCAGGGGCAAGGAAAAACAGATCGGCATCCATCGAGAGTGTGCCCGCGATCAGGGTTGGGGGCGCGCCCCAACTCAGGGTCGAAACGCGCTGCATATCGAGCGCGTCCTCTCCACCCGTCACGGGGTCGATCAGGATAGGCGTGCCGCTGGTAATGTACACCAACCACAGACCACCAGCCGTCCATGTGGCCCGAGGATCGATCTTGGGCGCGCCCAGCCCCGTCACCGCGCCTTCGCCCGAAATGCCCACCGGCTGCCCCAGAAGATCACCGGGATCGCTCACAAAGGCCCGCACCCCGCCTCCCAGATATGTGACCAGTTTGGTGAAGCTGCCTTCGGCCCGTTCCCATGCGGTACTGAAGCGATTTTCACCCTCAACCACATTCAGCCGCAGCAGACCGCCTTCCTCTGGGGCTGCGATCAGGCTGTTATCGTCCAGCCATGCCGCATCACCGGGGCGATCCACCACCCCAAAGCGCACCGCGCCAGTTTTGAGTCCCTCCTGACTGAGGATCGAAAAAACCGTCCAACTGCGATTCACGTCTTGGGCCGCAAGGCGCATCCCACCGGGGGAAAAGGTTAGGTGGTTGTAGAGGCGGTCGGTGAAGTCGATCAGCACCGGAATGCCCGATGCGCCGGGCAGGGCCACCCGTACCCCGGTGGCGATCACATAGGCGATGCCCAAACCATCAGGCGACCATGTGATGGTGGTATCGTGAAACTCGACCGCGGCCGGGGGCAGCGCCCCTGCATCAAGCTGCGCCGATTCCGATTGATCAACGGCACCCACCCACACCCCACCATCAACGGTGCGGTAGACCACATATTCACCATCGGGCGAGAGGGCAAAATCAAAGACCTGTAATCCTTCCGCGCTGATCAAGCGAGGCATGGCCGTCTCGGCCTCATAACAGGCGACCCGCGCCCCTACCAATGCGCAGATCGGCGCTGGCAGACGGTTACGGCGCCCTTGCGCGGCTGTGGGTGCAGCGCTTCCGATCAGGGCAAAGATGATGACAACCACAGCCATCACCCGAACTGCCTTTGTTTTGTGCGATCCTTGGGTGTGATTCAGACTGAAGTGATGATTCTGCCTATGCCCCATCATTCGTCCTGACTACAAAAACCAACTCGGTGGTAAAACTCACTTTTTGCAGCACCCATCCCCGTCCCGCAGTAAGGGTCTCAAAGTGGGCTTCATAGTGAGTGCGCATCCCCTTTTCTCTGCCCCCCAAACTGGTGATTGGGAAGGAAACGATCAGCCACGGCGAACGGATCGAATCAAGGAGTCGTTTGCCAGCATCTTTGCTGATCTGCTCCAAACAGGGAATGGCCTTCAGGAGCAGGGTGAGGTCGGCCTCGTCGGGGGGAGGATCATTGAGGATGTCGCGGCAGAACCCGCCGCCATCCATGCCCCACAGGTGAATAAATCCGCCGGCAAAGTCGGTCATATCCCCGTAAATGTCATAGGCCCGGTAGCTTGCGCCTGCGGGCAGGGGCATCCACGGCAGGGCCAATGGATTCAAGCCGCAAGCAAGGTCTATGATGCGTCTGATCGGGGGCAGCAAGTGAAAGAGGGTGGGGTAAAAGGTCTCTAGAATGGGCAGACGTTCGCGGGTGGAGGCATGTTTCTCCATATATTCAAGGCACAAGGCCTGTACCCTTGAAGAATCCCCCTGTACGGCCCGCAGTTTGTCAATCCACTGCCCATAAGGCAGGCTCTGATCAAGGTATGCCCCGCCCACCTGATGGAGCTTGTTTTTGGTGCTTTTGATCGCTTCCTTGAGGCTGCTGCGTTTGTTCAGTTCGGACAGACCTACGGATTCGATCAGGGTTTGGCTCACGGCCCCGTAGTTCTGGCTGGCCCGGATGGCCGCGATCAGTTTCTTGAGGGGATCATCACTCATGGCTGGGCCTCATGCTAGCTGTCCTCATGGCGCAGGTGATCGATCAGCCGGGTCATAAAGCGCAGGTTATGAAGGGTCGCCAGTCGCAGATAAATCGAGTCGTTGATCTTAAACAGGTGATGCAGATAAGCTGCCGGGTAACGCTGGCAAACAGGGCAGTCACAGCCCGCCATCATGGGTTGGCTGTCCTTGATGTGTTTGTTGTCCCCGATGTACACATAACGCAGCCAGTCAGAGCCGCTGGTGATCGCCCCCTCAAGGGCATATAAACGCCCATGACGGGCGTCGCGGGTGGGCATGGCACTGTCAAAAAGCTGGTAACCAAGGCGGAAACAGTCGCGCACGTTGACCGGATGCCCTACCCCAAGGGCGTGCATGGGGAACTCCGTCGGGATCAATTCGCGGGTATAGGCCAGCATTTCGGTGAGCAGACCACCCGCCCCATCAAGAGGCCAACCGCCATAACCATACCCATCAAAGCCGATCTCCAGCAGGGATTCGGCGCACATTCGGCGCAGTTCCCGCGAGCCGCCGCCCTGAACCACCCCAAAGAGCAGGGGGCGGGCGGAATCATCCCGGCGTTCTTTGAGCAGCCGCTCAAACGCGATCTTACAGCGTTTGGCCCACAAGATGGTGCGGCGCACCGACTCGCGTTGGTCACTTTCGGGGGCGTCCACATGGGTGCAGTCGTCAAAACACACAACCACATCGCTTCGGTAGCTCAATTGAAGCTGGATGCTTTTTTCGGGGGTCAGGTTGATCTTTTTGGCGTCTTTGCCTGCTCCCTTGTCCAACTGAAAGGTTGCACCCTTGTCGCGGATCGTGCCCGCTTTGGGATTCTGGTGGATCAACGAATAGACCTGAAACCCCCCCGAATCGGTGATGATCGGGCGCTTCCAACCGGACAGGGCATGAAGCCCACCCAAGGCCTGAATGGTGGTGGAGCCGGGATGCTGCATCAGGTGAAAGGCGCTCATGACCAGCCCTTCGACGCCGCACCGCTCCAGATCAGCGGAGTCCACAGCGCGCACCACCCCCCGGGTGGCATCGGGCAAAAATGTGGGCAGAGTCAAAGCGCCGGAAGGAGTCTCAAGTTTTGTGGACACAGAACACCATCTCATCCTCAAAATGCACTTCAATGACTTCCCAGTTTTTGCCCGCAATGACCTTATGGAACAGGTTGCGGTAGGAATCGCTTAGATCACGTCGTCCGGTCATATTCTGGGCGGGCAGTGAGACCAACACCCAATGCGCCTGAAGCGCTTCCAGCAAGGCCCGGCTGCTGCCGCTTCGGCGCTGCTCCCACCGATGGACTTCCTTAAAAATGAAGACCACGTCCACCTGCTGGGTGGGTGGATCGACCAGAATATCACCCTCAAAAGCGCGCCCGGCTGGGTGAACCACCTCAAAAAAGCGGTTCAGAAAGCCCACCCGCTCCCGGTGTAGATCATAGGCCTCATAGCGGGTCGTGGGGGGCAGCCCCATGAAAGGAATCAGCACTGGGTTGAGGGCACACGCCAGATCAAGGATCGAGTCGGGCACGCCCGTAAGGGCAAACAGGCGCGGGTAAAATGAATCGAGCAGGCGAAGCCGTTCGCGGGTGGAAGTATGGGCTTCAGCGATCTGGGCGCAGACGGTACGCAGTGCCGCTGAATCGTTGTGGACTGCGGCGATCTGGGCTGCCGCTGCCTCATAATCGGGATCACCCAGATAATCGGCCACGATGTTGTGGAGTTTGCGCCGCGCCTCTTTGAGGGCCGCCTTGCCCCGGTAATGGTGCAGGGCCTGAAGGGCCACATCCCGGAGGGTGCTTTCAGCCGTGCCCCCATACTTGGACGAAGCCTGAAGTTGAGCCACTAACGCGCTTACTGGATCCGTTGGTTGATTTATATCCCCCTGCTTTGGCACAATATCCCCTATGCCTGAACTGAAGTGTTTATACATTGTACCAACCCCTATTGGGAACTTGGAAGACATTACCCCGCGGGCCCTGCGGGTGCTAGAAGCGGTGATCCTGATCGCCTGTGAGGATACCCGCCACTCGCGCCGCCTGCTTGATCATTACCACATTCACAGCCCCACCACCAGTTACCACGAACACAACAAGGTGAGCAAGGTAGGGGTGATCCTGAGTGCCCTCGAACGAGGTGACGTAGCCTTGATCTCCGATGCGGGCATGCCCGGAATCTCCGATCCCGGTTATGAACTGATTCGGGCAGCGCTGGAAGCAGGCGCACAGGTGGAAGCCCTGCCCGGGCCCAACGCCGCAATTACGGCGCTGGCGGCCTCTGGCTTGAGTGCAGGCGGGTTCATTTTTTTAGGGTTCCCGCCCCGAAAAGCGGGAAAACTCCGGGAGTTTTTTGAAGGCTGCGCCCTGCGCACGGAAACCCTGATTCTCTACGAAAGCCCTAATCGGCTGGTAGAGACTCTTCAGGCTGCCTTTGAAACCCTTGGGGATCGTCAGGCCGCGGTCGCTTTGGAACTGACCAAAATGTTTGAAGAGATTCGACGGGGGACACTCACTGAACTCTCAGGGTATTATCAAGGGACTCCGCCACGAGGCGAAGTGACAATTATCATTGCGGGAAACAGGACATCACCTTGCACACCTTAATGATCAGCCTAGATACAACCATCTTCACCGGGGAGATCGGGGATATGCGCACCCGGCATGAAGCCTATGCAGAGCGCTCCGGAGGGCAGGTGAGTGTGGTTGTCTGCACCCGAAAAAAGAATCTGCCCCCGCTTGATACCCCCCGACTGCGGGCCCGGGCCACTGGTTCCGGCACGATCTACACCTATGTGCCAGACGCAGCCCGGATCGGGGCCACAATCTACGCGGAGCAGCCCTTTGACGTGATCACCTCCCAAGACCCTTTTTTGACTGGATGGGCGGGTTTACAACTGCGAAGGCGCACTGGCAAACCTTTGATCGTGCAGGATCACACCTCGATCTTCAGCAGCCCGTATTTTGTTCAAGAACGGGCCCTTAACCGCATCCTACGCTGGATCGGGGTGCAGGTGATCCGTCGCGCTGATGCGGTGCGGGTGGTCAATCGGCGCGAACGTTTGGCGTGCATTCGGTTAGGGGTTAAACCGGAAAAGGTGTGTGTGGTGCCCGTTGCGACCAATGTTCAAGGCTTTGGCGCGCCGCTTCCAGCGGAGACCCTTCAACAGTGGCGGGAGGCTTTGGGAATCACCCCTGAAACCCCTGTGGTGTTATGGGTGGGGCGTCCGGTCGCGTTTAAGAATCTGGGGATGCTGCTCAGCGCCTTTCAGCGGGTGGCGGCTCAAATGCCCGAAGTGCGTCTGGTGATCGGGGGCGACATGAGCGGCACCAACTTTGTGGGGCAGTCCATGGCCAGAGGGCTTGCGGAGGTGGTTAAGTTCACCGGGGCCGTGCCTCACCCTGATCTGCCCGCGCTCTTTCAGATCGCTTCGATCTACGCCCTCTCTAGTAACTACGAGGGTTTACCCCGTGTCCTCGTCGAAGCAGGCGCGGCCGGGCTGCCTGTGGTCTCCACCGATGCGGCAGGGGTAGCCGATGTGATCGTGGACGGCCTGACCGGGCTGATCGTGCCCATCAACGACGCCCCCGCGATGTCCGAGGCGCTTCTGAGTCTGCTCCGTGACCCTGCCCGCCGCAAAGAGATCGCGGCCCGGACTCAGGCCCATATTCGCAATCATTTTGATGAGGACAGTCTGCATCACCGTTGGGTAGAAATGTGGCTGCGTGCCGCGGAGGGCAAACCCCCATGCGCGTCCTGATGATCACCCAGAAACTTGATCCTTATGATCCTCTCTTGGGGTTTACGGTACGTTGGGCCCAAGAATTGGCGGCGCGGGTGGATCACCTCGAGGTGCTGACCCTTGAAGCACCCCCGCCGGAACTCTTGCGCACCCTCCCCGCCAACATCCACACCCATTCGATGGGCAAAGATGAGGGTGTGGGTCGGTTGGGTATGTCCCGCGCCTTTTATCAAAACCTACGCCAGATCAAAGCGGATGTGATCTTCAGTCACATGGTTCCTCGTTATGCGTGGATGGCGGCTCCGCTGGCGCTGATCCGGCGTACCCCTCAGGTGTTGTGGTACACCCACCCGGCCGCCTCGTGGGAACTCAAATTGGCCTTAGGGTTGGTTAACCGGGTGGTGACCGCGGTACCGGAGAGTTTCCCGCTCTCTAGTCGCAAGGTTCAGGCGGTGGGACACGGGATCGATGGGGATTTTTTCGCCCCTGACGACAAAACCCTATTGGATACGCCTCCGCTAATTGTCCACGCGGCGCGGCTGATGCCTGTCAAACATCAGCATGTGGTCATCAAAGCCCTTGCCCAGATCACCAACCTCGAATGGCAAATGTCCTTTGTGGGCGATGTACCTTCAGGGGAAAGCCGTGAGTACGCCGATTCGCTGCGGGATATGGTGGAGGATCATCGCCTTTCCTCGCGGGTGATCTTCGCAGGGGCGATCCCCCAAACAGCCCTGCGGGATTTCTACCGTCGGGCCACCGCAGCAATCAACATCAGCCCGGCAGGATTTTTCGATAAAGCGGCGCTTGAGAGTATGTTGATGGGCATTCCCACCCTCGTGGGCACCAGCGCCTTTGATCCCCTTCTGGGTGATTACCGGGCCCTGTGCCGGGTTGATCCATCCGACAGCCCTTCAGCGCTGGCGGCACGGCTGCGCGAACTGCTCAACCTGCAAAGCTCGGATCGGGAAGCCCTCGGTGCGCTGCTGCGCAAACGCACCCTTGAAGCCCATGGGTTGTCGCGGCTCATGGATCGTTTGGTGGCCATTTTTAAGGAGCTGCAATGAACAGGCTCAGACTCATCTACTGTGCCAATATGCGCCTCCCCACCGAAAAGGCCCATGGTTTGCAGATCATGCAAAACTGTGAAGCCTTCGCCCAGAACGGGGCACAGGTGACCCTGTATGCGGCCCGGCGGATCAACTCCCCCCAGATGCGCGCCGTCACTGACCCCTTTGCCCATTATGGGGTGAATGCCTGTTTCCAGATCAAACGTATTGCCTGCCTTGATCTTTATCCTATCTTGGAACGATTCTCGTCTGTGGCGGCGTTTGGGCTTCAGGCCTTCACCTATACCCTCTTTTTGTTTTTGACCATGCTTTTCCGCCGGGCCGATGTGTACTACAGCCGAGATGTCTATTCGCTGCTTGCTCTCAGCCTGATCAAACCGCGGCGCAAACTGGTATACGAGGCCCACCAACTCAACCATACCCGTTTGGGTAAACGGTTACAGAGCGTCTGTGTGCGGCGGGTGGGTTTAACGGCGGCTGTGACTGAGATTCTGGCGGAGGAACTGCGGGCGCGTGGCGGGGCGAGGGTGATAGCTGCGCCCGATGGCTTTAGCGCGGCGCGATTCGGCGCTTTGCCTTCTCAGGCCTCTGCACGCGATAAGCTCGATCTGCCGGACGATCTGTTTCTGGTGGGATACGTGGGACGGCTGCATACGATGGGGATGTCAAAGGGGCTGGAAACCCTGATCGATGCTGCGGCACGGTGCCGCCGGGCTGTTGGGGTATGTATCGTTGGGGGCCCAGATCACATGGCAGCGGCGCTGGCCGAACGCTGGCGTAAAAGTGGTCTGCCCGCCGACTGGTTCGTCCGGGCGGGGCAGGTCTCCCCGACTATGATTCCCCTCTACCTTGCAGCCTTTGATGTGTGTGCCCTGACCTCACCCTATACCGAATTTTTCGCTCATCATGCCTCACCGCTTAAGCTCTTTGAATATATGGCCGCGGGCGGGGTGATCGTGGCCAGTGATCTACCCGCCAACCGCGAGATCGTGCGGGAGGGAGAGACCGCCCTGCTTTACCCACCCGATTCGCCCGATGCGTTGGCGGAGGTGCTGCGGCGTTTATACGATGATGCCGAACTGCGATCCGATCTGGGCCGCAGGGCCAAACAAGCAGCGGCACAGTACACATGGGAAGCGCGGGCCGGCACGATCTTAAAAGCAGCCTTGGGCGCATGATTGGCGCTCTGCTGCGCATAAGAGACCTCAAACATATCCCTTAAAACCTGTAAATCCTAAACCCTGACCTAGCTACCCAACACCACATCAAAAGAGGGAAAGAAGCCTGGAGGGAGAGGGTTATGGAGGTCAAGG
>JACSRJ010000086.1 GCA_014879835.1 Anaerolinea sp.
TTAACCGAAGTCTCTTCCGCCTTCAATCCCTTTCCCCTCGCTCATCCGTTCAGTGTTGGGTCGCTAGGGCATCTTCGCCTTGATCAGTGTTGAGTCTAGACGGTTAGGCCTGCTCTACTCACTCATGGCAATGTTTGCAGCGGTAGGTGTTAAGGGAATTTTGGACTATTTGCGCCCCCGTCCACGCCTCATTTCAGTCTTGACCCTCTGTGGTCTGATTTTGGTGTGGTGTCTGCCACTTGACTTTATGCTGCGTTTGGTGCCTCTTTCTGCCGAATGGGGCTATGCAGTACTCAATGGGCTTCGGTTGCTCCTGTTTGCAGTTTTAGGTGTTCACTTGCTTCGTTTCTGGCAGCATCAGACGCCGAGGTTTTTTCCGTGGTTCAGTGGTTTGTTTTTGGGCATGGTGGGAATTGCCCTCGCCATTTTACTCATCCAAGATGAAGATCGCTGGCGATGGTTCAGTGAATTGCCTCAAGGCAGTAAGATCCAACAAACTGTAACTGGGTACCAACTGCCACCGGAACAGAATGCATGGGTGATTGTGGATGTGTATCCACCTGAAGATGGGGCAAAATTAGCACTTTGGGTGAATGGTGAGATGATTAAGCCAAGAGGAGAACCAATGAATCTGTGGGAGGCGGGTGATCCACCTCGTTGGCCTCCTTATGATACTTTTGGGGATATGGCAAACACACCAATCTCACGGCAGATGTGGTCTGCTTATAAGGTTCCCAAATCATTTTTGACGGGCAGTAACGATGTTATCGAGGTTGAAATTGAGGATTCCTCTGGCACAATCATTGCAGGAGACTATGTAACTGCTCCAGATCAGTATTTCGGGCCTAGCCTAATCCCATGGTACTCAGGGCATTCCCTTTGGCGATGGCAGTGGAACGGTACAGATCCTCGTATTCCCATGAATCACCTGCTTAATGGCAGTTACACAAGTGCATATATTGATCCTATGGGGACAGCCTTTAGTACCGAACTCGCTCCTGGTTTCCCAAAACACACGGGGCGTTATCGGGTGTATTTGATGTCTCTGCCTGAGGTGAGAGTTGTTGATCGTCTGCTTATTGGAGAAACACCGCCATTGGAGTCATTCGAGGAGCTACAGTGATGAACGCTTCAAATTGGCAAACGCACTTCCGCACGCGACGGGTTTTGATCACGGGCGGAATGGGCTTCATCGGCAGCAATCTGGCCATCCAATTGGTTAATCAGGGGGCACAGGTGACCATTGCGGACGCGATGATCCCCGGCTACGGCGGCAACCTCTTTAACATTGAGCCGATCCGCCAGCAGGTGACCGTGAACTTCTGCGACATCCGCGATGTGAATACCATGAACTATCTGGTGCAGGGGCAGGATTATATCTTCCACCTCGCCGGGCAGGTGGATCACATTTTGAGCCTGTCCGATCCCTACCCGGACATCGACATGAACATCAAGGGGACGGCGGTGGTGATGGAAGCCTGCAAACATCACAACCCCAAGGCGCGGGTGATCTACACGGGTACCCGCGGTCAGTATGGCTCAGCGGTGAGCCTGCCCGTTGATGAAAACGCGCCCACCCACCCCAAAGGCATTTATGAGATCACCCGGCTTACCGCCGAAAAAATTACGCAGGTGTACCACGAAGTACACGGCATTCGTTCGGTCATGCTGCGCCTGACCAACGTCTACGGCCCGCGGGCCCAGATGATCCATGCCCGCTATGGGGTGGTAAACTGGTTTGCGCGTCTGGCCATTGATGGGGCCGCCATACAGGTGTTTGGGGATGGGCAGATCAAGCGCGACTTTTTGTACGTCGATGACTGCATCGAGGCGATGTTGATGGCCGCCGTTTGCAGCGATGCTTATGGGGAAGTGTTTAATGTGGGTCTTGATCAGCCCACCACCTTCCTTGAACTGGCCCAAACGATGATCGAGGTGGCGGGTACGGGGACGTGGGCTTTTGCGCCCTTCAGCCCAGAGCGTAAAGCCCAAGAACCGGGCGACTTTTATTCCGACATCAGCAAGATCAAACGGATTGTGGGCTGGCAACCGCGGACTTCGCTCGCGGTCGGATTGGCCCAAACCATCGCCTATTATCGGGCTCACAAAGCCCATTACTGGTGACCCCATGAGCAGCATTGGTGTGCATACGGTGATCGCCCCGGACGCGGTGATTGGGGCCAATGTGACCATCGGCTGCCATGTGATTATCTATCCGGGGACGCAGATCGGTGATGGCTGCACCCTCTTTGATGGTGCGGTGATCGGGCGTCCGCCCAAAAGCGCTGGCACGCTGAGCCGCCCGCTCAAAGTGGATGCGCCCCTAATCATCGGCCCGGGCTGCGTGATCGGTGCCAATGCGGTGCTGTATGCGGGCACATGGATCGATAGTAATGTCTTGATTGGCGATCTGGCTTCGATCCGCGAAGGCTGCCAGATCAGCGCTGGGGCAGTGGTTGGGCGAGGGGTGCTGGTGATGTACGAAACCCAGATCGGGGAACGGACACGGGTGATTGATGGGGCCATCCTCACCGGCAATATGATCATCGAGTCCGATGTGTTTATTGGCCCGGGGGTGAACACCGTGAACGACAATGATGTTTACCTCAAACGCTATGGGCTTGCGCCCTTTTCAGTTGAAGGCCCGATTGTGCGTCGTTTTGCCCTGATCGGCACCGGCGCGAACCTTGCCGCCGGGGTAGAGATAGGCATGGGCGCGATTGTGGCCCCAAGCGCAATGGTCACCAAAAATGTGGAGGCGTGGAGTGTGGTCGCGGGGGTGCCCGCAAAAGTCATTCGAGAGGTTGATCCTGCTCAGCGCGCCCAAATCTTAAGCCATTTTGGAATGGAAACCTGAACCCTATGTCCTTGATCTCAATCATCAGCCCGGTTTATCACAATGCGCCTAGTCTGCCGGATCTGCTTAAACAATTTCAGGAACTCGCAACAAAAAACGCCAGTGATGACTTCGAGTTTATTTTTGTGGATGATGGTTCACAGGACAACTCGTTTGAAGTCCTAAACCGTCTGGTCGTTGATGAATCCCGGATGCGGGTGATCAAACTCTCACGGAACTTTGGCTCCAACGCCGCAATCTTAGCAGGGTTGAGCCATGCCCGGGGCGAAGCTGTGGCCGCCATCGCCGCTGATCTGCAAGACCCCCCCGAACTGCTGCACGAGATGATTGATCATTGGCGACAGGGGCGCAAAGTGGTACTGGCAGCCCGCGAAGGACGCGACGACCCCGGCCTGACCTCGGTATTGGCCGATACCTTCTACAGCCTTTTCCGGCGCTTTGCGATCAAAACGATGCCCAAGCGCGGCTTTGATTTTTTCCTCATTGATCGACAGGTGTGCGATCTGATCCGAGGGATTCAAGAAAATAATGCCTACCTGATGGGATTGATTCTGTGGTTAGGGTTTGATCCCAAAGTGATCTTTTATCATCGGCGTGCCCGCGAAAAGCGCTATGGGCGTTCTATGTGGACATTCGCCAAGAAGCTTAAGTATTTTGCCGACTCCTTTGTAGCCTTCTCACATATGCCCGTGCGCGCCGCGTCCCTACTGGGCATATCGATCAGCGTGTTGGGGCTGCTGTATGCCCTGCTGATCATTGTACTGCGCATTTTTGGGGGAAGGGACCCCGAAGGCTGGACATCCTTGATGGTGGTGATGTTGGTCGTATCCGGGGTACAGATCTTGATGATCGGTGTGTTAGGCGAGTATCTGTGGCGCAGTCTGGATGAGGTGCGCCATCGACCGCGCTTCATCGTGGAACGCGTTCTTGAACACAATGGTGATCAACGGGTCAAACAGTACTTCCCACACAATACCGAAGCTTAAAAAAACAGCCCTCCATTGGTCAAATGGAGGGCTGTTGGTCTCGTAACTGAAACGAAGGTTACTTGATCTCGACGACGGCGCTGACTTCTTCCAACTTCTTTTTGCCATCTTCGACGGCATCCTTGGAAACGCCTTCGAGAACTGGCTTGGGCGCACCCTCAACCAAATCCTTGGCTTCCTTCAGCCCCAGATTGGTCAACTGGCGGACAACCTTGATCACATCGATCTTCTTGGGCCCAACGTCCTTGAGGATCAGATCAAACTCGGTCTTTTCTTCCACCGGTTCGGCGGCGGCGGGGGCAGCAGCACCACCCATAGGCATGGCCATCATGGGCATGGCAGCGGCGGCTTTCACACCCCAAGAGTCCTCAAGGGCTTTGGTCAGTTCGACCACTTCCATCACGGTCAGTTTGCTCAGTTCTTCAACCAAATTGGCAATATTCGCCATGGTGTTTTGATCCTTTCGTATCGGTAGTTGTGATTTCGTTTGTTGAGGGACATTCCCTCAGTTCATTGCTCTTGTTCAGCAAGATAGGCTGTAGACGTGCCGCCTCCTTAGGCTGCTGCGTCGTCTCCACCCTGCTGTTTGTCGCTGTAAGCCTTCAAAATCCGCGCCAGACTGGAGGCGGGTTCTGCCAGAAGGGACACAAGCTGGCTGGCAGGGGCAGTAAGCGTGCCCAGCAGCGATGCTCGCGCTTGTTCAAAGGTCGGCATCTGGGAGACAGCTTCAAGCTGGCTTTCCTTAAACACCGCATCGCCAAAGATCGCGCCTTTAAGAACGAGGGTGGGCACGTCTTTGATGTCCATAAGGGCCTTGGTCACCTTTGCCAAATCGGTCTTGGCGATGGCAATGGCAACGGGGCCGGCAAGCAAATCGTCTGGAACCGCAAAGCCATAGTGACTCAGCACTTTTTTGAAGATGGTGGATTTGACCACGCTGTAGATGCCGCCTGCAGGGCGAACCGCGGCCCGGATGGTATTCAGGTTTTGCATGGTCATCCCCCGGTATTCGGTAATGACCATCCCCGGCACGCCATCTAAAACCTTAAGATAGGTCGCGTACAGCGCATCTTTCTTTTCTTTGGTAATTGCCAAGTGGGTAATTCCTCCTTTCATCGAATGTCATCGAACCGCAGGCAGGAGGCGAAACTACCGACATAAAAAATGGTCTTTGGCGCAGATGCACAAAGACCATCGGTAATTCCGAAGCGGGTTAAAGGGTTATCGAAAAATCTGCCCCTCACCTCGGCAAGTCTGAAAGTGATCAGATTAAGCCTAAAAAGGCACTTGCGGTCTGCGGTGCGAACCGAAGTCATTGTAAACGTTGATGCGCCAGAGGTCAAGGGCTGTTACAATTCAGAGGATACATATCAGCCTTCATGTTTGATTTTGCAAGATGATCGGAACGACAGCTCATGACAGACCCTCTCATCGGAAAACAGGTGGGGCAGTTTGAGATCCTCTCGCTTATTGGTCATGGGGGGATGGCCGACGTTTATCGGGCGCACCAACTCGGCACCAAACGTGATGTTGCCCTAAAGGTGCTGTCGGCACAGCTTGCCAAGACCCCGGATTTTGTCTCGCGCTTTGATCGGGAAGTGGAACTGATCGCTGGTCTGGAGCACGCCCATATTGTCCCTGTGTACGATCACGGACGTACCCCGGAAGGTTCTGCTTATCTGGCGATGCGCCTTATTAAGGGCGGCACTTTGGCAGAACGGATCAGCGCTGGCCCCCTTCCCCTCGAACTTGCCAACAAGTTCATGCAGCAGTTGTCCTCCGCGCTGGATTATGCCCACAGCAAAGGGGTAACCCACCGCGATATTAAACCCAGCAACATGCTCATTGACGATCAGGATGATATTTACTTAGCCGATTTTGGGTTGGCGCAGTTTGGGGAGCGCTCCGCCCACAAAAGTAATCTGACCCGAACAGGAACGCTGGTCGGTACGCCGACATACATTTCCCCAGAGCAGGCTGTTGCCAGCAAAAGCGACTCGCGCTCCGACATTTACAGTTTGGGGGTGGTGCTGTACGAGATGGTCACAGGGAAGCCGCCTTTCATGGGTGATTCCCTTTTTACCATCATGCAGGCCCATGTGAACACCCTTCCACCTGACCCCCGCAAACTCCGTCCCGATCTAGGGCCGGGGATCGTGGTGGTGCTGGAAAAGGCTCTGGCCAAAAAGCCCGAAGAGCGTTACCAGAATGCCACCGATTTGTCCCGTGATTTCTCCATGGCATGTCAGGGGTTACTGACCACTCAACCGCACCTCCTGCCCCGAGTGCCCGGATCTTCCACCTTGATCCGCACCCTCGGAGAGATGGGGCGTTCACGGCGGACGCTGGCGGTTGGGGTTGCCACCATTGTCATCCTCACCCTTGCGCTGCTGGTGATTTCTCAGATCAATCGGGGTGGCAACCCGGGGACAGCCCCATCACTTGCGGATGAATCGGCACGCCCTGAAACTGGTCAGCCCGACTCCATTGCGCTTACCCCGGCCGAGATCGAAGTGGCGCGGCAGGCGATGAAAGGTTCGTTTGTAGGTATCATGCCCTGTACGCTGGAAACCGAATGGCATTCCAGTTATGCACGTGGCGCCCGTGCGCGTGCCGCTGGTTACGGTTTTGAGGTCAAGATCGAAGACCCCAAAGCGGAGCGTTCCCGCCAACCTGCGATCCTTAACCAGTTCATCGCGCAGGGCGCCAAGGTGATTGTGATGTGCCCACTAGATGAGGAACTGCTCAAACCAGCCGTTCAGGCCGCGCAGGAGTCTGAGGTATTGATCATGACCACTGGTGACACGGTCTACGGCAAGGGTGCGATTACCTTCACCATCACCAATCAAACGATGGGCGAGAAGGTGGGCGAATATACAGCCCAGATCGTGAATGCCGAAATGGGTGGGAAGGCAAAGGCGATCATCCTTGATTACCCCGATGTACCTGCGGTAATTGCACGTGCCGACGGGATGGAAAAGATGTTTTTGGCAAACGCACCTGAGTCCACGATTTTGGGACGCTATCTGGGCGGGCTGTTTGAGGAAGGCGAAAAAAGCCTGATCAAAGCCTTGGAGGAACACCCTGACCTAAACGTGATCATGTCGATCAATGACGCGGGCGCTTTTGGGGCGATCAAAACGCTTCGGGCGGCTGGCAAAGGGCCCGAAGACGTGATTATTGTGAGCGTTGATGCGGAATCAGAGGCGCGGCGGATGGTTGCGGCAGGGGAATACCTTCGGGGCACACTGGATAATGATCCAGTGGGGACGGCCCAGCTCGCCGTTGATGGTGCCGTCAAGATGCTTTCTGGGGCGGTCACCCCTCGACAGCTTCTGCTGCCCGGTCTGATGATCACAAAGGAGAATGTTGAGTTGAGCGGAACCGTCACCCCAACGCCGTAAAAGCCTTGAGTCAGATTGCGTGTCCCCATCACCACTGAGTACCGCAACGTGATGGGGACACTGGTTGGGCAAGGGCTGACTTCCCTCACCCCGGAATGGCGCTAAAAACCCCTACCGGGTTGTGTTTGCCCGCGATGATCGCGCAGGCCGCCCGAAAGGCCGATGGAACCGCATTAAAAGCGGTGATATAGGCTCCGGGCGCGATCCCCTTTTCAAAGTCATAAGGGTTGTCTAACGCCACCACGATCACCCGATCCGCAGGGAGGGCATTCACCAGCGCCGCCTGTCGGGGGTAACGCTGAATGTCAAAGGTGAAGACGATTACCACCTCCACCGATCCGACCAACCGAAGGGCAGCACTGATCTCATCGCCCGTCGGGTTAAGGGTGTAAGGCACACCTTGCCCCCCTAGAGAAACACAGGCATTCCGAATCTCCCCTAAAGAAGCAGGGTACACCACCCCCACCCTCTGCCCTTCTTTGAGTGGCAGCAGCCCCGCCTGATCGTAACCGATACTCACGGCTTGCAGATAAAACTGATCAAGCTGTTTCTGATGCTCCGTGCTGTTCACGGCAGCGCTAACCGTGAGAGGATCAACCGGCCGCCAGTTCAACAGGTTGTACTTCACCTTCAGGCGCAGAATCCGCCGCACTGATTCCTTCACTTGATCGGCGGAGAGTGACCCACTTTGAACTGCTTCCACTACAGCCTTTTTCATCGATAACTGAGCCTGAAGATCAAGCAGTGGCCCAATGGCGAGGATATCCGCGCCGGCCTGCGCGGCCATGATCGCGGCTCGCTCCGCGGTGAAGTTGTCCACAATTGCGCCCATATCGAGGGCGTCAGTCATGATCACCCCCTGAAAGCCCAATTCCCTACGGAGTAAGTCAGTGGTGATGCGGTGGGAAAGGGTTGCAGGTAGTCCCGGTTCCGGTTCAAGGCTAGGGACACTCAGGTGACCCACCATAACCACTTCTGCACCGGCCTCAATGCCCATTTCAAAGGGGATTAGGTCGATCTGGTCAAGATCGGCGCGGGAGTGATACAGCACCGGTAGGAATTGATGGCTGTCGCCCGCCGCGCCATGACCGGGGAAATGCTTCAGGGTGCTGATTACCCCGGACTGCTGTAAACCACGCACATAGGCGGATACAGCCGCACCTACCCGTTCGGGATCGTGGCCCAGCGCACGCCGCTCCATAAACAGAGGCACGTCGGAGGCGGCCCGAACATCAGCGACTGGGGCAAGGTTCATATTCACCCCAACTGCACGCAGTTCCAGCCCGACCAGACGGCCCACCTTTTCAGTCTCGGCGACAGGCATAGCACCGAGCGCCGCAGCCCATGGGAAGGCCGTGAACCCTTCACGTAGGCGCATCACTGCCCCACCCTCATGATCGCTGGCAATAAGCAGGGGAATGCCACCTTCTTGACTCACGATCAGCGACTGCCACTCATTGATCACCCGTGCGGCAACTTCCGGGCTAGTCCCGTTGGAGCCAAACATCACGATTGCACCGGGTTTCATGGTGCTCAGAAACTCTCGGATCGGCGTGGTCATCTCCACGCCGGGCACATTGACCATAAAGAGCTGCCCGACCTGATCTTCGAGGCTCATCGCGGCCAGCAGGGCTTCGATCTGGGACTCATCCTCATCTTGGGCACGGGTAGGCAAAGGAACTTGAGGCAAAGTCATGATTCCCATGATCCAACACAAAAGCAAAAGCATCCGTGCGCGGACACCCCGGCTTGCGATCAGATGAACTAAATGGTGTTTTTGTTGCGCCTTCATAGAAGTCTGGATCGATTAGTTGGAGCCGGGTTCAGATAAACGATAACCCACGCCGCGCACATTATCGATCAGATCGGCTTCCTTGCCCGCTTGGGAAAGCTTGCCGCGCAAATTGCTAATATGAGGGCGGATGACCTCACGGGCCTCGGACTCCTCAACCGTATAACCACGCACCTCCCGCACCAGTTCGGCACAGGGCACAATGCGTCCGCGATGGGCAGCCAAATAAAGGAGCAGATCAAACTCAGTGGGGGTAAGGTTGATGGACTTCTCGCCCACTTGAATCCGGTAGTGACCGGGGATGATCGTCAGAGGCCCAATCGTCATCACAGGCGCGGACGCAGCCAAACTATTTGAGACCGGCGCGGGACGGGGCGCAGGTTGTTGTTCTTTATCCGTCAGTTCCTGAATATTGCTCCGAATGGTATCCAGTAGGGTGCGGCGGCGGCGCAAATTATAGGCACGCTCTAAGCCCCGTGCTACACTCTGACGGATATCTTGGTTGCTCAGAGGCTTAAGAAGGTAATCGTGTGCGCCAAGACGCAGGCTGTCTACAGCCGATCCAAGGCTGGCAAAGGCGGTCATCAGGATCACGATGGCATCGGGTGATTTTTCTTTGATTTTGGCGAGTAGATCAACACCCGTCAAACCGGACATGCGAATATCGGTGAGGACCACATCAAAGGTCTGATCTTCCATGAGTTCGAGCGCTTGCTCACCACTCTCTGCGTCACTCACTTGATACCCAACCCGTTGGAGTGCGCGGCTGATTGCGAGACGTACCGCAATGTCGTCATCAACAACCAGAATTTTAGCCTCTTTGGGATCAAGCGAGGAGGAGTTATCCATGGTCAATGCCCATCCATTCAGCGTTGTTATAGTATGTACTTGGCAATGCTTTGTTAATTATACCCAAATTCTTACTGTCAGGCAATGCACTTTGTAGGAAGTTGATTATATCTTGGATAAACAGCCTTTGCTGCTTCATAATGTGGGATCACCTTCGGCAGAGATGGGGTAAACAAGGTCAACTGAGGAAGTTCTACAGGGTAACAGATAGGTAGATCAACGCGCATGAAATTCCTTTTTAAGCGGATCGAACCACTGCTTGATTGGCTCCAGAATCTCGCAATCTATGGGGTATTGTTTCTGGCGGGGTGGTGGTGGCGTCCTGAAGGCTTGATCCGCCAGCCCTACTACCTAGGATTTGTGGTCACCCTTCCGGTGATCGCCACACTGGTGATTTGGTCCTTGCGGGGATTCCCCGGTCTGGGGGAAGCGCTTCAGGATCAGCGCCGCTTTTTCCTACTGGGCTTAGCCCTTTTTACCCTTTGGGCGCTGTGTTCGGTGGTTTGGTCACGGTTTCGGGATCCATCTTTGACCGCGGCTGGACAGTTTGTGTTGGTATGCCTGTTCACCCTGACTGTGACCTGTCTTAACACCTCCCGTCAGGGGCTGATCAGAGCGCTAGGCGCAGGGTTGATCTGGCAAGCGTCCATTGTGATTGTTCAGTTTCTGCGGGGGCAGCCAGTAGGCTTACAGATCATCGGCGAATTTGAGATTCGTCCCGGCGGGGCAGGGCTGAGCGTGGTAATGGCGGAGGCGGAGCGTTTGATGCGCCCTTATGGATTAACTATCCATCCCAATGTGATCGGTGGGTATCTAGCCGTAGGGCTGCTGGCCCTCAGCGGTTGGTTGGTTAAGGATCAAATACGGCGATGGCAGGGCGCGGTGCGGTTCGTGACACTGGCAGTGGGGTTGTGGGCAATCTGTTTCACCTTCAGTCGCAGCGCTTGGGGGGCTTTAATAGGTGGTCTGGGTGTGGTGATCGCTGCTTCCTTTCGGCGCGGCGCGGCCCGGATCAATGTTCAGCGGGCGACGGCTGCGGCCTTGATGGGAGCAGCGGTGTTTGCTGGTTTTGTGATCGCCTACGGGGATTTCGTTTTGGCACGCACTACCCTCAGCGAGGGTGAAACTGAGCTTCGTTCTGTGGTGGAGCGTGAGGTCTTTTATGAGATCGCTACATGGATGATCCGTGATCAGCCGATCAGGGGAGTGGGTATGGGGGCGTTCGCATGGGAATCTTGGAAATATTTAGTTCGCACACCACACCCCTCGTTGAGACCACAAAATGTGCACAATATCCCCCTGTTGGTGACCGCAGAACTCGGTTTCGTCGGCTTGAGTTTGTGGCTTTTTACCCTGATCAGTGGGTTCTGGTCAGCATGGCGTACCACCTCTGATCCCATTAGGGTAGGTTTGATGGCAGGATCACTAGCCCTGTTTGCAGTGGGGCTGTTGGATTTTTACCCGCACGCCATTTTTCACTTTGCCCTTTTAAGTTGGGGCTGTTTAGGGCTGTCCCTGCAAGGAACCCCGGAGCACCAGATAGCCCCGATGGAGCAGCCCCGGCTGTAAAGATACTGGGAACCGCGCCTGCAAGAGGCGAGCCGCGCTGATCCATTGGGCTTTGATTCCCCGCAGATGACGGGTCCGCCAAAATGCCTCCTGCCACGCCGCAAAAAAGGCTGCGGGCAGAGGATCACGCATTCGATGGATGAGTCGTTTGGGCAGGATCGTCTGAAAGTCGGCGGGTTCAATGAGGGCCCGAAAATTGCTGCCAAAGACGAGGGAATGATGGTTGATCACCCCCGTTGAAGCTTTTTGGTAGAGATCAAAAACAACCATACGCCCGGAGGGGTTGGAAGTGCCTTCGATCAATATACCGCCGGGTTCTAAGGCAAGGCTCATGGTGTCTAGGGCTGGCTTCACCGCATCTTCATCATACTGGCGTAGGACGTTGTAGCAGCGAATGAGGCGCGCCTTTTCGCCCTGAAGGGCATCACTCACATTAAAGCCGCCAAGGCGAAAGCTGATCTGAGGGGGGTGGGCATGCGGGAGTGCCTCTGCCACCCGAAGGGGATCGATCTCCAAACCCACCACCCGCAGGCGGGGATTCAGGCCGAGCCAGCGCGTTCGCATTTCGAGGGTAGTCCACGCTGCCGCGCCGAACCCCACATCCACAATCAGAGGTGCACCGCCCCGCAATAATCCGGGATGGGCAAGGGCCATATACACATCGATTTGACGCAGTCGATTGAGGGCAGTTTTGCCCCTTGTGGCTTGCCCAACGGGTTTGGCAGCGTGAGGCATGGGCACTTATGGGATCAACGAGTGAGGGCGGTCACTCAACCCACACTTCCACCTTTTCGCCCTCGGCCCGATCTTCATATTCAAAGACTTTGCCCATCTGCCCCCGGCGGATCGCCTCCAGCACTTCGGTGAACTCTGAATCTTGATCGGCGGGGATAAAGCGTGCGCCCAGCTTGATGCCTACATCCACAAGGCTCATGGGCAGACTCACGTTCACTTTGGCCTTGTTAGCGCGCACATCCATTACCCGGATACGCAACCAGCGGGGTTCACGTCCTTTGTTTTGGTTTTCAGCCCGCTTTGCCCCCTGCTGAAGTGCCTGAAGCAAGCGCGCCCCCTCATCGGAGCTGATCTTGCCTTCCCGGATCATATCCAGAATTTTCATTCGTTCTTCTGCGGTTGTCATGATTCACCTGCTCTGTATGGGTCGTCGTCTCGCATTGGCGTACTCGCATCGGGCGCATCCCAGCGCATGTGCATCAGTGTTTGACGGCGTTCAAAACCGTAATCCTCAAGAACCGCCGCGGCATTTAAGTCATCGGCGGGGTGTTCAATGGTGATTGGAGCGCGGTTCGCCTCTAAGCGACGGAGCGCATAATTTAGCAGCGGCAGCTCATGCTGTCCCTGAGTGCGGGGATGAACCAGCAGGGTCAGTTTGGCCGAACCGCCAAAAGAAGTCACTGCGTGCAGTGAGGCCGCGATCCCGTGATTGTCCGGTTCGCGGATGATCCAGCGCTCCTCACTTTTGCCCCCAAAGAACGCGCTCAGCACCTTGCTCAGCGGATTCTGGAAGCGATCCGGGGTGGTGGGCTGAAGCCAACCCATACCGCCACGTCTGTTGGGGCGGACGATCCGCGCCAGTTCGTACTCTGCCCGCCATTCTCGGCCCCCTCGGATGGTAATGTTGGGCATTTCGTCCAGCTTGACTGGAACCCGCAAATGGCTGGGGCGGTACCAACGGGTGAAGGTTCGCTCCTCATAAAAGCCAAGTTGTTGATAGAGCCGTTGTGCACCAAGGTTATCAGCGTCCACCTGAAGCAAGGCAAACCTGCCCCCTCGCTGATGAACAAACCCCAGACTGGCTTTCATTAATCGCTGAGCGATCCCTTGACGTCGATAATTGGGGTGGGTAGCCACATTAGCCACGATATATCCCTTGCCTGCGGGACGGGGCAGATAAGTCACTGATAAGGAAACATTGCCGATCAACTGCCCGTGGTCAAAGTAAACAAAGCCTTGTTCCAGACCACCCACCACCCAATCCAGCCCAGAGAGCAGCCACAATAGAGGCCCTGATTGGCTGATCATACGCATTTCCCGCACCGCAGCGCGCCCCGATTCATCCATGGTGGCCCCGAAGCACACCTCGATCAATTCAGCGACCGCGCCCAGATCACGGCGTAAGCTGACTGGGCGCATACCACTAAATCCGTCGTTCCCCGCGATGACTGCTGCGGCGGACAAATTGACCAGACCTTTCTAGCCCAAGCGCCCCTCCAATGCTGCAAGCAGGCGCTCTGCCTCTTCGATGCTTATCTGCTTTGCTTCCACCATCCGCAGGATCATCAGGCGTTCGGCATCGGTCACCGGTTCCACCGGACGGCGCGGGGGCACAGGTGCGCCGGGTGGGGTAGGCGGCGCGGGCGGTACCGGAAAGGGCCCAAACCCGAACCGAAAGCCGTGCTGTTTTGCCTTTTCACCCTGTCGTTCAGCCTTAGCACGGGCGCGCTCAGCCGCCGCTTCTGCACGGGCACGGGCGCGTTCGGCGTTCTCCTTCATCCGTTCGCTCTGGCGGGCAAAATTTTCCTGCAAGTGGGACATCGCCTCACTCACCCGCTTAGCGATCATTTCTTCCAGATTTTCCGGGATCAGGCGATCAAAGTCAAACTCAAACTCAAACCCGGAAGAACGTCCCTGCACCAGTTGAAATTCGCTGCCGATGCTGCCCACATGGAAAACGGGGCCTTCGGCAGCCGCCCCCCCAACCACGACCAGCACCCGATTCCCTTCTTCGATCATCTTGGTGCTGGGGACTTTCACGGTGCGTTCGACATTCGCCGGGATATTGAATCGGACGCGACTGCCACTCCGGATTTTACCGAGCACATCCGATCCCACCGACCCGACATGATGCCCAGAACCTTCATCGAGTGCGATCTCAAAAACGAGGACTGATCCCACAGAGTCGATATGCAGCGGGCCGCTGATCTCTGCGATGGAGCAGTCAGAGCCGACGCTGCCAATTTGGAGCGGTCCTTGTACTTCACGAAAGGTGGCGTCAGAACCAATGGACTCGACTTGAACCGGGCCCATCACCCGCTTGATCTCAAGATCGGAGCCGACAGAGGCGAGGGTCACCGGGCCCATAATATCCCGCAGCACCAGATCGGAGCCAACTTGATTATCAATGGTGACCGGCCCGGCCACATCAACAATACGGGCGTCAGAGCCGATGGAACCAATGTGCAAAGGCCCCGCAATATCCCGGGCCTGAAGATCAGAACCCACACTTTCCAGACGGCACGGGCCAGCCACATCCACCAAACGCCCATCACTGCCAATTTCCCGAATGGTAACGGGGCCCGCCACGTCATTGAGAGTCAGATCGGAGCCGATCTCCTCGATGACTACCTCAGCCGCTAGGCCTCGCAGGGTGCAGTCGCCATCCACTTGGCGGATCGCCAGTCGTTCCACTTTGGGAAGGCTGATCCGGCAGTCCTCTTCGGACTTGATCACAATCACACGCCCATCATCATCCATGCGTACCGAAAGCCCATCTTCGCTTTCGGAGGAGACGTTAAGGACCCTTCCCGATACCCCTTCAACGATTAGATCGCCGTTGATCAACTCAACCACAATCTGGGTATCTTCCCGGATCGTGTACTCAAAGTTCTGCTCATCCATGGGTTTATCCCTCGTTATTCCACGTAAATCCGAACCCGGTCACCGTCGTTATCATCTTCCACTTCCAGTAAAGTTGTGATCTCACCCCGATTGACGGCTTCAAACCACTTCTGCCACGCATCGCGCTCCTTGTCATCCATGAAGCGCGTGCCAAAACGCATTCCGGCACCAAACCAGCCCAGCGGGATGTTGATTTTAACCACTTCCCGTTCACCCTTGCCCACCCGAATCTTGAGCCAGCGCCATTTGGTGGCCTTGTCGCCTTCGGGGGATTGGCTCTTGGTCTCATCCTTCATGTGCGGCGGGGCCGACGACATCGCGGCGAACGCCGAGCGCATCGCCAAGGCCT
>JACSRJ010000276.1 GCA_014879835.1 Anaerolinea sp.
AACAGGGTCGGCAGCCTCTCGGCGAACCGTTCGTCAAACGTATAGGAGGTTTTCCATGACCCGCGTTTTCGTCTTAACCAACCACAAAGGGGGTGTCGGGAAATCGACATCCGCCACCAACATCGCTTTCGGGCTGACTGGGTTGCTTCGGCGCGCTGGGGCAGCAAACTGCCGAGTGCTGTTGATCGACACTGACAGCCAGAGCCATGCCACGCTCGTCACCACTGGGCGCAATGACTTCGGCACGGATGACAGCCTGTATTCGGTGCTGATGGCAGATCGCCAAGCTGCCCCACAGGTGATGGCAAGTGTGATTGTCCAGAGTCACTGGGATGCTGATCTCCATGTGCTGCCCGCTTCGCCCCTGCTCGAAGGCGGTGAGCGTGAACTCATGGGGGTGGCAGGCGCTCCCTATCGCCTCGCCGATCCACTATCTCGAATTGCCGGACATTACGCAGCGGTGGTGATTGACACACGTCCATCGTTCTCACTCATGACGGAGATGGCGCTGGTCGCAGCAACCGATGCCATCATCCCTGTAGAACCACGCTATCTCGAAACGGTCGGTCTGCTCAGTGTGATGAACAAGATCAACGATGTGCGCGAAGGCTGGCGACGGCCCGACCTCCGTGTGAGCGGTATCCTCGTGACCAAGATGGACAGCCGCGTGAAGGGACACAATCACCTGCTCGATGAACTCAAGGGGCACAATATCCTCGGACGCCTGCTGTGTGGGGTGATCCCAGCGAATGAAGCGGTGTCATATGCTCACCGCGAACACCTTAGTATTTTCTCGCATGATCCCAAAGCCCCAGCCAGCAAAGCCTATGCCCAGTTGATCGGGACGTTAGTGAAGCGGCTGAAAGGCAGCGCGGCATGAGCGGCAAACGCGACAACACCGCTAAGCTCGATGCCCTGCTTGCTTCGGTCACCGAGGACATCCTTGGTGGCGAGGCGCTGGCGGAATTTCAGGAACATGGGCTGCGCGTTGAGCGTATCCTGCTCGAGCTGGTGCGCCCCGATCCCATTCAACCCCGACGCGTGCTGCCGGAACGCATCTACCACGCCTTCCACGACAATCGGCTCACGCCCACACAGGCACTGCGCGAATTGGTGCAGATGGCGCAGTTGGCCGCGCGGCAAAAAGGAAGACCGTTTGATGGTCTACTTGACCTGCTGCCCAATCCCGATGATGAAGGCGATGACGAACAAAAATCACCTATGTCACCCGAAGAAGCGCTGCTGCGCGATCTGGTCAATCTGGCAATCACTATTCGGGATGATGGACAGGTCAATCCGCTGACCGTCGTTGATGTGTCACAGGGCGTGATGCGGCAGTTTCGGATAGAGACAGGTGAGCGGCGCTACTGGGCAACTTGGCTGTTACGTGACTTCATCGCTGGTTACACTGGCGATGGGATGATTCCCTGCATCATCATCCCGACTGAGTCCTATTCCCCTTTTCGTCAGGCGAAGGAAAACACGGCGCGGACGGGCTTATCCGCGATAGCGATGGCACGGCAGGCAGCGCTCCTCTTGCTCACGGTTCACGGTTACGAGCTGCCTGCGAGTTCTGTCACAAATGATTTTTACCGTCAGGCACTCGATTTGCATCTACGCGGTAAACCTGAATACGCTGCCGAGGTTTTAACGGCGATGGGCGGTATCAGCAAAATGCACTTCAGTCGCTACAAAGCACTATTGAAACTCAGTGACGACGCGCTGGAGCTGGCAGACCGCTACAACCTTGAAGAGAGACGGCTTCGATATGTAATCGGGCTGGACAGTCAATATCACGAGGAGTTAGTTCGACAGATTATTGATCTGAACCTGACAAGCAAACAGATCAGGGAAATCTGTGAAAGCGAGAAACTTGCCGGTGAGGAGGTTGAGGAATCAAGCGAAAAGCTCCCTCGTGCTGCGCTGCAAATTGCAAGGATTGCCCGCAACAGCATGAACACATCCAGTAAAGAGGTGGCTCAAGCATTGCTGGAACAAGAGAAAAATCCTCATCTTGCCCGCGCTCATATACAAACCCTGCGGAAACTGCTCGACGAAGCAGAACAGTATTTACTGGAGGATTGAGCAAGTAACCCATGGGTTACTTTGTTGAGGACATGGACGATGCAAAAGCAATCTCGCGCACCACCCAGTTTATAAAGCCAAAACCCACCGGCGGGAACGGTGGGCGGGCGCTGGAGGCGCGGCTGACAAGATAATTGTTGGTCTAGGCAACTAACAATGTATCACGTCCCGATTCTCCATGCAAGTGAATTTGAGCCATTTCCGTCATGTTTTTCACACGACTTCTGTTCAACACGCCTGGAGATAGGACGATGAGCATTGATCTGGAACACATCCGCAGTCGCAACCCGATTGAGGAGGTGGTGAATGAAAAGTACAGTTTGAAGAAACAGGGCAACCGTTTTGTCAGCATCGAACACGACAGCCTAGTGGTGACACCGCGCACCGGGTTCTACTTTTGGAACTCGAAAGGCGAACACGGGGATGTGTTCGATTTTGTCGGGCGCTACTACCTCGGTTACGGCTCAGGCTGGAACAACCGGGATGCCAATCAGTTTATAGAAGTGGTGAAGTATCTCGCCGAGCGGGCAGGTATCACGATTGAGGCGGATCCGACGTTTCGACGCTCACACAGTTGGGCAGAACGCCAGTTAGTAGCACGACTCCATGATGCGCTGCTGAAACATCAACCCGCGCTGGAGTACGTGACAAAGACACGTGGCTGGCAGCTTCCGACTATTCGCACAGCACGATTGGGGTACATGCCTGTCGATAAGCGCTCTCTGCTGGCTGACCTCAATCTCTCCGACTCCTGGCGCAAGGTCATTCAGGATTTTCCTGCGGAGATGCTGGTCTACGTCCACTTGCATCAAGGGCGATTGGTCTATCTCAGCGGACGATCCATCGCTGCCAAGCGACACTATAACCCGCCGCGTGAGGTCATCGGTGAACGGCAGCCGTATTTCAATCCCCTGTATTCAGAGGATGCTGAACAAGTGGTGATTGTCGAGGGGCAGGCCGATGCGATCACGTTCGCAGAGTGGGGCATCGTGGCTGTTGCATTGTGTGGGATGAGCCTGTCCGAGGATTTGCTCGGTAAGTTGAAACAGCATCGGCGGGTATTCGTCGCGCTGGACAATGTGCCAGAGACGGCGGAGAAAACACGGATATTGTGCCAGAGCATCGGCGTAGCGGCACATATCCCGCGTTTTCCAAGTGAAGTGAAGGATGCGAATGAGTGGTTAGTCAAGGCAAATGCCACACCGGAGCAGGCGGCGAACCTGCTCAATCTCGCCACGCCCTGGCTCGAAGCGGAAGTGCAGCGGGTCGGCAGTTTGATGGGACTAGCACGAGAGGATTCGATCCGTCATCTATTTCAGTATGCTGTTCAACTGGACGAGTTCGGCATGGCGAGCTTCAAGAGCCAGATGGCGAAGATCGGTATCAAGGCGCGCATGTTCAACGACCTGCTCAAGGCAGCGCAGCAGGTTCAACCGAATGGGAGTGTACAGGAGGAGGGAATGCCCGAAATTCTCAACGATGATGTGCCGCTGCTCTCACCTGCGCTGGGGTTTCACCGCGAAGTGGCGATGTTGACTGTGACCATCATCGAGCGAACAAAGGATAACCGGCTCAACACGCAGCCGTATCTGGTCACCAGCACCCGTGAACTGCGGCGTTTAAACGAGCAGCAGATTATCCAGTTGAATGGGCAGGAAGTCGCGTTGCGAACGCTGCCGGATGCCTGCGAGTTTCTGATGCGCTGGCGCTACCGGGATGTGCAGCGCTTCCTGAGTGGGGAGACTATTGAACCGGGCACGGTGTTCAACGCCGTGCATAATGTTTTTACCCGCTATGTCGATTTCCGCTCGCCAGTGGAAAGCCGTATCCTGACGCTGTGGGTGATCGGCACTTACTTCTACACCATGTTTCCTGCGTATCCGTATCTGGCGTTGAACGGACCGAAAAACAGCGGCAAGAGTACCGTGCTGCGGGTCGCGCAGCCACTGGCGTTCAACATGGTCAACACCTCCGATCCGACAGGTCCCAGCATGTTCCGGCTCATTCACACAACAAGCTGCACCGTCGGCATAGACGAAGCAGAGCGCTATCACAATCCCCGCGATCCGGGGATGCAGCAGATCCGGCAGCTGCTCAACAGTGGCTATAAAGCCGGGATGCCTGCCATCCGGCTGATGGGCGATGATATGAAGCCCCAGGCGTTCGATGTCTACTCACCGAAAATCCTTGCGGCGATTGCCGGGCTGGAGGACATCCTTGCCAGTCGCTGCATCGCTATCCCGATGCGCCGCACAGACCGCAAGATGCAGGCATTTCCGGCGGACTTCGATGCCGCTGCCATCCGTCATCAGCTTTACAGCCTCGCGTTGAGCGATTTTGCCCATGTACACCGCAATTACTTTGAACGCTCTGATCTGCACCGTCTGCACAACCGATCCGGGGAACTCTGGTCGCCACTGGTCGCATTGGCTGCCTTTTTTGAAGAGCGTGGCGCAGTGACGGGTCTGCTGCAAGCCATTTCGGACGCTGCTGAATGGGATGAGCAGGTCAGTGAGGGGAAGGCGCTGAGTGACCGAGAAGAAGCGGTGCTGCAAGCGTTAGAAATTATGACCCGCAATCAGACGGAAACCGTCTGGCTAAAAGCGGGGGCAGTGCGAGAGGAAGTCGCCCGACTGATGGGACAACCCAGTGAGAAATTCGGCGATGCACAGTGGATCGGGCACATCCTCAAGCGGCTGCACCTGCTGGATGATGGGCAACGTAAACGCACTCCCGAAGGCATGACCTATGGGGTTCAGCCCGCTGAGGTACGCGACATGATGCGCCGCTACGATGTACTACCAATTGAAAATGGAATACGCTGAAAAACCGTTTAAACCCTATATGCCGTACATGGTCTTCGATGCAACGACTATGTACGGTAATTTGTATTTAACAGCACATTATAAAAATAATTACTAGTATTTGCCTCATCTGTTCAAATGCGGCTTTTAATGGCACTGTACTGACCCCCGCAGATTGGACACAGGGCTAAATGAAGTATCCTATGTTTAAGAGCCGAGTGGTGCTGGAACTGCTGAGCGGGGAAAAGACGGTCGCAGAGGCGTGTCGGGAGTATGAGCTGACGGCGCAGATGGTCAACGACTGGAAAGCGCAGTTTCTGGCAGCCGCGCCGCAGGCGTTTGAGAAAGGCGCGTTTAGCAGCGGAGAAGCGGAGCGGATCGCGGAGCTGGAGCAGATGGTCGGGAAGCTGACCATGCAGTTGGAGATCGCAAAAAAAGCCTCACGCTTGCTGGATGGGACATCGCGCAGAAACGGCAAGCGGTCATGAGGCTGCAAGCAGAAGCCTATCCGGTGGCAGAGATCTGTGCGGTCGTCGGGCTGGCGCGCAGCACGTTTTACCACGCTGCTGAGGAGACCGAAGCCGAAGGACTGCGCCAAGCGCTGCTGACACTGGCGGGCGAGTACCCCACCTATGGCTATCGCCGTCTGACCGCGCTGCTGCGCCGAGCGGGCTGGACGGTCACTCACAAGCGCATCCATCGACTGATGTAGCAGTTGGGCTTGCAGCGCCCGGTGAAAAAGCGCAAGACGCGCACGACCAACAGCGACCATCCCTTCCCACGTTATCCCAACCTGGTCAAGGGGGAGACTGCTGCGCGCCCGGACGACATCTGGGTGGCGGATATCACCTACGTGCGGCTGGAGCATGGCTTTGTCTATCTGGCGGTGCTGATGGATGTGTTCACCCGTGCCGTGCGCGGCTGGCATCTGAGCCGCTCGCTGGATCATCACCTGACGCTCAAGGCACTGGAGCGGGTGCTGGCGGGCGGTCATTCCCCGCTGATCCACCACAGCGACCAGGGGCTTCAGTATGCCTGCAAGGACTACACCGACTAGTTGAAGGAAGCACACGTCCAGATTAGCATGGCGGCGGTCGGCAAACCGGAGGACAATGGCTATGCGGAGCGTCTCATGGGCACGATTAAGGAAGAGGAAGTCGATCTGAGCGAGTATGCCGACTTTCACGACGCTTACCAGCGGATCGGGCGCTTTCTGGAGGATGTGTACACCCGCAAGCGCATCCACTCAGCGTTGGATTATCTCACGCCTGCCGAATTTGAGGCGCACTGGCGTGAACAACACCAGCGGGCGATGGTCAGTTAAGCAACACTCTTTTCGTGTCCAACTTTTTGGGGTCACTACACACGAAATGCTGAGTTGTCCTCAGCATTTCGCAAATTTCGTATGTAGATGAGGTAATTTAGGGGAACTGAATGTCCTCAATCGGCTCAACTGTGCTGAACTGCCCGTCAGATGCAGAAAAGGTCTCGTCAATCTCGATCCCTTCAATCGTGCCAAATACCCGGAACGTGTAATCGCCGGGGCGCATGGGGATCAGGTCGGCAGTGTAGTGACCCGGTTCGTCACTTACTGGACGCAGATTCAATACTTTGGAGGCAGGACCAAAGGTCGCTCCGATTTGCAGCGTATCTTCCAAGCCTATGACACCTGTGTTTTCCTCAGGATGATCATCGCCCCCGTCATTGGTATGTTCCCCTTCAGGTTCGGGGGTTGCTTCATCATGTTCTTCTTCCCCACCATGACGAGTAATCGTAATTTCTGGCCCGTTCATCAAACCCGTGTAGGCAGGCTCTTCGCGCCAGCCGATCTCGATGGTGTAATCTCCCACTTCACGTCCCTCATGGGCGGACGCCGGAGAATAAACCAATACCGTCAGCATCAGGATGAGAATCAATAGACTGCGAACTTGCTTCATTTACATGCTCCTTTGTCTTGTTCAACTGAGATATAAGTGGCAGCGGTGCAACCCACCACCGCCGATTTGCCATCAATTAGAATCGTAAGTGGACCATCAAAAGGGTCTCGTGCGATGATCTCAATCTGCGATCCTAACGTAAAGCCTTTATCCATAAGGTGCCGAAGGATGTCAGGGTCATTCGAGGTAAGACAGGCAACCTTCGCCTTGATACCGAGCGGAAGTTCAGTCAATTTGCAGAGTTCTCGGTAGTGAAATGTCCCATCAATGGCGGGAATGACATCTCCATGCGGATCAAGGGTTGGATGATCGAGTTTTTCAGCAAGCGCGGCGATAAAGCGATCTGAAACTGCATGTTCGAGTTGTTCGGCTTCATCATGAACTTCATGCAGCGCGTAACCTAAATCCGTGACCAGATATAATTCAATTAGCCGATGCCGTCGAATCACACGCAGCGCTTCACGTTCGCCTGTTTCCGTCAACCGCACACCATGATACTTTTCGTAGTTCACCAGTTCAGCCAGCATCATGCGATGCGCCATATCGGTGACGGATGGGGCTGAAATGGACAACATCTCCGCAAGCGCGTTAGTGGAGACACGCTCCATCTTTTGTTGGAGCGTGTAGACCGCTTTCAGGAAATCCTGCACGGACTGCGAATCAGCGGTTGCAGGGCGCATCGTCACCATAGCCTATCCTATCCCCGCCTCAGGGCAACGTTTCGCCTTCGGCTACCAGTGCCACGAAGTCGATTTGCAACGTTACTTCTTCGGACACATCCGCAACACCGGGTGCTTCGGGGATTGTCATCCCGAAATCCCGATACAACACGATGGTAGAGGCACTGCCTTCAAGTCGGGTTTCACTGATCGGCGTAATGACTGCGTTAAAGGTGACTTCATGTGTTACCCCATGCACCGTCAGATTGCCCGTGATCTGGAAATCAAACGAGTCGCCCAATATCACGGTATCCGGTAAACCTGTTAAAGCTGACGGGACAAATTCCGCAAATTCAAACTCCGCCTGATCAGCCTGCAAAATTTGCCCACGCAAAGCGCGTGTGCGAAATTCATTGTCTGTTTCCAGTGTCCTGACGTTGATCCGTATCGTGCCGAGCTGCGAGTTGGCTGGATTTTGAAAGTCTACCAATAAATCCCCGGTGACTTCAT
This sequence comes from Anaerolinea sp., assembly GCA_014879835.1. Classification (GTDB taxonomy): domain Bacteria; phylum Chloroflexota; class Anaerolineae; order Aggregatilineales; family UBA2796; genus UBA2796. The sequence goes on from JACSRJ010000276.1 coordinate 7,996, forward strand.
CGGTGTTGCCGACGACGGTTTTGCGATTACCCAGCAGGGTCTCATCAATGATGAAACGCACTTCTGATTCTTCGGGCGTAATGTGAAATAGGGTACGGGTATCACCCAATTGGACTGTCAGAGCAGGCGCAGCAGTTGTACTACTGGGCTGCCCCGATCCGCCGGAAAACCAGATATAGACAGCGCCTGCTGCCACTATCCCAATCGCGCCAATGACAGTGATGGCAATTACCCACCATCCTTTTCGTCGGGTCGGCTTTGCAACCGGTTGTTTCTTCGCTCCCACAGGTTCAGTCACCTGCGGGAGATCCGTTTTTAAAGTGTTCATCTGTCCCATATTTCTTGATCTCATCCGTCTAGAACTTGACCATAAAGGCGGTGAAGTACATCAGCGCCAAACCCGCGACCAACCCACTCAGATTGACCCAATTGACCAGTGGCAAACCTAGTCGTTCGGTATCCCGCGCCACCAGTTTGCCCACTTCCCAGACCACTTGCAGGATTGCGCCCACGCCTATCGCCAGGAAGATCGTCGCCAGCACCGGGTTAAAGGCGAAACCGCCGATCCATGTCCCCAGAACGGCAGGACCGCCCGCGATCAACAGCAGTAGTGCAAAGTGTCTGAGTCCGGGATTGTTCCGCACAATCGGGGCGGCGATACCCACTCCTTCGGTGATGTTGTGCAGGGTGAAGCCCAGAATGAGGAATGTGCCGAGCGCCGCTTCGCCAGAAGCAAATGCTGCGCCAATCGCCAATCCTTCACCCAAGTTATGTAAGCCAATCCCAAAGGCGATTCGATAGGCAATCCCAAGCGGGGTGCTTTCTGTCCCCCGGCGGACGCTCCCGACGGCTAGGAGAACACCGAGCGTAATCAGCGCGATGAGCAGCACCATCGGGACACCCTGCCAGAACGCAGGCAGTTCCGCCGCAAATTCATTGGCATCCAGCCATGTGCCAATTGCCAGATAAACCAGCAGTCCGACGGTCAAGGCGAGGATGAAGTTCATCGCCTGTCGGCTCAGGCGGCGCATGAAGGGAAACCACAACATGCCCAACCCAACCGGGACAATCCCGACATACAAGCCGACCAATCCAAATTGCAGGAAGAGATTGGTTGAAACCTGCGGGGTTTCGACAGCAACCGGAACTTCGCCCTCAAACAGGGTCCCGAGGGAAGAGACCAGCACGATCAAATGGGCTTCTTCCTCGACCCAGGGGTAGTAAATCGTAAAGGTGGCTCGACCAAAGCGGGGGATGGTGGTGGAAGGATTAGCCTCAAACATGAAGTAGGCATCGTCCACCTGCACCTGCGGAATAGTCACCGTCTGGGGACCGTCGTTGACGACTTCGACTTGAATAATGCCCGGTTCTGGCAGCATCACGCGTTGAATGGACACTTGCTCAACGGGCGGACCCGCCAGTTCAGTCAGCCCGCCGCCAGTGGCGACAAGATAGGTCAACACAACACCCAGCAAGATCAGCGGCACGAGCGCCAGCAGCCACGCTGCGCCGGATAGACCCTGTGGCTCAGATTCAGAGGGCGTTTGCGGCGTGGTTTGGGTTGTCATCTTAGCTCACCTCCGGTTGGCGCACAGTGCTGCCGTTCATACTTTTGAAGTCCCACTCATCATTCAAGCCGATTTCGGCTAACGCTGCCCCGTAATCGGCTTCATTGACCGCGTTGAAAAAGCCCATCCAGCCGAGTTCCGCAAACTCGCTGACATGTGCATGAAACATATAGCGACCTGGATAGCGCGGGCGAAATTCCAGAATACCGCGCTGCCCCTGCGCTTGCATGATCGTGTCCACCATTCGCAGTGTGGGTTGCAGCGTCGTGCCTGTGTCGTAGTAATCGAAGAAATGGGCGTGCAGGTGAAAACTGTTGATGAGGTCGAACTCGATAATGTTGATGAGATAGATGCGAACCAGTTCTCCAACCTTGATGGGAATTGGGCGGCGCATAAACTCATGTCCAACCGTATTGACCGCGTAAATCTCATTACCCGCGTCGAAGTTGGTATCGAAGGCATTCATCATCATCATAAATTCACGGGCAGGAGGACGACCTCCAGGCGGGTCGACAATGAATGCGCCATACATGCCTTTGTGAATATGACGCTTCAGCGGAGCGGCATGGCAGTGATACAGGTGGCAGCCGAAGGGATCGGCATCAAATTCGTAAGTAAAACTTTCGCCCGGTGCGATTGCCCCGCGATACTCCCCATCTACACCGTCCATCTCTGCTGGATGAAAGCCGTGAAAGTGCATTGTGTGAGGGTGAGCGCCGAAGTTCGCAAAGTTGATGCGGAGGTGGTCGCCTTCCGCACAGCGAATACTCGGACCTGGCACACGCCCATTGTACGCCCAGGCAGGAAAGAAAATGCCCGGCGCGATTTCAATCTCGATGTCCCCCGCCGAGATGTCATACTCGCGGATGGGACGACCTTCATCAGTCTCACCTGAGATCGTGCCATAATCCCAATCCACCAGCATCTGCATGGGGTCAAACCCATTGCGCTCGTGGTCAACTGCGCCAACCAGCATTTCACGCATCATGGCGTTGTGTCCGTTCCCTTCACCGCTGTGGGTCATTCCAGGCATGGCGGTGGGTTCAGGGGTTGCGTCTTGTGCCTGCGCTCCCCGACCTAACAGACTCGCGCCAATCACACTGGCAGCGCCACCGATGCTGAGGCCAAGAAAGCCCCGTCTCGATACAAGCTGCTGCAATCGTTGATTCATAATATTCGCCCCTCCAAATTGTGATTTTTTACTACAGTTGTGTAGTAGTTTAGGCTATTCTAAAAATAATGTCAAGTGACTTGAAGTTGAGTGGTTTAAGGCTATACTTGGCATAAGTGGAAGGATATGAAATGCCACCGAAACCTTATCCTGTAAACCAAAAAGCGGGTGACGGCTTACGCAAATTTCTGGGTGAATTGGAGCTGGCTGTCATGGAAGTTATTTGGATGCGTGAACAAGCCAATGTGTCAGACATCGTGGCAGCACTCAACGAACAGGGACGCGCATTGGCTTATACTTCGGTGATGACGGTGATGAACCGCCTGACCGAAAAGGGATGGCTAACGACTGAGAGGCAGGGTAAAGCCTATCTGTATCGCGCCATCCATTCACGCGAAGAAGCGGAAGCTGCTGCTGTAGGAGAGGCGGTACGAACCCTGCTTCGGGATTTTGGAGATGTTGCTGTCGCTCAATTTCTCAAAGAGTTGGATGAAATTGACCCGGAACAGCTTGCGCGATTGGCAGAGTTAGCGCGTGAAACAGGGTCGAACACCGATGAACAAAGCTGAGTTCCCGCCTAACTTACTGCCAATCCTGCTGATCTTTTCCATCCCATGTGTTCTGCTTTGTTTGATGCTGCCGCTGTATCACCCTGAATTTGTAACCCTAAAATTGCTTGCTGTTATAACGCTTCTCGCTGTCAATACCCTGATGGCGTTTTTTCTCCAGCTTTGGCGCACGATGCAGTTCACTAGGCGAATGTTCTACTTTGCATCAGTCAGGCTGCCTTCACGACTTCAAACCGTCGTCGATGAACTTGAGATCGCCCCCTCCAAAATGATCTTTCTTCCTACCGAGGAGCCGTTTGCGCTCTGCTTCGGCTTTTTCAAACCCCGCATTTGCTTGAGTATGGGGTTAATGGATTTGCTCTCGCAGGAACAGTTGAAAGCTGCACTATCGCATGAAGAATATCACCGTCGTCAATTTGACCCGCTGCGTATTCTCATCGGATCGGTGTTGAGCCGAACATTCTTCTTTTTGCCTATCTCCCAGCGCCTTTATGACCGTTTCACAACTGACCTGGAAATGAAAGCGGATCAGTACGCCATTCAGCAAGTTGGCAAAGCGGCGTTGGCAGGGGCATTACACCGACTGCTCACGATGCCACCCTCTACAGCAGCGCTTCTGGGTAAAACAGCTGTTGTCCGATTTACAGTGAGTTCTGAGCGTGTTGCTGCTCTATTGGGAGACCGTTTATCGTCAGATCAAATTTCATTTCAAAGTGCCTTGTACAGCCTTGCTGTACTCATCAGTCTGGGAGTGTTCATCTTGGTGTGAAGGGTGGCAGGATAATAATTGCTTGACAAATTGAATCAAAGGCGTAAAATACATGAAAACTTGTTCATATATTGATGGTGTAACGGATGACTCTCGACCCACACATCACCGCGACCATTTGCCAGGATGACGATACCGAGCAGATTGCCATCCTGAATGACCATTTGATTGACTCTCCCACCGCAAACCGCCTTGCCGAAGTATTTAAGGCATTGAGCGATCCCAACCGCCTGCGGCTCATTTCGCTCCTGCTGGAAAACGAAGTTTGCGTTCATACTCTTGAAGCGACACTAGGAATGACGCAATCAGCCATCTCACATCAACTCCGCCATCTGCGTCAGTTGAATCTGGTGCGTTTCCGCAAAGAAGGGCGGCACGTCTACTACGCCCTCGATGACGACCATGTGCGAGGCTTATTCAAGCAGGGGCTGTTACACGTTGAACATGGATAGTCAGCAACTGCTGGCTCTTTTTTTAGCAAAACACATGAATAAGTGTTCATATATTGATACTGAGTTTCAATAACAGCACCCAACACGATTTCATCAGGTTCATGAGCAGAGAAGAAAACATGCACTACGAAACGGATATTCTCATTATTGGAGCAGGGCAAGCCGGACTTGCGCTTGCTTATCACCTCAAATCAACCGCTTTGCGCTATCAACTGGTCGAGCGCAACGCTCGGATTGGGGATAGCTGGCGCAATCGCTATGATGGATTAACCCTTTTCACGCCTCGCTCGTTCAGCGCACTCCCCGGATTGGCGCTGCAAGGCGATCCAAAAGGCTATGCAACACGGGATGAATTCGCGGATTATCTGGATCACTACGCCAATCATTTTGGATTTCCAATTCATCTAAATCAAGAAATCTGCTTGCTTGAGCAGGTAGAGGGTGGTTTTCAAACGACGACTCAAGCGGGCGACAAATTTTCGAGCCAGATTGTCGTTCTAGCAACAGGACCTTTTCAGAAGCCCAAAATACCGTCTATTGCAAAGAATTTCGCGCCTGAGATTGGGCAATTTACCCCCGAAACCTACAAGAACGCGGCGCAAATCCCAATGGGTACAGTTCTCGTGGTGGGAGACGGCGCAAGCGGACGCGATATTGCTGGGGAACTGGCGCGAACGCATCCTGTTCTGCTGGCAACGGGTCGCTCTCGCCGACTGCTTCCTGAAAAGGTATTGGGCAAAAGTGTCTGGTGGTGGCTGGACAAACTTGACATGATGCGCGTATCAGCGCAGTCTGCGCTGGGTCAGTATATGCGTCGAGTAGATCCCTTTCCCGAGAGAGGAAATCATTTGAGTGACCTGCAACGCAAAGGCGTTCAGGTTCAGAAATCACTGATCGAGGTCAACGGAAAAACCGTTCGTTTCAGCAGTGGTGATACGGCTCAGGTGGACAGCGTGATCTGGGCAACCGGGTATCAAGACAATAGTGATTGGGTGGCAATCCCCGAAGTGAAGGATGGAGAAGGAAATTTCATCCATGAAGCAGGGATTTCGCCAGTCAAAAATCTGTACTTTATTGGGCGTTCCTGGCAGCGGACGCGCGGATCAGCCTTGATAGCAGGCGTTGGCGAAGATGCGCTTTACCTCACAAAACACATTTTACAAACGTGGGACATTTCTCGCGCCGATCAAGTCTCTCAAGAATTTGTTTCGTAAGCGCGAGAAAGGGCGAAAACAGCATGGAAAGTACAACACAACTTGAACTCAAACTGATCCTGCCTGAATTGGACTCACAGGATGAATGCGTGGACATTCTGACCACACGCTTAAATCAGCAGCGTGGCATTGAAAAGGCGCACATCGTCCATGAAAACGGTGAGGCGCGTCTTTGCCTGCACTATAACCCCAACCTGATCTCGTTAGCGACTGTTCAGCGGTTGGCTCACGATGCGGGTGCAGAAATCAATCAGCGCTATCGGCATGAGCAAATTCCCTTTAGAGGGATGCACAGTGCCGATGCCGCCCTCAAGTTGGAAAGACAACTCAAGCAGTTGAAGGGCATGATCCATGCCAGTGTCAATTATGCCGCCGGAGTGATTTTTGTGGCTTATGACAGCGAAGTGCTTCAACGCGCAAACATTGAGCGCACCATTCGTAGTATGGGAGTTGATTTGATCGCCTCCACAGGGCCGTCACAACAGCGCATCGCGCATGAGGGTGAACACGACCATGAGGATGAAGCAGGCGGACATGGACACGATCACGGCAGCGCACCCGCCTTTCTACCGCATTGGATGCAGGAGCGTTGGACGCTGATCTTGGTCGGTTTGGCGGCTGTGTTTTTCCTAACTGGCTGGTTAGGCGAGCGCTTTTTAGGGTTCACACCTCTGACTGCGAATGTGTTTTACATCCTTGCCTATATTGCAGGCGGCTTCGACGTTGCGACCCACGCTATTCCTGCGCTGTTCAAAGGCAAGTTGGATACGGACATTCTGATGCTGGCGGCAGCAGCAGGAGCAGCCGTGCTCGGCGAACTCGGCGAAGGCGCATTCTTGCTGCTGCTGTTTTCTATCGGTCACGCTGGTGAACATTATGCGTTGGATCGTGCGCGCAATGCCATTAACGCACTGGGGGCTTTGATGCCTAAGACTGCCCAGGTTAAACGCAATGGTCAGATTGTCGAAGAACCCGTTGAGGGGCTTCAAGTGGGGGATATCGTGATTGCCCGACCCGGGGATCGCATTCCAGTAGATGGTGAGATTGCTGTAGGCAGCAGTACGATTGACCAGAGTCCGATCACTGGCGAAAGCGTACCTGTCACGAAAACTGTTGACGATGAAGTTTTCGCCGGAACCGTCAATAAGGACAATGCAGTGGAAATTCGTGTTACACGAGTTGCAGCCGACAATACCCTGAGTCGTGTCATGAAACTGGTCGCCGAAGCCCAGAGTCAGCAAAGCCCAACGCAGCAGTTTGCGGACCGTTTCACCAGCCGCTTTGTGCCCGCTGTTTTCATCGCTACAGCGTTGCTGATTGTTATCCCACCGCTGCTGAATTTGCTTCCGCTGCAAGACAGCTTCTATCGTGGGATGTTGCTGCTAGTCGCTGCCTCGCCCTGTGCGCTGGCAATTGGCACTCCGGCAGCGGTACTGGCAGGCATCGCGCAGGCAGCCCGTAACGGCGTATTGATTAAGGGCGGTGTGCATCTGGAAAATCTTGGCAGGCTCAAAGCCATCGCCTTCGATAAAACTGGCACGATTACCAGCGGCACTTTCAACGTCACCGATGTTGTCTCTCTGGATGGTGCATCCCCAGATGAACTATTGAGTATTGCGGGTGCGGTGGAACAGCAGTCGAATCACCCGTTGGCACAGGCTGTCGTTCGTGCAGCGCAGGAGAAAAAGCTGCAACTGCCT
>JACSRJ010000129.1 GCA_014879835.1 Anaerolinea sp.
AGATGTGTATAAGAGACAGGGATCAGTGCCCCCATCGGTACTTAACTGTCCGAGTTTGCCATCTTCCAAACGGCAAGTGAAGATGTTGCGTACCCGGTTCTGTTCCCGCTCAAAAGCGATAAACCCCACCGGGCCCCACGTGGGGCGATGATCATCTGCCTCCGAATCACCGTGCCCAGTGATGTCCAACGCCAGTTCGCCCTCCGCAGTCAGGATCACGATGCCCCAATGCTTACGCGCTTCATCAAAGCGTGAGAAGGCGATATACCGGCCATCCCGTGACCATGCCGGGGAGTGGTTAAACTGTCCGGTTGTGGTCAACTGCCGAACAGCCTCTGCGCCTTCGTTCGCCAGCACCTTGCCTAGATCAACCCGAAAGATGTGTTTGCCTGTGTCCAGCACACCGACACATACAAAAGCGCTGCCATCAGGATGCCAACTCGCCTGAAGGGCCGGGAAAGGCAGCCCCAGATGAATCGTCTGATTGGCGTCAAAATCATGCAAAAAAAGCTGACTCTGTGCACCCTGAGCGGTGAACAACAGCCGATTGCCTTCCGGGGCCCACGCCGGGAAGGCGGCGCTGACGCCTTCGGTGCTGAGACGCCGGGCCTTATCCCCCGCAGAGACATCCCACAACCACGTTTCGCCGGGGGTGGTGGTAACCAAACCGCCACCGACATCCCCCAGCCCGATTCGGGTATAAGCCATGTACGCGCCTGAGGGATGCCAAGAAGGTTGACGGGCTTCGGCGTCTGGAAACTCCACCACTTCTACCTGAGCCGTATCCAAATGGAGCACTCTCAGGGCCGAACCCCGTGCATACGCGATTTTGCCTAATGTTTGAGCCATGACTGCATCCTTTCCCAAGGGCACTCTGGCTTAGTGGGTAAAGACATCATTGATCACATTAAACAGGCGCGGATCTTCCAGCCCATAATGGTTGATGTCAAACCACTTATCCTTGGAATCGAGATCAATGGCGGTATAGTTGGGACGATTGATCCCTACTGCGTCGTTGCCTAAGCCAGTGCCATAACCAAAACCCTTGTGGACGTACATGGCCATGTCGCTGCTGGTGTAGGTTGCGGTCATGCTGTTGATCTCGCTGCCCAGCACATCCGAATAACGCCCGCCCGTGCTGATCTCTGAACGATTGACCGCCCCCTGAATAGCCAGATAACGATCCACCTTGACATCGGAGCTGGCGACCGCTTCCATGAACATCCGATTACCCAGACTGTGGGCCATCACATTCACTTTGCTTTCAGGGTAAAACTCGTTAAAGGTCTCCAAAATTTCGCCGAATTTCTGCCCAGTGGCGACGGCATTTACGTTGGCCTGATCGTAGTTGTTTTTAGCCACGCCTACGCCGCCCCCAATTGCCCCGCCAATCGCACCGGGGATGCCAAACAGCCCACCGCCAATACCGCTGCCTGCCCCAACCCCACCAAGCACCTCTCCCGTGCCGATGGTCTCAGCATCCCAGTTGACGCCCACCAGAATCGGGCGCTTTTCGGGGGGCAGATGGGCGTACATCTCACGCATCTGCGCTGCCGCACTCTCGAAGGCTGCACGGGCGCTTTCGGGCGAGTTATTAAACCCATGGATCATAAAGACCACCGGACGCCCCTCCGGGTTAATCTGACGCACAATGGCTTGGGGATCAACATTATTGAGGTTGGTCATATCGATCACATGTAGGGGCATATCGCCGCCCTTAAAGATATTTTTGGCGGCCTCCATCACCCGACTGCCAACCTGCCCAATCTGGTTGATGATCTGCCCAACGGCACCGCCTGCGCCCCCTTCAGAACTGCCCTTAAACAGGCTTGCGGCTTCATCTTCAGCGGCTTTAAGCGCTTCCGAGATGCGTTTGGTCGCGCCCCCGGCATCGCCGAGTACTTCGATTAGGCGGCGCAGCGCAGGAAAGACCAGATCATTCATCTCACTGTAAAACGAATTTGCGCCCACCCCGATCCACGCGCCAGACTCAAGCTGATCAACCAAGACCACAATCGCATTGGTCATTTGGGCGCTTTGTTCCGCCTGTTGGGCAAATTGTGCCGCAATTTGCGCCAGCGTATCGTACTCTGCCCGAATCACGTTCGCTGCCATACATGCTCCTTCATCGTGTAGGGTTTGTATCCCGTGAACCATTCCCAAACAATCTTAACCGAAATTATGCCTGAGGGTATATCCTTTTCGAGATCACGCTCGAATCGCCTGCTGGCCCCTCCAACACGCCCCTTAGACGAGAATAATGATTTCGGGTACATTTAGGGCAGGAATACATCACCGATCACGTCGCGCAGACGTGCATCCTCAACCCCGTAATGATTCAGATCAAGCCATTTGTCGGTGGAATCGAGATCAACGGCGGTGTAGTTAGGGCGATTGATCCCCTCCGCGTTGTAACCCAAACCAGTGCCATAGCCCAGCATCTGGAAGGCCTTCATGGCCATATCACTGTCGGTATAAGTCGCGGTCATGGTATTGATCTCACTGCCTAGTACATCCGAATAGCGCCCACCAAGGGTCACATCATCGCGGTTCACCCCACCCTGAATGGCAAGATAACGGTCGATCTTCACATCAGCGCTGGCGACGGCCTCCATGAACATCTTGTTGCCCAGACTGTGGGCCATCGCATTGACCTTACTTTCGGGGTAGTAGTCGTTAAAGGCCTCTAGAATCTGCCCAAACTTCTCCCCGGTGGCCACGGCACTTGCATCAGCGGCTGCGAAAGTCCCCTGAGCACTGTTATAAGCACCCATCACACTGCCAATGGCAGTTCCGGCCTTCACCCCAGTGATGATTCCAATGGGGTTAAAACCTGTAAAG
>JACSRJ010000156.1 GCA_014879835.1 Anaerolinea sp.
TGATCCCGGACTCGATGAGGGCTAATGTTGGTGAACAGGACAGGAAGCCCCCTCAAGAACCTTATTCCCTCCTTCTCCAGCTTGGAGACGGGCACCGCGAAGCGGTCGCACAGGGGGGATGAGGTTAATCATCGAAAGGTGACTTCTCAAATGGCTTCTAAAGCATTTCCACTGAAGTTTGAGCGATTCAGTTCATCTTTCAAGGAAACCGCTATAGGACCCTGCCTAACAAGGAATTTTAGGGTTCATCTGAGTTTCAGAGGGTCACATCGTTAATACCGGACTGTGATAAATCTGTTGCACTTCTGACCCATTAGTGGCGTTTACCCCCAAAAATAAGCCCCCCTACCGCCACTAATCCGTGTATTTTTCGCAACCCGGATTGACACCCCCCCAGACTCTTGTATGATTAGACACATCGGTAAACCAATAGACCCGATTGTATGTATTTCGATGTAGAGAAGGCTTTCAATTCCTTCATGCGGCAGGCTGAGTCTGGGCGAGTGAACCTCGCAGCAGGTGCAGCCTTGCGCCTTGCCCCCGGTTAGCGCGCTGCGATTTTCTCGCTTGGTCGAGTTCAGTCGCCATCCGCACGGGTGGCGATTTTTGTTGCTTATTCCCTGTGATCATCACAGTGTTCTGGAACAACCAACCGAGACCAAACTCAGAGAGCGAGAACAAATCCTTAAAATGACTGCCCTTCCCCGTACCATCACCGTCCCTCAACCAGAGACGCTGCCGGTATTTCCCGGTGTTTCCGATCATCCGGCTCTGCCGGAAGGTTTTGAAGTACGCGCCGGGCGTTTATTTCATCGAGGGCTTGATCTGATGACTCTAATCAACACCCCGCTGGAATATCAAGGACAGCTTACCCAGCCTGCCACCCCGATGTATGTTCGCCGCCCGGAGTCTCTGCGCGATAACTTTCGCCAGCTTCATGCGTGGTTTGAGGGCGCCAAAGCGGAGATCGCTTATCCGGGCAGCCTAATGGTGGCCTTTGCTAGCAAAGCAAACCCTTCGCAGCCTGTTGCCCGAACTCTGCTTAACGCCGGTGCAGCATATGAATGTTCCTCCAATTATGATGTGGAAATCGTGCGCCACGCCCTTGCGCAGGGGTGGATCAGCCGCTCCCGCCCGATCTTGGCTAATGGCTTCAAACTGCCCGCCTATGCCCGTAACCTGATCCGGCTTCGGGCGGAAGGTTTCGCGAACATTCTGCCCATTTTTGACGATCTAGAAGAGATCGAACCCTTTGCCGAATCCGGGCTGCACTTTGAGGTTGGGCTGCGCTCGCGCACCGACTCCGATCACACCAACCGCTTTGGGCTGAGCCATGAGGATATGTTCCTCGCTGCTGCACGGATCGCTGCATCGGGCAATCTGCGCCTGACCACTTATCACGCCATGCAGACGGTCTCCGCCTCAAAGGGTTTCCAGTATCAGAGCGCGCTGGTGAACAGCCTGCGCCGTTATGCTGCGCTGCACCGCGCCTTCCCCACCCTGCACCGCTTCAATTTTGGGGGCGGACTGCCGGGGCGGACTTCAGGCATGAACTTTGAGGACTGGATGTGGCGCACCTTGCAGACAATCATGGCGGTATGTGAGGAAGAAGGCATCCCTGCTCCTGATCTGATCATCGAGTCCGGGCGTTATCTGGTGCAGGATCATGCGGCGCGCTTCTTTCGGGTGGTCAAAACCCGCATGGGCGATGATGGTGTCGCTTACTATATGATCGACGGCAGCATCATGAGCAGCTTCCCGGACGCATGGGCCCTTGGCGACTCGTTTGTGGTGCTGCCCGTGAATCACTGGGAAGGTGAGTTCGTCCCGGTGCGACTTGCTGGACTGACCTGTGATCACGATGACGTCTACCCCACCCGCAAGATGGATGATGTGCCCTTGATGCTGCCCGCAGATGCGGATGAACTGATCATCGGCTTCTTTGACTGTGGTGCATATCAGGAAACTTTGGGGGGACGCGGGGGCGCAAAGCACTGCATCCTGCCCGAAGGCTCCGAGGTGATTGTGGAGGAAGATGAGGGTGCCTTTGAGGTAACCGAATACGATCCTCCCCAAAGCGCCGCAGAAGTGCTGTGCAGTCTCGGTTACGGGTTGTAACCCGCCTCATAAAGAATCATAGGCACTTACTCATTGTTAAATACTTAGATCTCCTTTGACGGTTTGAAGTGTAAGTCCTCGCTTCTGGTTGGAGTGAGGACTTCACCGATTGGTGGGCAAATCGCCCGCTTCTGCATCTCCAAATAACCGCGCCAAGCCATCATAAGGGCGCAGTGCGATCAGCTCAAAAGTGATCAGCCCTGCCTGCACCAGCGGCAGCGATTCCAATGCGGTTTGGGCCTGTCCGAGTTGATCACATTCCAAAACCAACACGGCCAGCCGTTGATCCTGACGAAAGTGCGCCTCCCGGAGAATGCCCATCTGCATCAGTTCCCACACCCGGCGCGCCTCTGCTCGGAGATAGGGAGCAAAATCAACACTGCGGAGGTTGGGAACCTCCTTCTCCAGTGCCAGAATCTTCATGGGTGATGCCTCATCAACACGAAGGGCAGGTTCAACACCTGCCCTTGCCATACTTTTTTGAATTTGTTTCAGACGTTTGGTTACTTGCCGGAGTTGTAACCGGGGCCCTTCTTGAAGAAGTCATAGTTAGGCTGGATATCTTCGGTCAGGTCAACCACTTCGCCTCCAGCAGCTTTGTAGCGCTCACCACCAAAGGGCAGCCGTTCCTGATCCGCCGCCATTTCATAACCCTGAGGCACATCTTCTTCAGGGAAGATCGCTTCAAAGGGGCATTCGGGCACACACGCGCCACAGTCGATGCAGGTGTCAGGGTCGATGAAGTACCACGGCCATTCGTTTTCGGGCATTCCGGGGATGATGCACTCCACCGGGCAAACTTCCACACATGCCCCGTCCCGCAGGCACAAGCTGGTAATAATGTGGGTCATGAGATTCTCTCCGATTGAATTCAAACAACTCGACCATATTTAAATCAACTGTAGCAACTCCTTGGAGGAAAAACTGTGACTTAAGTTCCAAAAAGTCATAAGATAAGTGTGAGATTCATCACCTCAAAGACGTGATCCAAGTCCGTTTGCACCAAGACCGTTTACGAGTAACCTTGTTTTTATAACGCGCGTTTTTTCAAAAGGATTTTTATGATGCCACGTTCAGTCCCTTCAAAGCTCATCGGTCTAGGCTGTATTCTGCTGATACTGGCTGGACTGATCGTGCTGCTCGACAGCGCTCCAGCACGCGCTCAGGACACCCCTGAGGCTGAATATGTGGGCGCAAGCGAGTGCAGCCGCTGCCACCGCGATCTCAGTCGCATCCATACCAACAGCGCCCATGCCAAGGCGCTTCAGGATGTAAGCCGCAACAAAGGAGCGATCCTCGCAGATTTTGATCAGGGTACCACCGAACGTACCGTCACCTTCCCCAATGAAACCGATCCACGCCCCTTTACCAAAGAAGATGTGGCCTATGTGATCGGTGCGGGGCGTTATGCAGAGCGTTATGTGTATCGGGTTAGCCGCACCCTGTATTCGGTTTTCCCTGCGCAGTGGAATATCGCCCAGAAAAAATGGGAGCCCTATCTGCGTGGTGAAGATCCGTGGACACCCGAATCTGCTGCTTATAATTTTGCGGAGAACTGCGCTGGCTGTCATGTGACTGATCTCAATGTTGAGCGCGCCCGTTGGGAAGACCCCGGCGTTCAGTGCGAGATGTGTCACGGCCCCGGCAGTATTCATGTGGAACTGGCCGAAAAAGCGCCCAAAGAACCTTCTGCCGACGAATTAAAAGCCATGCGTGACGCCGTGGTGGTCAGCCCGGATGCACAGGTGTGCGGGCAGTGCCACAGTCAGGGTGATGATCCCGCTTCTAAGCGCCCCTTCCCCACTGGCTATAAGCCCGGCGGCAATCTGCTTGATCCGGCCCTGTTTGTACTTGCTCAGCCGGGAGATCAGGATCACTGGTGGGTCAGTGGACACGGCAAATCGGCCAATATCCAGTACAACGAGTGGCTGGCATCAGCCCATTCCAAATCGCTGGACAACCTCAAGGGGGCGGGCAAGGTTGACGCTGCCTGCCTAACTTGTCACAGCGCTGATGCAGCCTTTATTCAGGGGCAGATCGATTCAGTCGCCGCTGGGGATCGGATGGGTGAAGCGCCCGCACCAGCAACGGTTGACACCGCCAAGTATGGGGTTACTTGCACCGCCTGCCACAACCCCCACGCAGAGATCACCGAAACCTCGCCCGCCTTTAACCTGATCGCGGAGCCTTATACCCTCTGCGTCTCGTGTCACCGGGATACCGATGTGACCGATGGGCTGCATCATCCGGTACAGGAAATGTTTGAAGGCATCACGGTGATCGCCGAAGTGCCGGGGGTGACCAACAAACACTTCAGCGAGCCCAATGGGCCGCGCTGCACCACTTGTCACATGCCCAGAGTGCCCATTGAAGGTGGTACCATCAGCACCGCCAGTCACTATGATCAGCCTATCTTCCCCTCCGTGAATGTCGAAGGGTTGACCGATAGCTGCTCGATCTGCCATGAAGATGTAACTCCCCAATCCCTGCAAACTTTCATCAACAACTCGCAGGACGATACCAAGAGTCGTATTCAGGTGCTCAAAAATGCCCTCAAGACAGACTCGCCTGCACTGGTCAGAAATGTGATCAGTTTTGTGGAGACCGACGGCAGTTGGGGTGTCCACAATCACCGCTACACCGAAGCACTTTTGACGGCAGCGGAGAAGGCAATGGGCATTTCCCTCGCGCCTGTTTCCAGCTCAGAGGTGGCTTCGCGTCCGGTGGTCAACCCGGCGGACTGCGGGGAATGCCACAAAGAGGAGTTTGAGCTGTGGCGGGTCTCCCCCCATGCCACCGCATCACTCAATGAGACCTTCAAAACTCAGTTTTCGCAGCAGGGCAGCCCTCCCTTCTGCGCGGACTGCCATGCCAGCGGCTTTAATGCCACCACTGAAACCTATGTTTATGAAGGGGTCGTGTGCAGCACCTGTCACTTCACCGTGAACAATGCGGCCCATCCGCCTGCACCCATCCAATTGGCTAACAAGGCCTCTGACTGCGGTTCGTGCCACAGTGGAGCGCACGCACCCTCCTACAACGAGTGGCTGGGCAGTGCCCACAATGCGGCCAAAGTGGATTGTGTGGACTGCCACACCCCCCACAATAATGGTCTGAAACTGGGCGACATCAACGCCACCTGTGGCGGCTGCCACACCGAGGCGCTCAAGGATCAGGTGCATATGGGCAAGGATGCCCGCAGCGGTGAGGACTTCACCTGTGTGGACTGCCATATGAAGCGCCAGACCGATGCCAGCGGGATCTTTGTGATCAAAACCGGGCATACCATGAATGTCGAAGCCAATGTGTGCGGCGACTGTCACGGCAGTCTCCATGCCCTGCAAAAATCACCAACGGACGGGCTGCACTCCCCAGAGCCAGCCTCCGATGACCTGCAAGCACGGGTCGCTGAACTCGAAACCCAAGCACAGACCAACTGGGCCATGGGTTTGGTGGGAGGCGCCATCGGGATGCTGGTGGTGATCGCACTGGGGGTGCTGGTCGCACGTCGGGGCAAAGTGTTTTAACCCTAAATCATGTGAGGGCGCACTGCGGCAGATGCGTGGTGCGCCCCCTCACCACCCCTACACATTGGGTTTTGAGGTTGGGAATGCCATATTCACAGCAGAAAGTCATTCAATGTTGGTACGATGTTCTCTCAGATATGGTCAAAACACTTCGGCACGAGGCTGATGCCACCGTCGCCCTAACTTTTCGAGTACTGGGAAACACGTACCTGACCTACCCCCAGATGCCAGCCCCTTACCACCACACACTTAAAGCTTCTTACAAGGACGTTTTGACGGGAGGAGATCATTAGGAATGACGGAAATGAACACCAAAACGGGCGAGCAGCCCACCTACCTGAGACGAATGCACCGCCGGGAGTTCGTTAAACTGCTTTCAGCGCTGGGCTTAGGGTTGGTCGCGGAACAGCTTCTGGAAGATACCTTCATGGCCCATGATGCACCTATCGCGCAGGCTTCAACGGGTGACACCAAAGGCCCCTATTGGGGTATGGTCATTGACCTCGAAACCTGCATCGGCTGTCACCGCTGTGTGTACGCCTGCCAAGCCACCAATGACACCGCCAGTGAGCATCTGTGGAACATCCTGATCGAGGATCAGGCAACCTTCGCCAAGCCAGTCTTTGTGACCCGCCCCTGTATGCACTGCGAACATGCTCCCTGTGTGGATGTGTGCCCAGTGCGGGCCACGTATCATCGTGAAGATGGGCTGGTGGCGATGGACTATGACCGCTGCATCGGCTGCCGTTACTGTATGGTGGCCTGCCCTTATGGGGTGCGGGTCTTTAACTGGCAGGAAAATGTGGAGCCGAATCCCCAGCCGGAGGCATGGGGATCGCCGGAAGTGCCCCGCCGCCCGCGTGGGGTGGTGGAGAAGTGTACCTTCTGCTCCCATCGGCTGGATGCTGCCGCAGAACGGGGACTGCGCCCCGGTTATGACCGCGCCGCAACCCCTGCTTGCTGTGTGATCTGCCCGGTGCAGGCGCGCCAATTTGGGGATCTGCGTGATCCCAACAGCCCTGCCTCCCTCGCCCTGAAGGGGCGTCAGGCCATTGTGCTGCGGGCCAATTTGGGCACTAAGCCTCGTGTTTTTTACCTGCTGCCGCGCTAAAGGAAGGAATCCATCATGGTTGAACGAATTCTCAAAACACGGGGTATCTTCTGGATGTGGTGTGCACTGCTGCTCATCCCTATTGGGATCGGGTTGTACAGCGCCCTACAGGTCTTCACCAAAGGGCTGGTGGTGACCAACCTCAGCGATCTGGCCCCGTGGGGCTTGTGGATCGTGGTAGACCTTTCCTGCATCGCCCTCAGCGCCGGGGCATTTTCGCTCTCAGCGCTGGCGCACCTTTTTGGGCGCGACAACTTCAAACCGATTGCGCGGGTGGCGGTTTTTGTGGGGCTTCTGGGATACACCGGCGCGATGATGTGTCTGCTGCTGGATATTGGTCGTCCAGAACGCTTCTGGCATGGGTGGGTCTTTTGGCAGACTCACTCGATGCTGTGGGAAGTGACCATGTGCATCACCCTGTACTTCTCAGTGCTGCTTTTGGAAGTCTTCCCGATGATTGTGGAACTGCCCCTCTTTAACCGCTTCAAGTGGCTTCAGAATCTGGGGCATCGTATCCATCGGTTTGCACCGATATTGGCGATCATGGGGATGGGTTTATCCCTGCTCCATCAATCCAGCCTCGGCGGGACTTACGGCGTAGTTGCAGGGCGCGCCTCGCTCTATCGGGCGACTATGCCCCTGCTCTTTATCGTCTCGGCAGTGGCCGCAGGCATGGCCTTTACGGTGCAGATGACCCTGATCGTGCAGTGGCTCAAACGGCGGGTGCTGGTGCCTCGTGATGTATTGTTTCAGGTCGGGCAGGTAGCGGGCGCAATCCTCTTTGTGTACCTGTACATGCGTTTCTGGGATTCCACCGCAGGCGCTTATGGGTATGTACCCGGACGTTCGGAGTCTGATCTGCTGCTCACCACAGGCACTTTTGGGCTAACTTTCTGGGGCTGGGAGATCATCTTAGGTGGGATCGTGGCCGGAACCTTCCTGATCATGGCCCGACGGCGCAACAGTATCGGAATGCTGCTTATGGGATCAGGTTTGACCATGGCCGGCATCATCGCCAACCGCTGGAACACCACCATGCTTGCTTTCACCCAACCGCTCTCCACCGAACCCGTCCTGACCAATCCGGCGTCCGTGCGTTACCTGCCCAGTCTTGTTGAATGGGGCACTGCGTTGGGGATCGTCGCTGGTCTGACCCTTGCCTTCAGTCTGGGGATGCGTTTTCTGCCCGCTTACAAGGGTCACACACCCACCCCTGTAGCCTCATCAGGAGATTAAACGATGTCATTCACCGATATGTTGTCTAATATTGTGGCGGTGATCATCTTCATTGGTGGGCCGATCATCCCCCTGCTGTTTATCGCCTTTCAGGTGGCGGGTTGGCACCATCAGATTACCGAACCAGTCATGGAAGAAGAAGGACACGGGCACTAGGACGTATCTGTTTGGTAGCCTTACCCCATCCCAGCACAACACCGAGTGCAACGGGGAGGGAGGCAAACGATCTTTGAGAGGCATCCCCTTACATTCCTCTGTGAGTGCGCAAAGGAGGTGGGGGGATGCAAACACCCTATTGGCATGATACCGCTCGTGCTTGCCCGTTAACTCCCGCGTCGGGTGAGCAGCCAGTCAACGCCGCTGCGAACCGCCATTTCGATCAATTTGCCACCTTTGCCCCGTGCCAAGCTCAGACGGATGTAGGCTTCGGCCATGCTGTGGGGTACATAAGGCTGGTTCGATTCTGGTTTGCGCTCTAGGTGCAGTGATTGGCTAGGGCAGGTAGTCACACACAGTCCACAGCCGATGCACCGATCAGGGTTAAGGATGGCTGTGCCATCGTCTACACGGATTGCATCCATTTGGCAACGATCTTCACAAGTCCCACAGCCGATGCAGGTTTCAGGAGTGTGGTGAACGATGAATGGGCTGGATGCAACGCTGGCCGGGTGTTCATGCCGCTTGATCAGCCCAAGGGCAGCGCAGCAGCAGCCGCAGCACATGCAGATCGCCACTGGATCGCGGTCATTGGTAGGTTGAAGCACCAATCCCGCAGCCTCCGCTTGGTGAAGCAGCCCGAGGGCTTCCTCAAGGGTGATGTCGCGCCCACGGCCTACCCGCAGATAGTGTTCAGCCACTCCCCCAAAGGCTAAACAAGTCTCCATAGGTTTGCCGCAGTCATGACCAAGCAGACGATGCTCCTGCCGGCAAACGCAGTTGGCAACCGCAAATTTGGTTTGACGGCGCACAATGGCTTC
Source organism: Anaerolinea sp. (assembly GCA_014879835.1). Classification (GTDB taxonomy): domain Bacteria; phylum Chloroflexota; class Anaerolineae; order Aggregatilineales; family UBA2796; genus UBA2796. The sequence continues at coordinate 8,970 of JACSRJ010000156.1, forward strand.
CGCAGCTTCGTAAGGCAGGACTGTGGCTGTCGATTGTAGGCTTGCTCCGACAGGGATCGTCCGAAGTTGGGGCATCTTGCGCCACGTTTCAGGGTCTCCGTAAGTGCGCAGGTATTCTTCGCAGTCGCGGGCCAGATCGGGGTCAAGACGATTAACCTGTCCCTCCCAAAACCCGATGGCAAACTGCTGCGTAAGGTAGCGCATGGGTTTGCCTTCCTCAGCGATGCTGAAAAGCAGTCCTTTTTGGTTCATCTGCTCCAAACGTTGGGCGGTTTCCTCAAGGCTGAGTCCGGCGCGGCGGGCAATGGCTCGGGCATCTTCGGGCAGAAGAGTCAAATGCACCATCAGAGCTGCTTCCTGTGGGGTGAACATACGTCTTAAAATACGCATCTCAACCCCACTGGCGGTACGGGGAAAACCTCCGGGGAGACTATCTAAATATTGGGCTAAATGTTCGTAAATCGCTTGAGTTTTATCGCTATCCTGAGGGGGCATGAGGATTCCTCCTGTGGCAAGAGACCGAGGTGATGGGCGAACAAAGTGTCAAAAGAGCATGTTGGGAAGGGAATGCTGATGTTGGAAAAGTTTAGGTTCAGTATAACATAGGCCGAAGCAGTTGGCGGAGCGTGGACTTCAGATGACGCCCTCACCTTCTCTAACCGCGTGTGCATTGGCAGATAGGGTGAGGGATCACGGACTTTGTTTTAGCGCCGCATGAATGCCCGCCGCAGGAAGATCAAAGCGGCAGCCGTGGCAGTGGCGATGAGCAGATTAAACAGATAAAGCTGAAGCCCACCATTAGGTGTGACCAACCCCAGACCACCCGAAATGAAACCGCCGATCACCGCGCCTGCGATCCCCAACACAAAGTTGCTGCACGCATTCCCTTTACCCCCGGTGATCTGGTTTGCCAGTGCGCCTGCAACCAGTCCGAGTACCACCCATCCAATGCAGATAAAAGGGGCTTTGAGTAGGCTGCCTACAAAGGCAAAAAGTCCATCAAACACGGTACACACTCCTCACCGTTAAAGCCAATTTTGTTGAATATACTTAGCCCTCACGATTGGCGCAAAAAGCCTCACTCCGATGGCAAACGTTCGATCACGATCTCTTTGATGGTCAGGGTTCCCTTGCCTTGATAATAAATAGGAACCTCCATCGAAAGCGCCTGATCAAGTCCAAAAGTCCCTGCGACCTGAGTCGAATTCATAGGCAGGTCACCAGCAATGATCAGGTTGTGATGGAAAGGTGCAATCGCGTATCCACCTGCATCAGTGGCACTCGCATGATACCTGATCTCAAACTGGTAACGTCCCACAGGCAGATATGCAAAGGGACCCGTCATAAAGACTCCGGCAGGGTCTGAAGGGTCAACACTCAGGTACCCTTCGGGGGTGCGTTTGCCCCACATCAAGAGCATCTGATCGCCAGTAAAAACCATCCGTTTTGCCCCTTTGAGGATCGCAGCCAGAGCCGGATGGGTGGGTAAATAGTCCCATACGGGGGTGTCGGTGGGACGGTTGTAGTACCAAATGGTGGCGGTACCCCGACGCTGCCAATCTGGGCAGGTGAAGGTTCCCGCAGGCTCACCGAAGCGGCGGCGTACTGCCTCTGCGGTGATTTGATGGGTAAGCCCATCTTCCTTGAGAATCACAAAATCAAAACGTTGATCGTACCAATAGGGGTTGCTGATCCATAAGTGTGGTAGAAGATCATCCTGCACGGGTGCAAACTTGAGGCCCCGACGGGAGAGCATCCGATTATGTTTAACATACCAGTATTCGGCCATCCCCCCTTCTAGACCAAGGCGTGCAGTATTCTCATCGAGACAGCGCACATCCTCAGGGTAATAATCGTTATAGGCTCCCAAGGCCGAAAGCCGCGTCCAATCATTCGCCCCATACAGGAGGATGATCAGTGCCCCAATGCCGATCCACACCGGGCGTTTTGCCCCAAAGTGAACCAAAGTCTGAAAGCGCCCTAAGAGGAATGGCCAGCCTACCGCAATCACCACCAGTAGGGCAAAAGCATAATAGCGGGTCTCTAGATTCCAAGAAAGGACGCCGGCAAGGGTGATAGCGGCGGCGCTGGCAGTCAAGATCATCAAGGTGAGAAGCCCGGCGGTATCGTGGGTGATGCCCAACTCGTCCCGGCGTGAAGGGCGTAGGGCCAACAGCAGGGCCACCCCTCCTAAGCCTAAGTAGGCCCCACCCAAAATGGGAATCAGGGGGAAGTGGGCAAAAATTTCCGCAATTTTGGACTGAAAACCGATCCAACTTTGAGGATCAACCCGACGCACACTCAGATGTGAGAAGATTGCACTGGTGCGAATAGTCAGGATGCCAAAGGCAAGCCCACCGATCAAGGCCGTACTTACCAGCAAAAGGGGGCGTCGCCGGATACGTCTCAACACGTAGAGGACGATCAGCACCGCAAGCATGGGCAAGGCAAATCCTGCCAGATATAAAAAATCCGACTGAATGGTGAAGCCGTTGATCAAAAAAAGGACAAGACTTGCCAAGCCTAATTTGAGTGGGGTTCTTTTGCCTGTCCCTCCCTGAAGGATGACGATCAGCAGCCAGATCGACCACACCCCAGTGAGCATCATCCCACCGTGATGAACATTGAGGATCAGCGGCGAGAAAGCCTCTCCAGCGGTGGCATCTCCTAAAAGACCGCCTGAAGCCCGCATCGCCAACAATAAAGCGGACATACCCAACAACGGCAGCCCCTGAAAGACCACATTACCGGGAAAAACCCGGCGGGCGATCAAATACAGTGCTGCCGTAAACAAGGTTACTTGCAGGGCCGAATGGGCCACGATTTGTAGGTGAATATTGGCAGTAAGCAGGCGCAGCCCAAAAAGGATCAGGGTGTCAGGAAAGAGGAACGATGCCGCTGAAAAGTAATAGTAGCGGACATCTAACCCTCGAAACCACTCATCCAAGTAGGTGACCAGATAGAGGGCGTCAGAGGTGTACATGTAATGCCGTCCATCAAAGACGGCAAGGTTCAGATAAAACCCCAACAGCGACAACCCAAAGGTAACCCATGCCACCCACACCCAAACCCGGTGAGGACTTAGCCTGAACACCTCTGGCGGTACGCTTTGAGGGATGCCTGCCACCTCAGCTTTTTCCTGTGAAGCGATAGCCGATCCCGTATTCGTTCTGGATATAGGTTGGGGTATGTGGATCAGGTTCGATCTTGCGCCGTAGATGGGATACATAAATGCGCGGGTAGTGATGCTCAGAACTGTATTCAAAGCCCCACACATTCTCCAAAAGTTGCTGGAAGGTCAGCACCTGCCCCTTGTGCTTCACAAAAGTGGCGATCAGTTTGAATTCCGTCGGTGTTAGGCGGACTTCTTCGCCCCCCGCCCAAACCCGTCGAGCATTAACATCTACAGTCAGGTAATCATCGGCGTAGATGATGGGCACGGTTTCATCTTCCTCGGAGCGCTGCGCCCGACGGAGTAAAGCACGCACCCGCGCATGAAACTCAATATAACGAATGGGTTTGACCATATACTCATCTGCACCCAGATTCAGCCCCCGTGCAATCTCTTCTTCGGTGATTGCGTGCGCGGTGATCATCAGGATGGGTACATTAGATAGTTCCCGGATACGCTGGCATACCGTCAAACCATCCATCAACGGCAGCGCCACATCCAGCACAACCAAGTTGGGGCGAAATTCGTGGAATGCCCGCAGTCCTTCCAACCCGTTATTGGCAGTGCGGGTTTCGTAACCGTGCTGATCCATCTCCATTTCCAGCAACCGGTTCATTTCGGGATCATCTTCAACGATCAGAATTTTGACAGCCATGCCACACCTGAAGGGAAATTTTGTATACTTATCGCCTGAGCCAGTTATTTTAGCATTATTGCGCAAAATGAGGTTTTTTTCGATGAAGATCATTCTTCGGTTATTGCTCATCTTTATCTTGATTATCGCCCTCAGTGCAGCGGGATTGGCAGGTGCGTTCCTGTACATCAGCCGCCGTCCACTGCCCCAGTATGCGGGAACACTTAGCCTCCCCGGCCTTCAAGGTGAGGTCACGATCCTCCGCGATGAACACGGAATTCCGCATATCTACGCCAGCACTATCGCGGACTTATTTTTTGCGGAAGGCGTAATCCATGCCCAAGATCGCTGGTGGCAGATGGAATTCCAACGCCATGTGGGCATGGGACGCATCAGTGAATTGGTGGGCAAACGCGACGCCACCTTCAACAGTGATCGATTCATCCGCACCATCGGCTGGAACCGCGCTGCTCAGGCGGATGCTGCCACGATGAGTCCGGAATCTAAGGCGGTCATGGACGCTTACAGTGCGGGAATCAACGCTTATATTGGCGGTAAATCGGGCGGTCAACTGGCCTTTGAATACTCGCTTCTAGGCATCACTGGGGTAAACATCCCTGTAGAGCCATGGGAAGCGGTACATACCTTTGCATGGGCAAAGGTCATGGCATGGCAGTTGAGCGGTGACTATGACTTTGAGTTGGGGGCGACCTTGGTGGCCAAGAGACTCGACCCTGATCGCCGTGCGGCTTTCATGGCACTTTTCCCACCGGCCTATCCCTACGCCGAACATCCCCCGATTGTGCGTGATGAAGATCTACCCGTCACCCCCCAGAAGCCCGGCGCAGCAGGCATCACCGTGAGCCATCCACCGCTGTTTGTACCGGAGGTGGATTATGGACATATCCAAACGCGCTTGGTGGGTGACAGCGCTTACCTTGATCAACTTCTGCCCACGGGCATGAGCAACAGTTGGGTGATCAGCGGGGCGCGCGCTACCAGCGGCAAGCCCTTAATGGCAAACGATCCCCATCTGGGAATCCAGATGCCTTCGCTTTTTTATCCAGTGGGGCTGCACTGCCGACCGGTGACTTTGGACTGTCCTTTTGATGTGACTGGATTTTCACTGCCCAGCGCCCCCGGTGTGTTGATCGGGCACAATGCGCGCATCGCATGGGGACTGACCACACCCAACACCGATACCATGGATCTGTATACCATCACCGTTGACCCCAATGACAGCAGTCGTTATTTGGTTGATGGCGAAAGTCTACCCTTTGAGATCGTCACTGAGGAGATCAAGTTTGGTGATGGTGAGCCGTCGGTTCAACTTCCGGTACGGGTCACGCGGTTTGGCCCGATCCTCACCGATATCGAGTCGTACAAAGACACCTCAGAGCTGCCTTTGGCTCTAAAATGGGCTGGAAGCGACGGCGGTTACGACATTGTGGCGGCATTGATCAACCTTAACAAAGCGACCGACTGGGACGAGTTTCGGGCTGCCCTAAAAGACTGGGGAATGCCTTCACAGAACTTTGTTTATGCTGATGTGGATGGCAACATCGGGTATCAACTGCCGGGGCGTGTCCCCATCCGCCACAAGGATCACAGCGGCATGAGTCCGGCGGATGGCTCCACCAAAAAGTATGATTGGCGTGGTTATATCCCCTTTGAGTATATGCCTCGCATCTACAATCCAGCGAGGGGCTACATTGTCACTGCCAACCATGCAATCGTGCCGCCTGCATTTAACGCCCAACTTGCGGAAGCGCTCAGTGATCAGTTTGGTGCTGATTCCTATTTTAATGTTGATCATGTTCCTGCCTACGGTTATCGCGCTTGGCGTGCTGAAGAACTGCTGCTGGCAAAAGACCAACACGACAGCGCCAGCTTCAAGCTTATGCAGGCGGATAACCTCAGCCTTCCCGCATACCAGATTCTGCCCGCAGCCCTGAATCTCGACTTTGGTACTGCGATTCCGGCTGATGTCCTCGAATGGATGGGCCAATGGAATTACCGCCTCGATATGGGGAGTGGACAGGCTCTGCTCTACGAAAAGTTCTACAATACCCTGAGCACCAAGATATGGCAGGATGAACTTCAAGGTGAACCCTCTACCGGGGATATGCTCATGTGGTCCAACCACCTGCTGCTGGATCAGCCCAACAACCCGATCTGGGATGATCTGACCACCACCAATCGGATCGAAACCCGTGATGAGATCATCAAAGCCGCCTTCATGGAAGCCTATCAGGAGACGATTGGCATTTTTGGGACAGATTATCGCCAATGGAAGTGGGGCGATGCTCATCTGGCCGCATTTGTGAGCAACCCTCTTGGGGCAAGCGGCATTGGCCCTATCGAGAGCTACGTCAATGGTGGGTCTGTGGGAATTGGTGGCGGTACCGCGACCTTAAATCGGGCGTCCTACGCCAGTGACGGCGGGCGCTATTACGCAACCACCATCTCCACTTTGCGGATCATTTATGACTTCAGCGACTTTGATCAGAGTCTGTGGATGCACACCACCGGTCAAAGTGGGCATCCCGCCAGCAATCACTACCGAGACTTGATCGAACTGTGGCGGAATGTTCAATTCCTGCCTATGATCAGCTCTCAGGCGGGGGTAGAGGGTGTGGCCAAGAATACGCTTAAGCTGGTGCCTCAGCCGCCTAACTAAAATCGGGTAGAATCAATGTGCTAACCATTCTGCCCCTCCATCAAACATTTGAGGGGCATGGGGGGAGAGGACACAGTACCATCCCTTCCCCCGCATCCATCAACCGCAGCCAAGGAGGCTGAACCCCATTCATGAATCCCCCCTCACCAGTTCTGCGCCGCCTTCAAATTGTGGTTGTGGTCATTGGCGGCATCATTGGTATCATCCTCAGTCGTCAATTTCGGTGGGACGATACCCAGACCTTCATCGTCACCCTAATCATCGCTGGTGGGCTGTTAGCAGGAGTTACCCTCGTGTATAACTTCACCCAGAAAGGACATGCATGAGTTACCGGGTGGTTTTTATGGGGACGCCGGATTTTGCCGTGCCGCCCCTTAAGGCGCTGCTAGATGCGCCCGATTTTCAGGTGGTGGGTGTGGTCACCCAGCCAGATCGACCTGCGGGACGAGGCAAAAATCTTCAGGAGTCACCGGTTAAACAGGCCGCAAACGGGACGCGAATCCCTGTTTTTCAACCCGAAAAGCTGCGCGCTCCCGGCAGTTTTGAGCAGCTTCAGTCCTTTCAACCCGATCTGATCGTGGTTGCGGCCTTTGGGCAGATCTTACGGTCCAACGTCCTTGAACTGCCTCAATACGGCTGTATCAACGTCCATGCTTCACTGCTCCCTCGATGGCGCGGGGCTGCACCGATTCAAGCGGCAGTCAGGGCCGGGGACTCACATTCGGGGATCACCATCATGAAGATGGATGCGGGGTTGGATACGGGCGATATGCTCCTTGCCCAGTCAATCTCGTTGGAGGCTCAGGAGACGGGTCAAAGTCTGCATGACAAATTGGCTCAGATCGGCGGTTCGCTGCTTCTGACCGCACTGCGCGGCTACCTGAGCGGGGCGATCATGCCTCAAAAACAGGATGAAAACCTCAGCACCTATGCGCCCATGCTTAAAAAGGAGGATGGGCTGATCAACTGGGGTCAATCGGCCCTTGAAATTGAGCGTCAGGTGCGCGCTTATCACCCGTGGCCGGGAACCTTTACCCTGTGGCAAGGGGAACCTCTCAAAATCCTGCCTGATCTGGGCAGTACCCTGCCCGTGATCCTCCCCGGTAAAGCGGAACCGGGGTTGGTTGTTCACTGCGAGGGGATGATTGGGATCGGCACGAGCGAAGGTATCTACCTGCCGCGCAAAGTTCAACTTGCAGGACGTCCCGCCGTGGAAGTGAGTGCTTTTGTGAACGGACGTCCGGGGTTTGTGGGAGCCGTTTTGGGTTGAGGTGATTCCAGCGGGTAGATTGGCTCTGCTGGAGTTTTAAGGGGCGAGGATCGGGGATCGCCCTTTTTTTTTGCGTCTTCCCGTGTAGAATCCGCAACGCATTTGCGATGTAAGGAGATTTGCTTAACGATGACTTCTTTCAGGCGAACCATCGCGCTCATGCTTGTCGCGCTGGTGCTTTTGACCACGTTCGCCCCCGGGCTTTCTCTCCGGGCGCAGGATTCAAATACAGTGACCGCCGACGGTTCGGCGTTGGTTGCTAAAGTGATCGAGGCGGCCAAGACTGCATATCTAGTCACGGCCCCTGAAGCCAAAATTGAGATCGCCGTTTCCGGTACGGAAGGCGGCTTCGAGAAATTCTGTGAAGGTTCGCTCGATCTGGCGCTGGCATACGGTGCCATCAGCGATCAAGCGGCGGCCGCTTGCGCAGCCAAAAATGTTCAGTTTACAGAGCTACTGTTGGGCTATGATGCGGCGGTGGTAGCAGTGAACAGCACTTCCCCGGCCCGCTGCCTCAGTTTGGATCAATTTAACATCCTGCTCAGCCCAAGTGCTTCGGGGGTAAACCAGTGGGCAAGTGTCGATTCTACCCTCGGTGAAGGGGCAATTAGCACTGTCCTTGCCCCGCCCGAAGATGCTCAGACTCGTTTCCTGTTTGATCGGTTAATTGCCGGTGAGGGACTGCGAGCCGATCTGACAGTGGTGGCAACCCCCGCTGAGATGATCTCCCAGATTAGCGCTGATATTGCCGCCGTGGGCTTGATGACCCTTGCGGACTTCAACGCTAACACCGATGGCAAGACCACCCGCGCCTTGCAGGTGCGTTCTGGAACTGCGTGCATAGACGCCAACGCCCTCAACATTGACGAGGCCCGCTACCCGGCCGTTGAGTCGCTCTACGTATATGTGAACTTGGCCAGTCTTGATCGCCAGCCTGTGGTGGATTTTCTCAATTTCGTACTCGGCGCTGAGGGCAAAAAGCAAGTGACAAGCAGCGGTTACTCCGTCGCTGGTTCTTTGCTCTATGATCGTGGACGTGAGTATGTAAGCGCCAAACGTGCTGGGCGCACCTTCAGCCGTATCCAGCGCCTGAACATCTCCGCTGATCAAACGGGGAGCATCACCGTTGGCGGTTCTAGCACTGTTCATGCACTGCTGAGCAAAGTCAATGGCGCTTTCACCCCTCGCTTTTCCGGGATCGCAATCAACCTGACGACCTACGACAGTGCCAACGCGCTGGCCGACCTGTGCGCCGGGATTGCGGATGTGGTTGGGGTTTCGCGCAAGGCCACAGATGCTGAACTGTCCATCTGCCAAAGCGCTGACATTGCGCCCATTCAACTCACGCTGGGTTCGGAAGCACTGGTACTGGCAGTGAACAGCACCAACACCTTTGCCCAATGCCTGACCCTTGATGAGGTGAACAAGGTCTTTAACGCCAAAACCGCACCCAAGAAGTGGTCAGAGGTGAAGGATGGATTCCCCGAAACTGACCTCATGCCAGTGCTGCCTTCGGTAGGCGCGATGGAGAATGACCTACTTCTCGTCCGCGTGGCCAAAGACCAGATTGCCCCGATCATGCGCGAAGATGGGGTCAAGAACGACGACGCCTTGTTCCGTTCAGCAGGGGTGCAGAACGTTGAAGGGGGCATCACCTTCCTGAAATACAGCGACTTCAAGAAGTCCAGCAGCAAGGTGAACGTGGTCAAGATCGATGGTGGTAACGGATGCGTCGAACCCACCGAAGCAACCATCAGCGATGGTACTTATGCCTTCAGTTACCCCAACTACCTGCTGGTGAATCCCAAATCCTTTGTGCGTCCGGAGATGCGCGCTTACACGTGGTTCCTGCTCTCGGATGATACCCTTACCCTGCTCAACAGCAGCGGCTTGACCGGGACAGATACGGTGGGCATCACGGGGCTGCGTGATGGGGTTCTGGACTTGTTTGAGAAAGCCGAAACGCCTGCTGCGACGGCCACCCCAAGCGCGGAGACCCCCGTCCCGACTGCGGAGACCCCCGCTGAAACACCCGCGCCAACGGTGGAGACGCCTGCGCCCACGGCGGAGACCCCTGCACCTAGTGCCACACCGGGGAACTAACCCTCCAGCGGTGTAAGGGTCTCTCGTTCAAAAAGTGGTGCTGCCCTTTCCCTGGTGCAGACGAAGGGGCAGCGCCATCCGGGAACCATTCGGTGATGAAGCTAACCCTTGGAGGAATGCCATGCGTGGATTAAGCCACATTCAAGAGACCTTCAGCCGCGCCAAAACTGAAGGTAGGGCGGCCTTTATGCCCTTCTTCACCGTTGGTTACCCGGACTATCTGACCTCCCTTGAGGCCCTCTGCGCGCTGGCAGAAGCAGGCGCAGATGCCCTCGAAGTAGGGATGCCCTTCTCCGATCCGCTGGCGGATGGCCCCGTCATTCAGCACGCTTCGCAGATCGCCCTTAACAATGGCATCAAGATCAAAGACTGCGTTCGGGCGATCAAGGAACTCCGGGCGCGTGGCGTGACGATCCCTCTGATCCTTATGGGGTACCTCAACCCTCTGCTCAATTACGGCTTGGGGCGGTTGGTAGAAGATGCGGCCGGAGCGGGCGCGGATGGTTTTATCATCCCTGACCTGCCCCCGGAAGAAGCCCTTGAACTGCACGAACATACGGTACGGGCTGACATGGGACAGATTCCCCTAATTGCGCCTAACACGCACCCTGACCGGGTGAAACAAGTGGCCCAAACGGCCCGGGGCTTTGTGTATTTGGTCTCCGTGACCGGGGTCACGGGGGCGCGAGAGAGCCTGCCCACCGACCTGAGGGACTACATCCAGCGGGCCCGATCTCAGACTGATCTACCGCTGGCGGTGGGATTCGGGATCAGCACCCCCGAACAGGCTCATTTGGTGGCCACCCATGCCGATGGGGTGATTGTGGCCAGTGCTTTGATTCGCTTGATGGAGCAGAAAGGGCTAGGGGCAGTAAAGGCGCTGGCAGGGTCCATAAGTGCAGCCTGCAAACGCTAAAGGAGCCTTCAGCAGCCTGCTGAATCCATCTTGTGCAATTCGACCAGAAAATCCCTGTTGATTCTTAACAATATTTTGTGGTACGCTCATTAGCGTCCGAGATCAGCAATCACAAAAAGAAGTAACGACGAACATGTCCGCGCAGGCTTTCTCGTTTTATGGCTATTGGTATTACTTTAAGGGCGAAGCCCCTTAGAGCGGTAACCGCTTGGTAGCCTGAAGCCTGACGCGCAGCAAGGAAATCGTCACGAGGCACTGAGAAAACCGCTCAGTGCCTCGTTTTTTTGCCTTATCACCCACACAGGATGGAGAAATGAGCAAACAATTCGAGGGCGCAGCCTCAATCAAGGTCTGTCGAGGAGTACGGGGGGCCACCACCGCCAGCGCCAATACCCGTGAGGAAATCCTTGCGGCCACCCGTGAGATGCTGCGTTACATCATCAAAGCCAATCAGATCACTGTGGAGGATGTGGCCAGCGCATTCTTCACCACCACGGCTGATCTGAACGCGGATTATCCGGCGTTGGCCGCAAGGCAGTTGGGCTGGCATGAGGTCGCCCTCATGTGCGCCCACGAAATGAGTGTGCCACACGGGTTACCAATGTGTATTCGGGTCTTAATCCACTGGAATACCACCAAAACCCCGCAGGAAATTCACCACATTTACCTTCGAGAAGCAGTTCACCTCCGCCCTGATCGCAAAATAGAGCTAGAAATCCCCGAAGAATTAGAGCCTGACGGTTTTTACGTACCCACAGAATCAGCCCAGACCACCGAACCGCAATCGGTAAAACCCAACTCAAAGGAGCAGCAGTAAATCAATGGTCATTGTAATGAATGTCGGCGCCACTGCCGCAGAAATTTCCGCTGTGATCGCCCGTGTCACTGAGACGGGCTTTCGGGCCCATCTGGTAGAGGGTGAAGAGCGCACCATCATCGGGGTGATCGGTGATGATCGGAAGGCCGCTGATCCCGAACTGTTCAACCTCATGGCTGGGGTTGATCACGTGATGCGTGTCTCCAAGCCCTACAAACTGGCAAGCCGTGAGTTTCATCCCAAAGACACCATCGTCCCCCTGAATGGTACTGGGGTAGGAGGCAAAAAACTGGCCGTGATCGCTGGCCCCTGCTCCGTAGAGAGCCGCACCCAAATTCTCGAAGCAGCGCACGCAGTCAAAGAAGCTGGCGCAACAGCCCTTCGTGGAGGGGCCTTCAAGCCCCGATCTTCACCTTATTCCTTCCAAGGGCACGGCGAGGCTGGACTGGAACTCCTTGCCGAAGCGCGAGCCGAGACAGGATTGCCCATTGTGACTGAGGTCATGGAACCGGGTTTGGTCCCATTGGTGGTCAAGTATGCGGATGTCCTTCAAATTGGGGCACGCAACATGCAGAACTACGCCCTGCTTCATGCGGTAGGCGAGTCCCAGCACCCGGTACTGCTCAAGCGGGGGATGATGTCCACAGTGGAAGAGCTGCTCATGGCGGCGGAATACGTCCTCTCACACGGCAACGGACGGGTGATGTTGTGCGAACGGGGCATCCGTACTTTTGAGACCAGCACCCGTAATACCTTCGACATCAACGCGATCCCTGTGCTGAAGCAGCGCAGCCATCTCCCGGTGATTGCTGATCCCAGCCATGCAACGGGCAAATGGGAGTTGGTCAATTCGGCTGCACGTGCGGCCGTTGCAGCAGGTGCAGACGGTCTGATCATCGAGGTTCACCCCAACCCAGAGGAGGCATGGTCAGATGGAGCCCAGTCGCTCCGCCCAGAGACGTTTGCCAAGCTGGTACGGGAAATTCGTCGGGTGGCAGAAGCGGTAGATCGGACGGTATAAGATGATCGTTGTGATGTCAATTGGGGCCAGTACCAAAGAAATCTCCGATGTGATTGCACATATCACCGAGTTGGGCTTTCGGGCCCACTTGAGTCAGGGAGAAGAGCGTTCTATCATAGGGGTAATTGGTGATGATCGGCGTGTACCCGAACCAGATATTTTCACCACAATGCCGGGAGTAGAGCGAGTGACCCGAATTTCCGCGCCCTATAAACTTGCCAGTCGCGGTTTTCATCCTCAGCCAACCCTGATCAACTTGAATGGGACGGCCGTAGGCAGCAATAAGATCGCGGTGATTGCTGGCCCGTGTTCGGTGGAGAGCCGAAGCCAGATCATCGAGACCGCTCATGCCGTTAAGGAAGCGGGTGCAGTCGCGCTTCGGGGTGGGGCTTTTAAACCCCGCACCTCCCCCTATTCATTTCAGGGCTTGGGCGAAAAGGGCTTGGAATATCTAGCCGATGCCCGTGCGGAAACCGGACTGCCTGTCGTGACTGAAGTTATGGAGCCGGGACTTGTGGGTTTAGTAGCCCAGTACGCTGATGTGCTCCAAATTGGGGCGCGCAATATGCAGAATTACGCGCTGCTCAACGCGGCCGGACAGTCACAGCGGCCCGTCCTGCTGAAGCGGGGGATGATGTCCACCATGGAGGAACTGTTAATGGCGGCAGAGTATGTCCTCTCCAATGGTAACAGTCAGGTGATGTTGTGCGAACGCGGTATCCGCACCTTTGAGACCTACACCCGCAACACCTTTGACATTAATGCGATCCCGGTACTGAAGGAAAAAACTCACCTGCCGATCATCGCTGATCCCAGCCATGCGACCGGTAAAGCAGAGTATGTTTTGGCCGCAGCGCGGGCGGCCATCGCCGCAGGTGCCGATGGCCTCATCGTGGAGGTTCACCTCAATCCTGCCGAGGCCATGTCCGATGGGGCGCAGTCGCTCCGTCCTGAAAAATTCGTTAAAATGATGGAGGAAGTGACGAAGATCGCCGCAGCATTGGAGCGCACTGTCTAGGGACGAAAGGAGCGATGGCTTATTTCCGAACCAGATTTTAGCAACACACAGGTCTTGATCGCAGGGGCGGGGTTGATGGGCACATCCCTCGCCCTTGCCTTACGGGGTAAGTGCAGTGCTGTGCATGGGGTGGATCCCAACCCAGAAGCACGCGCTGCGGCCGCCTTTGCTTTTGACACTCTACACGCAGATCTTGAAAGCGCAGCCCCAACGGCTCAGGTGATTATCCTTGCTGCGCCAGTACGCGCCATTCTAAAGCTGATCCCAGCAGCAGCCGCGTATGCCCAACCGGGGACTCTGATCCTCGATCTGGGCAGCACCAAACGCGCCGTTGTCCATGCGCTGGATGCGCTGCCTGATCACCTGCTGGCTGTCGGGGGGCATCCTATGTGCGGCAAAGCCACCAATGGCGCAGAAGCTGCTGAGGACACCCTTTTCCAAGATTGCACCTTTGTTCTATGCCCAACTGCACGCACCACACCAGAGGCGCTTGCCGCAGCTCGTCAGATCGTGCGTCTGTGCGGGGGACGTCCGCTGTTGGTGGAAGCCGAGGCTCATGATCGGGCAGTGGCAGTGATCAGCCACACAGCCTACCTGCTGAGCGCCGCTTACATGGATACAGTCCGAGTTGAAGCCGCTGAACAAGGAGAACTGGTCTGGGAACTTGCTGCCAGCGGTTTCCGCGACATGACCCGACTCTCCGGTGGGGGGGTGGAGATGCTACACGACGTCCTGCTCGAAAATCGGGCCATGATCAGCGCAACCCTCACCCTCTTTGAGATGCGCCTAAGTTACTTACGTAATCTGCTGGAGCGTGGGCAAGAAGCCCGACTGCGCACTGAAATGGAGCGAATTCAAGGGCTGCGCCGCGACTGGGAACGCCGTAAACAGAGTTGATCGACGACGTCTTGCCCAAAACCAAGGTGTGCCAATGCACCTAATCGTCCTCCATTACCTCTCTCCACATTTTGCCAAAGGGACTGGGGTTGAGATTGAGGTGTATTTCACCCCCTGATAGACTCCCACCTCGCCATTGCCTTTGCTCTGGCCTTATGGTATCATTCCTTTTCTCGAACGCACGTTCGCTTATCCTTTTTCGGGGGTGCATCTTGGCGAAGAGCGAGTTCACCGTACCCGGCGCATACCAGTATGATCAGCGGGGTCCCGTTCGCTGGATCATCTCACATGTAATGCGCTACCGCCTTTTCTTCTTTTTGATGGTGCTCTTGTATATCTGTTCGTTCACTGTCTACACTGGCGCTCAATCCATGATTGGTCAGGCGGTGCAGGCAGCGATGTCACCTGATGGTGCAGCAGCAGTGGCGCGGGTGGCACTCACAATCCTGATCATGCTGGTCTTGGATGGTTGTATCTTTCTGGTAGGGGCGCTCTCAGTTGAGACTATTGCGCAGCGTCTCGAGGCAGACTCCCGCGAGGAACTCTATCGGAGTTTGTTAGGCAAAAGTCAGACCTTTCACAATCGGCAGCGGGTGGGCGACATCATGGCCCGTGCCACCGACGATGTGACTCAGTTGAATGGGATGATGAATCCGGGAGTCTCGATCTCGATTGAGACTATCTTGGGCATTATTGTGCCCATGGTCTACATTGCCGCCCTAAAACCAGCGCTTCTGGCAATCCCAATCCTGTTTGTGATCACCTACATTATCTCGGTGATCCGCTACACAGCCCGCCTTGATCCGGTGCTGCGGCGTCAGCGCGAGCAGTTTGGCAAGATCAATACTGATCTTGAGGAAGCGATCAGTGGCATCGAGATCGTCAAGGCGAGCAGTCAGGAAGACTTCGAACTTCGTAAGTTCCGTAACGGGGCGCGCCTGTTTCGTGACTTGTTTGTTCGTCAGGGATACATCGAGGCGCGCTATCTGCCTCTGCTGCTGTATGCTTTCACCTTTGGTTTATGCTTCTTACACGCCCTCAGCTTCCATCAGCGGGGTGAAATGAGCATTGCTGAGGTGATTTCGTACATGGGAATCGTGGGGGTGCTGCGCTGGCCAACCTTCGCTTCAATCTTCACCATTACCCTTGTGCGCAGCGGGATCGCTGGGGCACGGCGCATCCTTGAGATCATCAACACTGAGACCGAACTAGACGAGAACGCAGGTGGACACAAGGCCGAGATCAAAGGTGACATTCATTTTGAGAACGTGACCTTTCATCACGACTACACCCGGGCCCTAGAGAAGGTCAACTTGCATATCAAGGCGGGGCAAACAGTCGCAATTGTGGGGCAAACAGGGTCGGGCAAAAGCACCCTTAGCAGCTTGATCAACCGCACCTATGACGCTACATATGGGACTGTCTATGTTGACGGGGTGGATGTTAAAAAGTGGGACATGAACGCCCTTCGTTCCCAAATATCCAAGATCGAACAGGATGTGTTCCTCTTTTCTCGCACCGTCGCGGAGAACATCGCTTTTGGGCTGCCTGATGCCACTCAAGAGCAGATCGAACAAGCGGCCAAAGAGGCTCAGGCGCACGAGTTCATCATGTCCTTCAAGGACGGTTACAAGACCTTGATCGGCGAGCGTGGGGTGATGCTCTCTGGGGGGCAGCGGCAGCGCCTCGCTTTGGCCCGGGCCTTTTTGAGTAACCCCCGCATTTTGATCTTGGATGATTCGACCAGTGCCATTGACAGCGCCACGGAGGACGAGATTCAGAAGGCGATTCGGCGTGCAGGCAAAGGGCGCACCACCCTGCTCATCACCCACCGCCTCTCCCAGATACGATGGGCCGACCTGATCGTGGTCATCGACCGGGGCAAGATCGCCGCACAAGGGACTCACGAGGAACTGCTGAGTCGTTCGCCTCACTATCGGCGTATCTTCGCACGGTATGAGATCGAACTGCCGCCGCTGGAAGTGGTCGAGGAGGCTCAGGCATGAGCCAAGCCCGATCAGCGGAGCCGCTTTCGTCCCTGATGAACATTGGCCCCCGTTCTGAAGCCCTGCTTCGGGCGGTGGGCATCAACAGTGCCCAGAAGCTGCGTGAGGTGGGTGCGGTCGAGGCCTATCTACGTGTGCTGGGAGCAGGTTATCCGCCTCATCTGATGCTCTTGTACGCCTTCTATGGGGCGATTCACCATATCAACTGTTTGCACCTCCCTCAGGAGGACAAAGATCGTCTCAAAGCTGCCGTTACCCCGGCGGGGGCGGCGAAAGTTAGAACTCGAACGCGGCCACGCAAGCCAGCCGTTACCTGAAGGAGCGCTCTGGTTATGGGTTTCTTGATGGATGGACTCGACGCCGAGGGTTATGATCGCAAGTATGCCGATGGTGATCTAGTACGGCGGATCATTCGATATTTCAAACCACAGTCCCAAAAGATGACCATTGTAGGCGTGTTGGTGCTCCTGAGTTCGCTCAGTTCGACCGCACTTCCAGTGGTGATCTCGCGGGGTCTAGATGCGATTCAAGCGGACCCCCGCGATGCGATCATCGTGACGGTCGCAGTTCTTGCAGTTGGGGTGGGTGTACTCGGATGGCTCTTTAACTTTGTGCGTCGCTGGTATTCCTCACAAGCCATTGGGGATGTGGTGCTGAAGCTCCGTGAGGATGCATTTGAGGCCGTGCTGCGGCGCGATCTCTCGTTCTTTGACGCTTATCCCTCCGGCAAGATCGTCAGCCGGGTGACCTCCGACACCCACGCCTTTTCTCAGGTGGTCAATCTGGTGATGGAACTGGTCAGCCAAATCCTGCTGGTGGGACTGCTGCTTATCTATCTCACGTTGGTGGATGCGCAGTTGACTTTGGTCTTGATCTTGATGATCCCGGTGATTATGGGGGTGGCGCTGGCGTTTCGCAAGATTGCCCGGGTCACCGTGACTCAGTCGCGCCGTGCCCGTGCTGAAGTGTCGGCACTCATTCAAGAAAGTGTGGCGGGGATCGGGGTGGCCAAAACTTTCCGTCAGGAAACGTCCATGTACGGAGACTTTCTGGGGCTGAACCGCCGCTCGTTTCGGATCAACCTCCGCACTGGTTATGTATTCACTGGCATCTTCCCGATCCTCAATGTCCTCGCGGGTATCGGAACTGCCGGGCTGGTCTTTTTTGGGGGACGCGGTTTGGTCTTTGGCACGCTCACCGCGGGGGACTATTTCCTGTTCATTCAGGGAATGCTGATGTTCTGGTTCCCCTTGACCAGCATCGCCTCGTTTTGGAGTCAGTTCCAGTTGGGCTTAGCCGCGGGTGAGCGGGTGTTTTCGCTCATCGATGATGATCCCAAAGTGCGTCAGACGGGCAGCACCGTCCTCAAGACCATCAAAGGGGCGATCACCTTTGAGAACCTGAGCTTCCGCTACACCGACAAAGAACAGGTTCTGGATAATTTCTCCCTACGCATCAACGCGGGTGAGTCGGTGGCCCTCGTGGGGCATACCGGCGCGGGCAAGTCCAGTATCGGCAAGTTGATCGCCCGCTTTTATGAGTTTCAGTCTGGGCGCATCCTGATCGATGGAGTGGACATCCGCAGTCTTGACCTTCAAGCGTTCCGTCGGCATTTGGGGGTCGTCACCCAGACACCGTTCCTCTTTGATGGGACGGTTGCGGACAACATCCGCTATGGCCGACGGGAAGCGACCGATGCCGAAGTTGAACGGGCAGCGCGTCAGATCGCCAATGGTGACTGGCTCGATACCCTCCCGGCGGGGTTAGAAACGACCGTTGGGGAACGCGGTTCGTCACTCTCGATGGGGCAGCGGCAGTTGGTTGCGCTGGCCCGCATCATGCTTCAAAACCCTTCGATCATCATCCTTGATGAAGCCACCGCCAGCGTTGATCCGATGACTGAGGCCCTCATCCAAGAAGGGTTGGATGCAGTCCTGAAAGGACGCACTTCGATTGTGATCGCGCACCGTCTCTCTACGATCCGCAACGTGGATCGGATCATCGTCCTGAAGCAGGGTCAGATCATTGAGGAAGGCAGCCACGACAGCCTTATGGCAAATGGTGGGCACTACGCCGAACTATATAACACCTACTTCCGTCACCAGTCAATCCAGTACATTGAAGCCTCCAAGTATCTGCTAGAGGAGTAACCCCTCATCGGGGAGCTTTGCCCCTGATGTCCTACAATACCAGCGAACTGGTAAGGGCAGCCCCACAAGGCTGCCCGTTTTTTTGCTTGCTCGGCGCGAAAAGTGGGGTTCGATCAGCATGAATCGGGCAATCAAGTGGGTAATGCCTAGACTCCTCACACGATTTCCTCGGTTTGTCACCTCTCCTTGTGCTGCCATGACTGAGTCACAACCTTCAGTGCGAAGTTAAATAGGTATTCTCGATCAATCTGCTGAAGGCTGTTTTCTCTACCTTTTGCCCGCTCAACAATTGGGGCAAACAGTCACACAGTCATCAAAATCAATCACAATTTGAGCATGACAACCCGCGCCCTTTTAGGTGATCTTTCTTACTGTGAGGGTGAGTCTACCTCACCTATGATCTAGGGTGAATCACAGCACAAAAAAGAGGGCTTTTTATGACCAGAGGTACAATAATTATTGATCAGGAGCGTTGTAAGGGCTGTGGACTTTGCCCTATCATGTGTCCGCAAGGGGTCATTGCCCTGAACGAGAAGATTTTGAACAGCCATGGTTATCATCCTGCCGCCCTCGTAGACCCGGAAGGTGCATGTACTGGCTGTGCCGTATGTGCCTTGATCTGCCCGGATGTGTGCATCACGGTCTACCGTGAAGCCAAAGTGGGTAATAAAAATGACCAAAGAACTGCTTAAAGGAAATGTTGCCATTGCGGAAGCCGCCCTTCGCGCTGGCTTGGAAGCCTACTTCGGTTACCCCATTACGCCGCAAACGGAACTTTTAGAGCATCTCTCCAAAAGAATGGTGGAATTAGGGCGAGTCTTTTTACAGGCGGAAAGTGAAGTTGCCGCAATCAACATGGTCTACGGTGCAGCCTGTTCTGGGGTGCGCACCATGACATCCTCTTCCAGTCCCGGATTCAGTTTGATGCAGGAAGGACTGTCTTATATTGCAGGTTCTGATCTGCCCTGCGTAGTGGTCGATGTGATGCGCGGTGGTCCCGGGCTAGGCAACATCATGCCCTCTCAGGGGGATTATTTTCAGGTGACTCGCTCTGCGGGGCACGGTGATTTTCGCCCTATTGTGTTAGCGCCTGCCTCCGTTCAAGAAGCCATTGACTTCACAGTACTGGCCTTTGATCTTGCGGACAAGTACCGCCATCTGGTGGTGATTGCTGCTGATGGGCTGATCGGGCAAATGATGGAACCCGCCGAACTCCCCGAAATGCGCCCTTCATCCCGCAGTGCGCCCGACTATGCCTTGACAGGCGCAAAAGGCCGCCCTCCGCGTGCGATCACATCGCTGCACATGGCCGCTGAAGAAGAGGAAGCCTTTAACATCAAAATTCAGCAGCGCCTTGGGGTGATCCGCAGCCTTGAACAGCGTTGGTTTGAATATAAAGTAGATGACGCGCTGCTTCTGGTCATCGGCTATGGGACGGCGGGGCGTATCGCCTATACTGCTGTTGAGTCCGCCCGTAGCAAAGGGCTAAAAGTAGGGTTGCTTCGTCCCCAGACCCTTTATCCCTTCCCTGAAGATCGTATCTCAGAGCTTGCCGACCAGATCGAAGGGGTGTTGGTGGTGGAGATGAACGCCGGACAAATGGTGGAGGATGTCCGCCTAGCCGTCGGAGGACAGGCCCCCATCAGTTTCTATGGACGGATGGGCGGAGTTGTGCCTATGCCCGATGAAGTCTTATCCAACATTGAAGCGGCCTATGAGCGCATTTCGGCGCGGTATCTGGTGGAGTGAGGAGGTAGGCAAGATGGATTCCAAAGATTCACTGGTGTGCGGCATTGAGGGCATGGAACTGGTTTACGGACGTCCCCAATCGCTCACCGAGATGCATACCCACTACTGCCCCGGATGTACACACGGGATCGCCCATCGTTTGGTGGCAGAAGCCCTTGACGAACTAGGGCTGCGCGAGCAGACGATTCTGGTTGCGCCCGTGGGCTGTTCAGTGTTCATTTATGAATACATCAATGCTGACTCATGTGAAGCGCCACATGGACGCGCCCCAGCCATGGCGACCGGGATCAAACGCACTCAACCCAATAAAACGGTGATCACTTATCAGGGGGATGGTGATCTGGTTTCCATTGGAGCCAGCGAAATCTTCCATGCCGCGGCGCGGGGTGAACATATCACCGTATTTTTTGTGAACAACGCGATCTATGGCATGACTGGAGGGCAGATGGCCCCGACCTCACTGCCCGGCCAGCACACCTCGTCTTCACTGGATGGACGCAGCACCGAACGTACAGGATTCCCTATCCGGATGAGTGAAGTTCTGGCACAATTGGACGGCTCAGCATACATTGTGCGCCGTTCGCTCCATGACGTGACCAACATCCGCAAGGCCAAAAAGTCCATCCTGACCGCGCTCAAGGTTCAACAGGCAGGGTTGGGATTTTCGATGGTTGAACTGCTTTCTACCTGCCCCACCAACTGGGGAATCTCACCTGAACAGGCACTCACTTGGGTAAAGGACAATATGCTGCCCTTCTACCCCGTTGGTGATTACAAGGTCACGGAAGCAGTTAAAGGACTGTGATGAACATACATGAGCCGGTGAGGTGGCCATGGATTTCCTAAATCGGGGTGTAAATCCCGTTGTAAAATGGCTGCTGCGCTCTCCGCTGCATTTTTTGCTCAGTGCGCGCCTGCTGTTAATCACGGTACACGGGCGTAAAAGCGGCAAACTCTACACCTTCCCGGTTGAGTACAGCCGGGTAGGGCC
This sequence comes from Anaerolinea sp., assembly GCA_014879835.1. GTDB lineage: Bacteria > Chloroflexota > Anaerolineae > Aggregatilineales > UBA2796 > UBA2796. Next base: position 30,394 of record JACSRJ010000156.1, read on the forward strand.
AAAAGTGATGATCATCACCTTCGCCAACCGCCAATGGTGGCGTAATCTCATCAATGGCGCTGAAGTGACCTTGCACCTTCGGGGTAAAAGCCTTAGGGGGCAGGCAAGGGTAAAGCGGGAAAGTGCCGAAGTGTCCCAGATCGTAAATAGTCTCTTTTCTTGGATGAAGCCGGAACGGGCTGCAAAGTTTGCTGCCGGCAAAGTTGCTGTTGAAATAGATTTGGTGTAACCCTTATGACCAATATCATTCATGAGACCTTTGTTTTTGCAGGTTTTGGAGGGCAAGGGGTTATGTTTGCGGGTCAAACCCTTGCCTACGCTGCAATGGGCGCAGGTCTTGAAGTCACTTGGATTCCCTCATATGGCCCTGAGATGCGAGGGGGAACCGCCAATTGTACGGTGGCGATTAGCAGTAGACCCATTGGCTCACCCGTTGTTCGTCTACCCCGTGTAGGGGTGGTGTTTAATACGCCTTCTTATGAAAAATATGAACCGATCATCGAGATGTTTGGCATCTTGGCGCGGAATGCGTCGCTGGTCAAACTCCACTCAGAGCGCAAAGACATTACAGAACTGGCGATCCCCGCTCAGGAGATCGCCGAAGCGGTGGGTGACGCGAAACTGGCAAATGTGGTGATGCTGGGGGCGGTTCTTTCCGCCCGCCCAGTTATACCTCTCGAAGCAGTGCGACAGGCCCTGCAAGATCACATCCCGGTGCATCGTCGTTCGATGCTCGACATGAACTATGAGGCCTTGAACCGAGGGACCATGTTCCAACCCACCGAAGTGGGGCGCTAATTGCGGCGTCTGTTGGCACCTTCAGACACTCACTGAGGTACAATGAAGTGGCGACCGAATCAAGATGGAGAAGGAATTGAAGATGCAGCTTTCACTCGTCACCATCGAAAAACCGGAAACCATAAATTTCATTTTAGGGCAAAGCCACTTCATTAAAACTGTTGAGGACATTCACGAGACTCTGGTTAATCATGTGCCGGGGATCAGATTTGGGTTGGCCTTTTGTGAAGCATCAGGCGCGTGCCTTGTTCGCTGGAGCGGCACTGATGATGCGATGATTGAATTGGCAAAACAGAATGCACTCGCCCTTTCCAGCGGTCATGCGTTCATCATTTTTCTGGCAGAAGGGTTCTACCCTATCAATATCTTAAACGCCGTCAAAAATGTGCCTGAAGTTGCCCGCATTTTCTGCGCTACTGCCAACCCGGTTCAGGTAATTGTGGCTGAATCGGATCAAGGACGGGGCATCATGGGAGTGATTGACGGCTTCAAGAGCAAGGGCATTGAAGACGACGAAGGCATCAACTGGCGTAAGGGTTTCCTACGCCGGATCGGGTACAAACTCGGATAGACAAGCATACATCACAAGGATTAAGGAGCAGTCCAACTACATGTCACACTGGCAAAGCCTTTACCGCGAACGCCTCTGCTCGGCGGAAGAAGCGGTAAAAGTCATCGGTTCGGGGATGCGCGTCTTTCAAACGGGGAACTGCTCTGTGCCGCAGTTACTCACGAAAGCTTTGGCGGAACATGCGCTGACCCTCAATAATGTTGAAATTGCGCAGGTTCTGACAGTCGGCGCAAACCGTTTTGTGCAGGACGATATGGAAGGTCACCTTCGGGTCAACTCCATGTTTATCAGCGCTGATGTACGAAAGGCCGTTCAGGAAGGGCGTGCTGACTTCACGCCGATATTCCTCTCGGAGATTCCGACTCTGTTCCGAAACGAAATGCCGCTTGATGTGGCCATGATTCATGTCTCACCGCCGGATGAACATGGATTCTGCTCTTTTGGGGTGGAAGTAGGGATCACTAAAACAGCAGCTGAAGTGGCCAAGGTTGTGATCGCTGAAGTGAACCCTAAAATGCCCCGCACTTTAGGAGACAGCTTCATCCACGTGAGCAAGATTCAGCGCATGGTAGAAGTCGATTACTTCCTGCCACAGTCTAAGCAGGGCCAACCAGAACCCATCCAAGCGCGCATTGGTCAGTTTATCGCTGACCTGATCGAAGATGGCAGCACTGTCCAGACTGGTATTGGGGGCATTCCCGACGCGGTGCTTTCGTGCTTGTACGACAAACGCAATCTGGGTATTCATACCGAGTTGTTCTCAGACGGGGTGATCGATCTGATCAACAAAGGGATCATCAACAATGAGCAGAAGACCCTGCACCCCGGCAAGGTGATCGCGGGCTTTGTGTTGGGCACTCAGCAGCTTTATGAGTTCATTGATGACAACCCGATCATCGAGCTGCACCCAACCGAGTACGTTAATGATCCCTTCAGGATTGCCCAGAATCGGCGCATGGTGTCGATCAATTCGGCCCTAGAAGTAGACATCACCGGTCAGGTATGTGCTGACAGCATGGGCAGTCGTTTTTACAGTGGGGTTGGGGGACAGGTTGATTTTATTCGGGGGGCGGCCCGTTCTAAGGGAGGCAAGCCAATCATTGCGCTTCCTTCAACTGCGAAGAACGATACCATCAGCCGCATCGTGGCACAGCTTCAGCCGGGGGCTGGGGTGGTCACCACTCGTAACGACGTTCATTATGTGGTCACGGAATATGGGGTTGCCTATTTGCACGGCAAGACCATTCGAGAACGGGTGAATGCCTTGATCAATGTGGCTCATCCCAAATTCCGAGAGGAACTGAGTGCCAAAGCCCGCGAACTGAACTTTCTACCCAAATTATATTCGGGCGTTTGATCATGGGGTTTGACACTAAGCACGGTCTCCACTAGAATTTGTCCTGTAATCCAAGCGTCACAGGGAGAGCCTTGCCCCACCGAGGGCAAGCACCGAAGGGGCAAACCACACGCAGCGCTGAAGCGTAGGGTGAAACTCTCAGGTCAATGGACGTGTGGCGCGGACCACTCTGATCACACAGGGACACTCAGCTACTGAGGGGTGTCCCTTTTTTGTTGGTTTAGGCATCTGGGTTTGTTGTGCGCCCTTAAAGAGGCGGATATTATTGCCCCGGATAAATGCATTTTTGGTTAGATTGTGAAAGGTGGCAAAAATGGCTCAACTGAAAACGCCCGCGGATTTGAAGTATGCCAAGAGCGATGAATGGGTCAAGATCGAAGGCGGTGAAGCAGTATTCGGAGTCAGCGACTATGCCCAAGATTCGCTTTCGGATGTGGTCTTTGTAGAACTTCCAACGGTGGGTACAGAGGTCAAGGCTGGACAACCTTTTGGTACGATTGAGAGCGTCAAGGCCGCATCAGACCTTAATGCCCCCATCAGCGGCGTGGTTACGGCGGTCAATTCCGCTTTGGAGGATGCCCCGGAGAAGGTTAACACCGATCCTTATGGGGAAGCATGGATGATCCGGATCAAACCGAGTGATCTGGACGAACTGAATGCCCTGATGGATATGGATGCATACACCAAGTATTGCGAAGAACGGGGTTAATGGCAGTTTTTCCCAAAGTGAAACCCTTACTGCCTGACGTTGAGGCGCGTCGGGCAGCTTTGACTGTGGCGTGCTGGCTGGGCGCGGTGGCGTTTTCGCTGCTGGTCACAGGTTTTGGTATATCGGCCTCCCATACTTCCCGGTATGTGGCACAGCCCATGCCCCCGAATGCCTCAGTAGGCGTTCAGGCGTTGGCACAGGCGACGCCTACTTTGCAGGCGGCCCTGCCGATGTCCACCGAAGAGACGCTGCCGCCGGGAACTGCACTCTCTGGGCAGGTGGTGATCTGGTTTGCGGCATCACTTATGCCCGGAGAAGATACTCCGGGGGAAACCGCGCTTACAGGTATCATCAGCGCCTTAGAGCGCCAACTTGAGCTTGATCTAACGATCCGCCTCAAGCGCGCTGAAGGGGTAGGGGGCATTTATCAAACGCTGGAGAGCGCTCACACGGTTGCACCTTCCACCATTCCTGATCTGGTTATGGTGAGCAGTTCGGAGATGAGCAAAATCATCAGAGCCAAGCTGTCCGTGACCATGAATGGGGATTTGACCCCTGAAATCGACACGATCCTTGCGGATCTATTTGACTCTGGAAGCGTGCCGTTGGAAGACGACGGACCCTACGGATTGCCCTTTTTTGTCGAAATTCAACATTTGGTGATGCAGTCTGAAGTTTCTGAGGACTCTCCGCCAGACACCTTTGCTGAGATTGCCAAACGAAAGCTGTCCTTCACCTTCCCCGTGAAAGCTGTGAATGGGGTCAGTGCCTCGGTTCTGGCTCACTATTCAGCGTTGGGGGGAAGAGTCCGTGACGAATCGGGCAGCCCTATCCTCGACCGGATACCGCTCATCGCCCTCCTAGAAGGTGCCAGCAGTGCAGCCGCCGACAAAACAATCCTGCCAGAAGCCCTGACCTTTACCGCGCCCAGCCAATACTGGGGGCAGTTTACCTCCGGACGGATCGCGCTTGCCCAAGTTGGCTCAAGTTTGTACTTAGCAACCCTTCAGAGTGCGCCCGATATTGTAATGATCCCCGCCCCATTACCTGCATTTGAAGGTCATGCACCGCTGATCGTAGATGGTTATTGGTGGCTCATTACCACCACTGATCCTGCTCGAAGGGCGCAAGCGCAGTCGGTCATTGCATGGTTTATGGAACCCTCCCGCCACGCGATGTTGAGCGAAGCAATGGGGATGCTCCCCTCACGCCGGGAATCGCTTAAACGCTGGCGTAATACCAGTTATGCGCGCTTTGCGGCCACCATCCTAGAGGGTGATCCGTCCCCGCTGCCCTACACCGTTGAGGCGACGTTAGCGGCTGCACTCCAGACGGCATTTGAGGATGTCCTGAGTGGACGCAGGACGATCCCACAGGCGGTGGATGATGCCCTCTCAGCGGTGGAGTGAGTAACACTCGCTTGCGGCGCTCGATCAATGTGATAAAAGAACTTTTGTAAAAAAACACTGCATCGCCTGTTGGAACACCGATAATATTTGGAGAGAACCGACCCTATGCCGTACATTCCACATACCAAAGCCGATAGTGAAGCAATGCTCGCTGCTATCGGAATCAACAACTGGGAAGCGCTCTTTGAAGCAGTTCCCCAAAGCCATCGATTCCCCACCCTCAATATTCCTGAGTCCCTCAACGAAATGCAGACTTTGTGGGAGATGCAGTCATTGGCCTCTGCCAACGCTTCTGCGTCTAGCCACGCGATTTTTTTGGGAGCGGGTGCATATAACCATTACAGCCCTGCCGCTGTGAATCATCTGCTGCTGCGCGGGGAGTTCTATACAGCCTATACCCCCTACCAACCTGAGATGAGTCAGGGAACCCTTCAGGCGATCTTTGAATGGCAGAGCATGATCGCCGCCCTTACGGGGATGGATGTGGCCAATGCCAGCCACTACGACGGCGCAACCAGCCTCGCCGAGGCGGTCACGGTAGCGGTGCAGCACTTCAAAGGCAAACGGATGAAGGTGATCTTCAGCCCAGATGTGCATCCTCAGTATCGCGCCGTGACTCGCACCTATCATCAGGGCACGGGCGTGCGTTTTGTGGGTGATAAGAGCGGTCAGGCAACCCTTGATGATCTGGTGGATATGCTTGATGCCTCAACTGCGATGTTTGTGGTGCAGTATCCCAACTTTTTTGGTCAGATCGAGGATTTCACCGCACTCTCCGAGAAGGTTCACAAGGCAGGAGCACTGTTATGCGTGGTTACCAACCCACTGGTCTTGGGGCTGTTGAAGCCCCCCGGCGCGATGGGTGCGGATATTGTGGTCGGTGAAGGGCAAAGTCTGGGAATCCCCCTCAGCTTTGGCGGCCCATATGTGGGTTTCTTTGCCACCCGCACTGAGTTCGTGCGCAAGATTGCGGGGCGCATTGTGGGCGAGACCCTTGATATGGACGGACGCAAAGCTTATGTGATGACTCTGCGCCCGCGTGAGCAGGATATTCGCCGTGAGAAGGCCTCTAGCAACATCTGCACCAATCAAGGTCTGATGGCTCTAGCCGGGTGCATTTACCTCGCTATGATGGGTAAACAGGGTCTGCGCCGGGTGGCCGAAGTGTGTTACCACAAAGCCCATTACGCGGCCCATCAGATCGCCAACTTAGAGGGCTACAATGTCAACTTCCGCACCCCATTTTTCCACGAATTTGTGGTGCAGTGCCCCAAACATGTCAGCGGGATTAACAAACTCCTGCTGGATGAGTTCAACATCATTGGCGGTTATGATGTAAGTCAGGACTATCCTGATCGCAAGAATCAAATGCTGATCGCGGTCACGGAGATGAACACCAAAGCCGAGATCGATGATCTGGTGGAAGGCCTGAAACGGGCCGCAGAATCGCTTAAAGCCTGATCCCAAAGGAAAAACGCGTATGGAAACGATCAATCAATTAAAAACGCTCGAACCTTTAATCTACGATCTGGGATCAGATGGACGTTTCTCGCCAACCCTGATGCCCGCCTGTGATGTGCCTGAAGCTGAACTGCCTACAGGTTTGACCCGTGATGAGCTGTACCTGCCTGAAGTGGCAGAAATGGACGTAGTGCGCCATTTTGTGCGGCTCAGCACCATGAATTACGCCATCGACAAGGGTTTTTACCCCCTCGGTTCGTGTACTATGAAGTACAACCCCAAGATCAACGAGGACATGGCCCGCCTTCCGGGGTTTGCCCAGACACATCCTCTTCAGGAACAGGAGACCGTTCAGGGCAATCTGGCCCTGATGTACGAACTCCAGCAGTGGCTGGCGGAGATCGCGGGTTTTAAAGGGGTAAGCTTGCAGCCCGCCGCTGGGGCACAGGGCGAACTGGCAGGCATCCTCATGATCCGCGCTTATCATCTGGATCGAGGCGATGACAAACGCACCAAGATTCTTGTGCCCAACAGCGCCCACGGCACCAACCCCGCGACCTCAACCATGGCCGGTTATACGGTGGTTGAACTCCCCTCTGATGATAAGGGTGATGTTGATCTGGAGGCGCTGCGGAAGGCCGCTGATGAGACCGTCGCCGGGATGATGATCACCGTGCCCAGCACGCTGGGGGTGTTTGATCACAATATTTTGGAGATCGTTAAGATCATCCATGACTGCGGCGGCCTAATGTACATGGATGGGGCCAACATGAATGCTCTGTTAGGCGTCGCCAAGCCCGGTGAGATGGGCTTTGATGTGATGCACTACAACCTGCACAAGACTTTCAGCACCCCACACGGGGGCGGGGGGCCGGGGTCTGGCCCAGTGGCCGTCAATGAAAAACTGCTGCCCTTCCTGCCCGGCCCAATTGTCAAGGTGAGCGAACCGGGGACGGACGAATATGCCGCACTGTATAGTTGGCACACCCCCGAAAAGACTATCGGACGGCTCAAAGCCTTTCACGGCAACTTTGGGATGCACGTCCGGGCCTATACTTACATCACCCTGCATGGGGCCGAAGGACTCAAAGCGATCAGTCGTTATGCAGTCCTGAACGCAAACTATGTGCGAGTCAAACTTGCGGATACCTTCAAAGTGCCCTATAACCGGATGTGCGGTCATGAGGTGGTGTTAGAAGGACGGCTCGCCGATGCGCCGGGAGTTCATGCACTTGATATTTCCAAACGCTTGATGGATTATGGTATCCATCCACCTACGAATTACTTCCCCTTGATCGTGCCCGAAGCCCTTTTGATCGAGCCGACTGAGAGTGAAAGTAAGGAAACCCTAGATCATTTCATCGAAGTGATGAAAACCATCGCTTCGGAAGCACGGGAGAATCCAGAGGTTTTGCATAGCGCCCCGCATGTGACCCCAGTCAGTCGGTTGGACGAGGTGCTGGCCGCAAAACAATTGGTTTTGTGCTGCCGTCCGGCATATTTGGATAAAGAAGGGTGATTCTGCCATTTCCCTATGGGGGAATCGCTTTTGTTGGGCTAGGTTGAAGGGGAAACCCATTCAAGAGACCGATTCCCCCTTCCTTCACTTGAGGGAGAAGGGGGGAATCGGGGTGAATGAAGGATTATCCTCACCAGATCAACCTGAAAAACACACAAAACGCCCATCAAACACAGAAATCAGTCAGAGGAATCAAGCAGAGAGAGAGGCGAACGTTTCATGGCAAAGACCTATGATGTGGTCGTTTTAGGCGCGGGCCCGGGCGGGTATGTGGCCGCGATCCGCGCTGCCCAGTTGGGGCTGAAAGTGGCAGTGGTGGAAAAGCAGTGGTGGGGTGGAATTTGCCTCAATGTAGGCTGTATCCCGTCCAAAGCGCTGCTTCATAATGCGGAATTGGCCCATATCCTCAAACACCGCGCTCAGGAGTTCGGCTTTAAGATCAGCGGTGAGGTAGAACTGGATTACGGGGTGGCCTTCAAACGCAGCCGCAGCACCTCAGAGCGATTGGTCAAGGGCATAAAATCGCTCATGAAGAAGAATAAGATCGATACCTACGATGGATGGGGAGCTTTTACTGGGCCCAAAACCATTGAGGTCAGTCTCAACGATGGCAGTAAGGAAAACCTTGAAGCCAAAAACGTGATCCTTGCCACCGGCACTGAAGTACGGATGCTGCCCGGTACCAAAGTGACCGATCATGTGAAGTCCTATCTTGAAGTGATCCTCTCCGATAAGCTGCCTAAAAGCATCATCATCGCTGGGGCAGGCGCAATTGGAGTTGAGTTTGCCTACGTGATGCATAACTACGGGGTGCAGGTCACCTTAGTCGAATTTATGGCCAACGTCCTGCCTCTTGAGGATGAGGAAGTCTCCAAGGAGTTGGAGAAGCAGTACAAAAAGATGGGCGTAACCGTCCTCACCAGCACCCGTGTAGATAAGATCGATGAGGATGCTGAGGGCGTGACGGTGACTGTCACCCGTGATGGCAAACAGGAGACTCTGCGTGCCGAATGGGTGCTTCAGGCCATGGGCTGGCGTCCGCGTTTGGAGGGATACGGCTTCGAAAAGACCGGGATCAAACTCACTGAGCGCGGTTGGGTCGAGGTCGATGATCACATGCGCACCAACGTGCCGGGGGTCTATGCCATTGGGGACATTACCGCAAAACTGGCACTTGCCCATGTGGCCAGCGCGCAGGGGATCATCGCGGCTGAAACCATTGCTGGTGCGGAAACCATGCCCCTCAACTATGTGATGATGCCGCGCTGCACTTACTGTCAGCCGCAGGTTGCCAGTTTTGGTTATACCGAAAAGCAGGCACGCGAAAAAGGCTACGAGATCAAGGTGGCGAAGTTCCCGTGGCAGGCAAACGGCAAAGCCCTCGGTTTGGGGGATTATGCCGGGTTTGTGAAAGTGATCAGCGACGCCAAGTATGGAGAACTGCTGGGCGCGCACCTGATCGGTCCGGGCGTGACTGAACTTTTGCCCGAACTGACTCTTGCCCAGATGTGGGAACTGACGGCAGCAGAGATCGCCCGTAATGTTCACGCCCACCCAACCCTGAGCGAGGCCCTGATGGAAGTCGCGCATGGGCTTGAAGGGCACATGATCAACTACTGATCATCCCGCAATACCGCCCCAACTCTCCCTCAGCCTGTTGAGGAGGGAGGGTTGGTACCCGAACGATGCTCTTGTTAGCATTCCTCCGCGTCCGATTCTGACACAACCGCCCTGCGGGCAGCGCCTAATTTCCTCTCTTGATAGGGCCCGTGATACAATACCTGTCATAAGGTTTCGAGGCGATGTTGTAATGACCACTCAAAACAGTTCAACCCAGATAAAATGCCCTAACTGTGGAACCACAATTCGGATAGGCGCGTTAGCCTGTGAAGAATGTGGACATGTTTTTGGGGGGGCCGGGCGAACCACGAAGATGGATGAGATCAAAGCCCCAAAGCCGGATCGTGCCTCTGGTGAAGTGATCCTCTCCAATCAGAAGCCGATTGTACTTGAGATGGGCACCCGCAGCCTTACCCTACCCCTTGCGGAGGAAGTGACCGTCGGACGTCGTTACGGTTCCGATTTGATCCAGCCGGATGTTGATCTAACGGAGTATGGTGCGGAAGAAAACGGGGTTTCACGGATGCATGTGCGCATCAAGCGCCGGGGGGAACTGATCTACATTATCGATCTAGGCAGCACCAATGGTACACATCTGAATGGGCGAAAACTTCTACCCAATGGCGAACGTATCCTGCGTGACAAAGATGATTTGTATCTAGGGCGGATGCGTATCCGAGTACGCTTTTAGGCGGCCCTACGAATCCCAAATATACCTCCTACAGTACATGAATCACCCTCCATCCTCCTAAAAGGGAGGAAATAACCTACTGGAGGGCTTTTTACTAGACCACACCTGAGAGATTTTTGCACATGTCTACCCGAACAATCCTTATCACTGGCGCCAATGGGGAGATCGGTCATGGACTGATCGATTACCTCGCCACCCATACCCGTGCTCGTGTGGTGGCCCTTGATCTACACCCACTGGATGAATCCCTCTATCGAATGTGTTATCGAACAGTCATTGGGGATATCACCGAGATGTCGGTTTTGGAGAGTCTCTCCACAGGCTTTGACTTTGACACGATTTTCCATTTGGCCGCACTGCTTTCCACACGCTCTGAGCGGCAGCCGCCACTGGCGCATCGGGTCAATGTAAATGGGACTCTCAACCTGTTGGAGATCGCCGTCCTTCAGGCGCGGCTTCAGGGACGGGAGATCAAGTTCATCTTCCCCAGTTCAATCGCTGTCTACGGACTGCCTGATCTGGCGACCAAGGCACAGGTGGGCAAGATCAAAGAGCATGAGTGGTGTCAGCCACGCACCATGTATGGGATCAACAAACTCTACACGGAGCAGTTGGGCGGTTACTATGCCCGCTACTACCGCCAACTTGATGCCGATGAACGCCCCGAACATGTCGATTTTCGGAGCATCCGTTTCCCCGGAATCATCAGCGCCCATACCCTACCCACTGGGGGAACCAGTGACTTTGCGCCGGAAATGCTTCACAACGCGGCACAGGGGAAAGCTTATCCCTGCTTTGTGCGCGAGGACACCTGCATCCCCTTCATGGTTATGCCCGATGCAGTCAGAGCGATCACCCTTCTTGAAGCTGCCCCGCGTGATAAACTCAGCCGTCAGGTGTACAACGTTGGGGCTTTTAACCCCTCTGCAGAGGTCATTCGCGCCTCAACGCTGAAGGCCTTCCCCCGCGCAGAGATCAGTTTTGTGCCTGATCTGAAACGCCAGAATATCCTTGATTCGTGGCCGCTTGATGTGGATGACTCAGCAGCACAGCAGGACTGGAATTGGCATCCTGAATACGATCTGGAGCGGGCTTTTTCAGAGTATCTTATCCCTGCGATCACCGAGCGCTACCATCAATAATCTGATTGGGTCTGACAAAGATATACCCTCATCCCGCCACAAGCGCTTATAGGGGTGAGGGCGAACCGCCGTCGAGGACAGTCATTAAACACCACCTTTGAGAAGCCGCTCTAGCTTCTGGTGTGAGTCCTGTTCAGATATGGTTAGAATGCCCCTATCCTGTGGCAGTTCCCGAAATTTCTCCCTTGCCATTCCCGTAATAGGATTATAATTCTATTAAGAGATGTGATGGAGTGCTGCGCCCTATATGACTTCTTCTGGTGAGGTCTATCCCCCGGAACTTGATAAACTATTCAAAAATGTCCCCCGCCTAACGGCGGTTGATCGACAGTTTGTGCTTAAGGCATACGAGCGTGCTGCCGAAGCCCACAAGGGAGGGGTGCGCGCTTCGGGTGAACCCTACATCACCCACCCCGTAGCGGTTGCCTTCATCCTCTCCGAACTGAAACTGGATGCACCCACCCTCGCCGCGGCCCTGCTTCATGATGTGGTTGAGGACTGCGATATCCCTATTGAAGTCATCGAAAACGAGTTTGGTCTAGAAGTCTCCCGGTTGGTGGATGGGGTGACCAAACTCGAAAAACTTCCCACCAACACCGAAAATATGAAGGGTGGCAAAGCGGGTGACCGCGAAGCCGAAACCCTGCGCAAGATTTTTCTTGCGATGGGAAACGATATTCGGGTGGTTTTGATCAAACTCGCAGATCGGCTTCACAACATGCGCACTTTGGGCTTCTTAAGCTTGGAACGCCAGCGGCGCATGGCCAAAGAGACCATGGATATTTTTGCCCCTTTGGCCAACAGGTTGGGCATGTGGCAGATGAAATGGGAGTTGGAGGACCTTTCCTTCCGTTACCTTGAACCCGAATCCTACAAGGAGATCGCCACCTACCTCAATGAACGGCGCACTGACCGCGAGCGCTCGATGGAGCAGGTCAAAGCCCGCCTCCAACATGCCCTTGCTGAAAACAGCATTCAAGCGACCATTTCCGCCCGACCCAAGCACATTTACAGCATTTTTCGCAAGATGGAACGCAAAAAAGTGCGTTTTAGTGAGGTCTATGATGTGCGGGCAGTGCGGGTGATCGTGAACGACAAAAACACCTGTTATCAGGTACTAGGGATTGTGCATAACTTGTGGCGCCCCATCCCGGCTGAGTTTGATGACTATATCGCTTCCCCTAAAGATAACTTCTACCAAAGTTTGCACACTGCCGTGATCGATGAGACCGGCAAAAACCTCGAAATTCAAATCCGCACGTGGGAGATGCACGAACACGCCGAATATGGTGTGGCCGCGCACTGGCGTTACAAAGAAGGCACCGCCCGCGATGAGGAATTTGAAAAACGACTGCGTCACCTGCGCAAGTTGATGGACTTCAGCGACGATCACGAGGCTCAAGAAGACCCAGTAGCCTACCTCGACGCTATGAAGTCCGATGTCTTCCAGAATCGGGTGTATGTCTTTTCGCCCAAGGGCGATATTTTTGATCTGCCAGCGGGTTCTACCCCGATTGACTTTGCCTACCACATCCATACCGAGATCGGCAACCGCTGTCGGGGCGCACGGGTCAATGGCGCTCAGGTAGGGCTAGATTATCAGCTCAAGTCTGGGGATCGGGTGGAGATCATCAACACCAAACGCGGTGGTCCCAGCCTTGATTGGCTCAACCCCAATCTGGGGTATGTCCATACCAGCAGGGCACGGGGCAAGATCAAGACCTACTTCAAGAAACAGGACTACGATAAAAACGTGGTCATGGGACGCGAAGTCGTAGATCGAGAGTTGAAGCGCCTTGGAGTGGCCTCCATGCCCCGTGAAACGGTCGCGGAAATGTTCAACTTCACCAAGGTTGATGATTTTCTCTCGGCGGTGGGGTCAGGGGACATCACCGGGGCCCAGATCGCCACCAAAATCCTTGATGCGGAGCGCAAAGCCAGCCTCGAAAACCCGCCCGATATGCTCCTTCCCACCGCTGAGCCGCTGCGTCATCCGGTGCAGGATTCTGAGGGCATCGATGTGATGGGCAATTCGGGTATGTTGATCAATCTTGCCCGCTGCTGCAACCCGGTTCGGGGTGATGAGATTGTGGGTTATGTGACCAGAGGGCGAGGGGTAACCGTTCATCGGACGGATTGCAGCAGTCTGCGGAGCGGCATGGAACCGGAGCGGATGGTGCCAGTGAACTGGGGCAAAGCCAACGGCAGAACCTACCCTGTGCCCGTGATCATCCTTGCCTATGACCGCGAAGGTTTGATGCGCGACGTGGGTGCGGTGATCGCGGACGAAAATATCAACATGAACAATGTGAGCATCACCACCCGAAACAGTGTCGCCACCTTTTTGTTGACCATGGAAATGCAGGATGTGTCTCACATTTCGCGGGTACTGGCCCGTATTGAGCAGCTCCCCAATGTGATCGAAGCCCGCCGCCGCACTTGATCGCGGTACCTCTACTACACCAACCCAACCTCTAAAGGGGCAGCGTTTGGGGTGCATCCTTGTCAAACTGCCCCCACATGAGCGACTCTGAAGGGGACATTTTTTGCCCCGGTATAACACCCTTTTTACATCTCTCCCCAATACTAAAGACAGTGACAGTTAGATTCAATGGAGTACCCGATCATGTTCACTGGAATACGCAAATTCATCGGCACCACAGCGGCACTGGCCCTTGTGTTCAGTTTGTCCTTGGGGCTTCTGACGGCCCCCACCATGACCACCAGCGCTCAGGGCGACCCCGAAGCCCAGTTCCCCCTGCTGCGTGAAGCCGTCGAGGCAGTTGTTCGGGCCGTGACCGAAGCCACCGGGATGACTGAAGGGGATCTGCTCCGCGAAGTCCTAAGCGGCAAAACCCTTCAGGTCATTGTGACCGAAAAAGGCGCGGATGTTGAAGCGGTGCAGGCCGATGTCAAGGCGGCCCTGACCGAGTCCATCAACAAGGCCCTGAGCGAAGGCAAACTGACACAGGATCAGGCTTCCAAGCTGCTCGAAAGCCTCGATAACCTTGTGGAACGCGCCTTCAGCCGTGACGGCCTAACCATGATCAGCCGCGTCCGTCAGGGGTTGGTTAATCTGGCCAAACAGGTGTTGGATGCAGCCGCGCAAGCGCTCAATATGACCCCTGAAGACCTAACCAAAGAACTGACCAGCGGCAAAACCCTGATGCAGGTGATCACCGAAAAGGGAAGCACGGTTGAAGCCATCAAAGCCGCCGTCAAGACCACCGTCACTGACGCGATCAACAAGACTGTGACCGAGGGCAAAATGGCCCAAGAAGCTGCCAATCGGCTGCTTGAAGGGCTGGACAAGGCTATCGATGGGCTGTTTAACCGCGTGATCGAAAATGCCGGTAAGTCCCGTCAGATGCGTCTGACTGAAGCGCGCACGGTGGGGATTTTGATCGCCGAGACCGCCCGCGCTACCGAACTGACTCAACGCGAGCTTCTCAAATCCCTTCGTGAAGGCAAAACCCTGAGCGGGATCGCCACCGAAAAAGGGGTGGACCCAGTCACCATTGTGGCAGCGAGCGCCACCGCCTTCAAGAACCAGATCGACCGTTTGGTCAAAGCGGGGCGATTGCAGCAGACCGAGGCTGATGCCCTGCTCAATGGGTTGAACGAAAAGCTCACCCAGATGATGAATCAGGCTGATCTGCTCAAAGGCGAACTGCGTAAGTAACCGCTCGTCCTTCCTTCCCCTTGGCTAGACACCGCAAAGCAGTTGCGGGCGCAGGGGATAAGGGAAAAACTACTAACGCCCCCTCAGTTCCTAAAATGTGCTGAGGGGGCGTCATTGATTCTGAGGTCATGAAGTGCATCGTCCTTTAGTGAGAGTCCGCACCCTGTAATGTGAAATTTGTCACTACTCGAATGCCTCTCAACAAGTTATTGTAGGGGTGGCGAGAAAAGTTTTTGGTAGGCTTTGCAAGAGCAGTTTAGAACGTGTTAAGTGATCACTACCTCCTCATCACCCTCACCCTCACATCTCAGGAATTGTGTGTTTACGGGGCTTACCACCCGATTGTACCCGCCCCACCTTTGGACGGTGGCCTTAAGTCCGGCTCGCATCCAAGATGCAGCGCGGGCAAAGTCAGTATCTGATCAGGATCACACGCCCACATCCCCAGCTTTGAAAGGAGCAACTTATGTGGACGACGTCTGTTAAAGTCTCTCCACCCTCGGAAGACAAACGGTGGAAACTTGTTGAAGCGACTATGCGCCGTCTTGGTCATGAGCCTAGCGCCCTGATCGAGACCCTCCACACCACCCAAGAATCTTTTGGGTATCTGGATGATGTCTCTCTGCGTTATGTCTCTGCCGCGCTCCGTGTGCCCCTCAGCAAAGTGTATGGGGTGGCAACCTTTTACCACTTCTTTAACCTCAAACCACAAGGCAATCACAACTGCGTGGTGTGCATGGGTACGGCCTGTTACATCAAGGGTGCCGCCAACATCCTCGGTGAGATCGAAAAGACCTATCAAGTCAAGGCCGGCGGCACTACTGAAGATAACGAACTCTCGGTCCTGACGGCGCGCTGTTTAGGGTCTTGCGGGCTTGCGCCTGCGGCTGTGATCGATGGCGAAGTCGCAGGCAAACTCTCCCCTGAACAAACAGTGGAAAGGCTGGAAAAGGTAATACACCCATGATTGCTGAAGAACTGAGCAAGACCGCCGCTGCGGAACGTGAGGCACAGGCGCAGTTTGAGCATCGGATCAATGTATGCGTGGCTGCAAGCTGCCTTTCTTCCAACAGTGATAAGATCAAAAGCGCACTGGAAACCGAAGTCAAAAAGAAAGGGCTGGAAAAGTCCTGTCAGGTGCGCGGGGTTGGGTGTATGCGCCTCTGTTCGCGGGGGCCCTTGGTCTCTACCGAGACTCAAGGTGAAGATGAGACTCAGCCTGCAAGCGTCCTTTACCAAAATGTCACCCCAGAAGATGCGCCTGCACTGGTTGAAAGCCTCAAAGGTGAGCCCGTTAAGGCCCTTGAGTGCCCTACTGATACCCCCTTCTTTAAGAGTCAGGTGACTATCGTTCTGGAAAACTCTGGCAAGATCGACCCAGAGCGAATTGAGGAATATATTGCCGTTGAGGGGTACGCTACCCTGCTGAAGGCGCTTACCACCATGACTCCGGCCGAAGTGATCGCGGAGATCAGCCGAAGTGGGCTGCGGGGACGCGGCGGGGCAGGATACTCTACGGGGCTGAAGTGGACGACTGTCGCCAAAGCCAACGGTGGCTCTCGTAAGTATGTGATCTGCAACGCTGATGAAGGCGATCCGGGTGCATTTATGGATCGCAGTGTATTGGAAAGCGACCCGCACCGGATTTTGGAGGGTATGGCACTAGCAGCCTACGCCGTAGGTGCGTCACATGGATACATCTATGTGCGTGCTGAGTACCCACTGGCGATCAAACGGCTCCGCGCCGCGATCCGGCAGGCAGAGCGTAACGGGCTGCTGGGCACAAACATCAGCGGCACAACCTTCAGTTTCACGGTGGAACTACGTTTAGGTGCCGGTGCATTTGTATGCGGTGAAGAAACCGCACTGATTGCTTCTATTGAGGGCAAACGTGGACAGCCGCGTCCTCGTCCCCCATATCCAGCGGAATCGGGGGTGTGGGGCTGCCCCACATTGATCAACAATGTGGAGACCTTCGCTAATATCGTTCCCATCATCCGCGAAGGCGGGGATTGGTTTGCGGGCATTGGTACCGCAAAGAGCAAAGGCACGAAGGTTTTTGCCCTCACTGGGCAGATTCACAACACAGGTTTGATCGAAGTGCCCATGGGAACCCCCCTACGTGAGATCGTCTATGAGATCGGTGGCGGTATACCGGGCGGTAAAGCCTTTAAGGCGGTGCAGACGGGCGGGCCTTCAGGGGGCTGTATCCCGGCGCAGCATCTCGACAGCCCCGTGGATTATGAGTCCCTGATTCAGCTTGGCTCCTTCATGGGGTCAGGGGGCATGATCATCATGGACGAAACCTCGTGCATGGTTGATGTGGCCACCTACTTTATGGAGTTTTGCATGTCCGAATCATGCGGGAAGTGTGTGCCCTGCCGAGTAGGAACGGCCCACATGTACGATCTGCTCCAGAAGATCACGCGGGGTGAGGCAACCATGGCAGATCTCGACCTGCTTCTTGAGGTCTGTGATGTGGTCAAAAACACCAGCCTGTGCGGTCTGGGGATGGGCGCGCCACAACCGATCTTCAGCACCCTACGCTACTTCCGCGACGAATATCTGGCGCATATCGAAGCCAAACAATGCCCCGCTGGGGTCTGCAAAATCCACGAAGGCAATGAGGAGGTGATCGCATGAGTCCCACAGTTCGGGTTAAGACACTTACCATTGACGGTCAGGCGGTGGGCGCTCGTGAAGATCAAACGATCATGCAGGTGGCGCGAGAAAACAACATCTTCGTCCCTGCACTGTGCGCTATTGAAGGACTAACCCCGGTGGGCGCGTGCCGTTTGTGCATCGTAGAAGTTAAAGGGGTGAACAAACTTCTGCCCGCGTGCGCCACGCGCATTGAAGAGGGCATGGAAGTGACCACCAATTCGGAGCGGGTGGCCAACTACCGCAGAACAATCCTTGAAATGCTCTTCTCCGAGGGCAATCATATCTGCTCTGTGTGTGTCTCCAATGGACACTGTGAACTTCAGACGCTGGCCAAAAAACTGGGCATGACCCATGTGCGTGTCCCTTATCGCAGCACTATGCGTCGGGTGGACGCCTCTCACGAGCGCTTCATCGCTGACCCTAACCGCTGTATCTTGTGCACCCGGTGCGTCCGGGTATGCGACGAGATCGAAGGGGCACATACATGGGATGTGATGGGGCGAGGGATCAACTCGCGTATCATCACCGATCTGTCCCAACCGTGGGGCGACTCCGACTCATGTACAAGCTGTGGCAAATGCGTCAATGTGTGCCCAACTGGGGCGCTCTTTGAAAAGGGCAAGGCTGTTTCCGAAATGTCCAAACGACAGGAATTCCTCCCGTATCTGACACTGATGAGAGAGGGCAAGAAGTGAGCTATGAGCACCCCTAAAGTACGGGTCGCAACAATCTGGCTGGATGGCTGTTCGGGCTGCCATATGTCCCTATTGGATATGGATGAGCGCCTGATCGAACTGGCCGACAAGATCGATGTGGTCTACACCCCATTGATGGACGTGAAACAGTTCCCCAAGGATGTGGATGTGACCCTTGTTGAGGGCGCAGTCAACAGTCACGAAGACTACGAACGTATCCTTGAAGTGCGCAAAAACACCAAAATTTTGGTCTCGTTGGGGGACTGCGCCATCAGCGCCAATGTGCCCTCGATGCGCAACCCCTTTGGGGTCGAAGTGACTCTTAAACGGGCCTATGTGGAAAACGTCACCCTGAATCCGCAAATTCCGAGCAAGGAAGTGCCGCCCCTGATGCCCCTTGCCCGCCCGGTTCATGCGGTGGTCAAAGTGGACTTGTTTGTGCAGGGATGCCCTCCCTCCGCAGACACTATCCATTTTGTGATCGCCGAACTCCTTGAAGGGCGGACGCCCGATCTTAGTGAACGCACCCGGTTTGGGGCATAGGAAGGTGTATTGATATGACTCAAAAAATTGTGATCGATCCCATCACCCGGATCGAAGGCCACGCCAAGATCACCATTGAAATGGATGATCAAGGTTTCGTCCGGGATGCTCATTTCCATATCACCCAGTTCCGGGGCTTTGAAAAACTGGTAGAAGGCCGTCCCTTCCACGAAATGCCTTCCCTAATGGCTCGTATCTGCGGTATTTGCCCGGTGAGCCATCTGGTGGCCTCAGCCCGGGCCTGTGACATGATCCTTGCGGTGCATGTGCCCGAAACGGCGATTAACCTGCGGCGCATCCTCAATCTGGCACAGCTCATCCAGTCACATGCGCTCAGCTTCTTTTATCTCTCCTCGCCTGATTTGCTTCTGGGCATGGATGCCGATGTAGCCAAGCGGAACATCTTTGGGGTGATCCAGTCTAATCCTCAGCTTGCCCGTGATGGTATTCGACTGCGCCAGTTTGGGCAGCAGGTGATCGAGTGGCTTGCTGGCAAACGCATCCACCCGGCATGGGTTGTGCCCGGCGGGGTGAGCGCCCCACTGAGCGCTGAAAACCGGGAAAAAATCCTTGCCGCCATCCCGGAGGCGCTGGCGACCATCCAGCGCACTTTGGACTGGTACAAGGGTGTGCTGGATAACTTCCGTGAAGAAGCCCGACTCTTTGGCAACATGCCCACCATGTTTATGGGGCTGGTCAGCCCGGATGGTGAGCTTGAACATCTGCGGGGCAAACTGCGGATCGTGGATGCGGTGGGGAATATTGTGGCGGATGGGCTGGAGCCAGAGCACTATCAGGACTATCTGGGCGAAGCAGCCGAATCGTGGACATACCTTAAATCACCCTACTACAAGCCGATGGGTTATCCCAACGGCATGTACCGGGTAGGCCCGCTGGCTCGCCTGAACATCATCAACCGCTGCGGCACACCCTATGCCGACCAAGAATGGGCGGAGTTCCGACAGTTGGAGCGGGGCGCGGTGCTGAGTTCGTTCCACTATCACTACAGCCGCTTGATCGAAATTCTGTATGGCATTGAGCGCATCGAGCAAATCCTGAATCACCCTGATATCCTGAGCAAAAAAGTGCGCGCTTTTGCCGGCCCCAACAAACTGGAAGGGATCGGTATGTCCGAGGCCCCACGTGGGACTTTGATGCACCACTACAAGATCGACGAGAATGGTTTGGTTCAATGGGTGAACCTGATCATCGCCACTGGGCACAACAATCTGGCCATGAACCGGAGCGTGCTTCAGGTTGCCAAACACTATGTGAAGGGCGAAAAGATACAGGAAGGGATGCTCAATCGGGTAGAGGCTGTGATCCGCACCTACGATCCCTGCCTAAGCTGCTCTACCCATGCGGCAGGACAAATGCCCCTCAATATCGAACTGATCAACAGCGGCGGTGAAGTTATTGATCAGGTGATCCGCGGGTGAAAAAGACCCTGATCCTTGGTTACGGTAATCCCCTGCGTGGGGATGACGGCTTGGGTTGGCACACCCTAACCCGTCTGGAGAGTCAGATAGACGATCCAGCAGTGGAATTGGTGGTGTGCCATCAGCTCACCCCTGAGATGGCCGAGCCGATCAGCCGCGTCCATCGGGTAATCTTCATTGACGCCCGACAGGACGGCACACCGGGTGAACTGCGCACGGAGATCATTCAACCGGCGCTCGTTGATCCCGGTGCGCCTTTCACCCATCGATGGGAACCGTCAACCCTTTTAGGTATGGCCCATTGGCTGTTTGGAGGTTCACCCCAAGGCGTACTCATGTCCATTACGGGTGCTTCTTTTGAACATCACGAAGGGCTGTCGATGACGGTAGAGGCGGTCCTCCCTGTGCTGCTCCAAAGGGTACAGGAGTGGCTGGATAAGAGTGAGGTGGCGCCGTCTCTGGAGGAGATGCCTGATTAGTCGGGGCTTTCTCTGGGATATTCTGCGTAAATCTTACGCGTTTACCCTCATCCCCCCTGCCCACGAACGCTACACGGTACCCGCCCGCCCGCGGTAGAAGGGAATAGTTCTTTGAGGGGTAGTGTCGTGTCCTCTAACGTTAACCCCCAAAGAATCCGGCAACATCGTCCTCATTTTGATGATCCGATT
>JACSRJ010000114.1 GCA_014879835.1 Anaerolinea sp.
CACTTCGATTGGCTGGAGAAGTACGCTCCACCTATTCTATTGCGACAAATCTAAATCGTTTATCCATAAGGATAAAATAGACACAGAACTCTCCTTTGATCGGAAAGATTTTGCCCTGACGACCCGTGACACCGAGCAAGCGTTTCGATTTTTCATGCCCGATCAGGTTATTTATGTTGCAGGTGAAATATACAAAACCTTAAGTGATGGTGTGTACGATACATTGGATGATGGGGCCCGCCAATATACGTGCTTCTTTGCTGAAAAAGAAATACGTTTCGCTCGACAACGGAAAGAAATCACGCATTTTGACCTGTGCCAGCATTTCACCCCAACTGCCCTGCACCTCGTGGAATTTCAGGGTGTGTTGTCCATTGGCTATGTCAATGAATGCAAACTCTCATTTCGAAATCATGGCGTTCGCCGCACAACGAAGCGTTTATCACCTTCTGAAACCCCACCCCTGATTGGCTACGACCTGAAGCGCGAGGCGATTGTGCTGCGTTTTGATTCCTATATATGCAATGATATTTTACGGAACAGCCTTACATCCGTCCTGATACGCGAGATAAATCGGCGGTATGGATTGGCAGACGGTGAACTGCGTCTGATGCGGGACGCCAAGATGATGAACGAGTCTAGTGACAGTCGTTGGGTCTATACCTTACTCTACGATAATGACGGCAACAACAACCTGCAGCTTCAAAATATCTATCAGGAGTTTGATCTCATCATTAGATCAGCTTACAGGCAATTGTTATCATGTGACTGCGATTCAAATGGTTGTTTTCAGTGTATTCGCAGTTATACCACACAATATTTCGACGATACTCTGAGCAAAGACAGGGCGCTTATGTTTGCTGGCTATCTAGCTGGAGAGAGGCGCTTTGAACCAAGCATTTTACCCTTCACGCCAGCTCATCCATCGTTTGATCTGATTTTGACGATCCAGCAGCAAAATAACGAAATCGTTGTCACAAGTAGCCAAGGTGGACGCTACCAGCAACCTGTGCAGGATGCTCTGAATGATACCATCTTTACCACATTGACTCAAGCAGTTTATGGTGAACATCGATCTCGCATGAAGTCACTCAGGATCGAAACATGGGTGGATTGGCTTGCAGATTCGATTAATGAACGGCACGTGAATAAAGGTAGAAACGCGTTCAATCGGTTTCAGTTTGTACTGCTGGAGTTTGATCGGGTTGAGGCTTTTCACAGTCCAAGGAAGAGGAAAGGCGGTGTATGAAAGCGCGCTTAATTCAGACTAGCAAGATAGCAGATGACAACAAGGCTGAGAAAGAACTCCTATCCTTTTTACGAGAGCTTCCAGAAGGCTATACGATTTATCGAGAGTTACGAGTAAGCCGCACCTATCTTGATCGTGTAAAGGGGATGGAGAAGTCTCAACCAGATTTTGTTGTAGTTGGCGCTGCGGTTGGGTTGCTCTCGATTGAAGTTAAAGACTGGAACCTGACGACTAATCAATATATCTGGCGTGATCAGTATAAAGTTGTTAGGAAGAGTACAGGAAAAGAAGACGAGGAGCTGGATAATCCGGCGGCACAGGCAAATACCTATCTCTACGCTTTTCTAGATTTGATACGTGATATGGGGGTTTTTGTTACGTCCATTGTCGCTTTTCCTCGTTTGTCGAAACAAGCTTTCTTAAACAAAATTGCCAATATTACGGTCCTGCAAAATCCCCAGAGTAAGTTCTTTCTGGACCTTGAAAGTGTCATTTTCAAAGAGGATATCGATGAATTTTTCCTGAACCCGGATCAACTTCTGCGTCGCATCGTGAGAAGGCACAGCAACTTTCGTTCAGCAACAGCCAGCCAGATTCATGCTGTTCATGAACGTATCTTGCCCAATTCATTCCGAGTTGGTGATTTAACAAAACGACAGCAAGAACGTGAACGGCTTAAGATGATTACGGTACAGCAGGAAAAATGGATTTTTGATCTGGATCGTACATCCAGCTATCTGCTTGATGTTGCTGGAAGCGGCAAGACGAATGTATTGGTCTCTCGTGCGATTCATATAATTGATCAGGCGCATAAACAGAAACGGAATCCTCCAAACATTCTATTGACAACCTATAACCCCAACTTACAGCGCAATATTGAGCGTATTTTGGAAGGCAAAATCAGGTCAGATGAACGTCGTTCACGCTATAAGACACTACGCATCGAGAATGTGGAATTTATTATGGAACGGATCGCCATTAATGGATACGAGCTCAAAAACAAACAAGAATATTATGAATTCAATAATCCCAACAGTCCGAAATTCCATCAAACCCTACGTGAAGACGTTCGGACGGTATTACAGGACGGAGCCGAAAAATACTGTGTATTTGACTATGTGTTTATTGATGAAATTCAGGATTTTGATGACGAGCAACTGTATCTGATCAGAAGACTTGCCCGCACAAACAACTTTTTCTTTGTCGGAGATATTGGACAGAAGATCTATGACCGTTATCATGATTTGAAACGACACGGTTTTGTCATTGACACACTTGAGTTGCCCAAGTCTTATAAGATGTATCGCACCCCGCGTTATATTGGTGAGTTAGCGTATCGTTTTGTTATTGCGGATACCACGATACGTTCTGAGTTTGAGCAGCACGGTTATCGTCAGGACACCCAATTTGAGTCCCATAACAATAATGCGGCTGAATTACAACGGGTACAGGATACTATTCCGCATGTAATTGAGCGAATTCAGGATTTATTGGCGGGTCAATTCACTGAGGATGACATCATGGTCATTACTTCTGAACAACTTCTGCCTGCCTACAAGACAGCTTTTGAGCAGATTGGCATCAAGTTCAATGTCGGAGAACCCAAACAGCCCAATCATATAAGCGTAGTCGATTTCATGAATGTCAAGGGGTTGGAACGCGAGATTGTACTCATCAGTGGAATCGAAGATTTATATTCACAACAAGATGGACTGTTCGATGATCCCTCAGCGCAGCTTAAGGAAGAGCGTTTCTCACGACGCAAAATTTATGTAGCACTGACCCGTGCCATTGAAGAGTGTATTGTTTATTATACAGATTCCACCAATCCATTTATCAGCGAGTTAGCTACTATCAACCGCAGAATAATGAATAACCGTCAGGAAGTTCGTTGATGAGCTACAAAGGTGAGGAAGAACTGCGAGAAAAAGCGCAGTCCTTCATACAGACTCTGCTTCAGGTAGGTATCGCTATCGAACCACATCCGGCCATGTTCAGGGATTACATGGTGAAAATTGCTGTGAAGGGCGCGGGCTTCATTAGCATCTACTATAGCCCAAAACAGAAATCATTTTCGCTCAAACTACATGAGCTTCGCGATACTCAGCTTATACCACAGATTGAGGGTCACTGGCATAATAACGGCATAGTCAGTGGCACTCCTGAATCCCCATCATGCGAAGGCTATCAGGCATATGTTGATGGTTCTTGGATTGATGGACTTGTTGGATATGGGGCAGTGATTCTATGCCAGAATCAGGAAATCAAACGGCTTTGGGGTTCGGTTGAACAGGATGTGGAGCAGAGACAGGTCGTGGGGGAATTACAGGCAACAATGCAAGTACTGGACTGGTGCGAAAAGAACGGCATTCTGGATGTTGAAATCTTCTACGATTACGAAGGCATTCAAAAGTGGGCTACTGGAGAATGGCGTGCCAAGAATAATGCTACGCAGCACTATCAGCAAAAAGTGCAAGCCTCGCTTGTGAAGGTTACTTGGCAGAAGGTCAAGAGCCATTCGGGAGTACGTTGGAATGATATCGTGGATGAACTGGCAAAACAAGGCGCACTGGTGCAATCAAGGGCTGTTTCGCCAGTGGGCGATCCTATGAGCACCCTTGTACAAAAGTCCCAGGATTTCGTTGCCTTTCTTACGAGCCAGAACATTGAAGCTGAATACACTCAAGTTTATAACGAACAATATGCACGGATCATTATTGAACGTGGCATTTTCGATTTGTACAACACCCGAAAACACCCTATGTCACCCCATATTCACAACTTCCAAGACACTTTGCTCCAAAAGCATATTGAGAATTTATGGCAGCAATTTCATCTCGGTATAGTTGAGGAAAGTCGTGAACACCTGACAAGTAGGTTTGAAGAAGTGGAATATTACTTTTCAGTTCTTGCACCATACCGTCACCTAGCATTTGACTTTTCAGTATTAGCGAGCGCACTGGACAGAGTCATCGATCATGATGGCGGAATCAAACTACCTGCCGACAGCTACGATGAACTTGAGCTGATTTTTTTGCGAGTCAGGGCTGAACAATGATGAACGAACAACAGGATCTCAAACGGCAAGCAGAAGCTCTGCGAGACAAAAAACAATTTTCAGAAGCAGCAGCAATTTACGAAAAACTATGGACAGCACAGGGTCAAACCCCCGACATTTGGGTTGGATGGGGTTATGGGCAGTGTCTTCGTAAACTTGGGCGATCTCCGGAAGCACTGGAAATTAGTCGGGCTATTTATCGACTGGATCCAACATTTGACAGAAACAATAATCTCTATGGATGGTGCATCTACGATATTGGTATCAAACAGTCTGAGGACAATTTCGATGAATCCCGGTTCTTACAGGCCGCTAATGCTATTGTAGGGCTTACACGCCAGGAGGATTTTTCTCCATATGAGCGCACTGTATTTGCAGTGATACATCACTATGAGAAGTACAAGGAACGGCAGAAGCCAGTTCCTCACGCAAAAATCATCGAATGGCTTAATAAACTCAACGCTTCTTTGCTTTCCAGCGAATCAATCCAGAGTTCGAATGGCAAATCGTACCCCTCGCCGAAGGAAGACTGGTACTCTAGTTGGGCAAAAGCACTTCTTGGGCTTGAGCGTTACCAAGAGTGCATTGATCATTGTACCAATGCACTCAACGAGCTGAACAGCTTCCATTATGATTACGATATTTGGTTTCGCCAGTATCGAGCGGAATGCTTTTTGGCACTTGGCACGGGTGAGAAAGCCCTTGCTGATCTGGAGTATATGATGGGACGCAAGCCCGACGCATGGATACGTCATAGATATGCAATGGGTTTGTATGCCAATGGACAGCTTGAAGAGGCTATTCATTACGCCTCTGAAGCCGCACTGCCCTATCAGCGGCTAGGCTATCGCTGGGAGGTTTATCTTGATCTGGGAAATATGTTGTTGGAATCGGGTGAGCACGAACTAGCAACCAAACATATACTCCTTGCAGCCGCCATTCGCCACGCAGAAGGCTGGGAGAAGATCCCGAATAACCTTCAATCGGTGATTCATCGTCTGAATATATCACTTGAAGAACTCCCCTCCGTTAATTCTCTACATCGCGATCTCCAACCGTTCTGGAAGTCCATGAAACCACGCCAGAGGACTACACATACCGGTGTGATTCAGGAGATTCACAGTAATGGTAAATCCGGTAGAATTCGGTCCGTTGACGGAACAGGATATTTTTTTGGTATGCGAAACTTCAAAAGCGAGATTGAAGCTACCCCCGGTCTTCGTGTTGGGTTCAACCTACAGGAAAACGAAAATAGCCGCACTGGAGCCAAAGAAATGCACGCGGTTGATATTTGGGTAATTTCTGAATAGTGCGCAGAGATGTTGGGAAATTGAGGCTAGGGGCAAAAATCCTGCACTGGAGGGCACTGTCCACTATATCACGCTTTCAATAATTTGAAGCTGATCTGATAGCGGTAGAACTCAATGCTCGGCACCATTGCCAAGGCACGTTTTATTCTCTGATCATCCTCTAAAGCGATAATCACACCCCTGACTGACTGGTGTTCCTCAGCAAGCTCTGCCTCCACATATCCCATATAACGGAGGATTTGTCCAACGACCACATCGCTAGCGCGCCCCTTTTTGAGTTCGATGACAAGCAGCGTTTGCTTATTTTTACTGATAGCCAAGATGTCGATGGCGCCAGTATCGGTGGGGTACTGCTGACCTCGTTCTCCATCTTCTTGATAGATGTCGTACTCTTTGGCAAAAACGGACTGTGACCAATTATGAACCAGAAAATCCTCCAAGTGCTTTTCCATCGCAAAGGCAGCAAGATCTTCGATAGCTTCATCAGGCTCACCGTCGTCAAGGAGCGCCTCAATCTCGCTGCCGTGAGCTGTAATGTTTCCGACTGTCCCCATGGCACCCGCTGAGTTTCGGAGCGCGTCACTCATCTTAGCGCGGTCAATTGTCTTAGATAACCATCGTACCGCGCGGCGATGTGGCAATATCCCTTTGGGTTCATAGGTATAATCTCCAATCACCTCGCCAACATGGTAATGATTTTCCCCATCTGGAGAGAGTATTGTGTCCCCCTGGCAGATGCCCTTTGAAATCGTCCACAGCGCACCGCATGCCAGTCCGGCAGCAATCCTCGACTTATCAGGATGTAGTTGCAGAAATATGGGAATGAATTCGCGATTGAAGGTGCGCCAATCCTCAGGCAATCGGGGAGAAAGATCCTGACGGATATCAAAATCTGCGCCAATAAAGTTTCCGGCGACACATTCCTTAGCGCATACACTCTTTCTGCCCAGCATGACTCGATAGTAGCTTTTCATAGGCGTCTCATCGCGATTCAAGTTAGAAGGATATGATTATACTTTGGCAAGGCGCAGCAAATTTCCTCAAGTATATCTACCCTCACCCCAGCCGCCACACACGCCGGGCGAGGAGATTGACCACGGCGCCGCGCTTCTGTACCTCGCCCTCCACCACCAGCAGGGGGGATTTCCGCACCATCTCGTGGAAGCGGGCGTAGACCTGAGGGCGGAAAATGAGGTTCATCATGCCGTCCTCGTCCTCGAGGGTCACAAAATGATGCCCCTTGGCGGTGGGCGGCGCCTGATGCATCACCACCTGCCCCCCCACCCGTGCGATGCTGCCCGATTTACTCTGCCCCAAACCCTGACTACCAAGGATGCCCAGCGCCGCCAGCTTTTCCCGGTACAACGCCATCGGATGTTCGCCCGTGGACAGACCCAGCGTGGCATACTCCCCGCGCAGGCATTCGGAGCGGGAAAAGGCGGTCAGGTTCACGGGATCGGTGGGGAAGATGAACGCCAACTCATCGGACTGGGCGCGGGGTGAACCCAACTCCCAGAGCAGGTCACGCCGGGAAGCCCCCAGCCCGTCAAACGCCCCGGCAAGGATCAGGTTTTCGGTGATGCGCATGGGCAGCTTCACCCGACGGCAGAAATCACCCAGATCGGTGAAGGGGCGGTCTGCCCGCGCCGCAAGGATCAGCTTGAGGTGACGCTCACTCACCTGCGAAACATACCCCAAACCCAACCGTATCGCGTCCCCTTCGAGGGTGCAAACTCCCTGACTGTGATTCATATCCACATTCAGGACGCAGATACCGTGCCGCCGGGCGTCATTGACCAGCACCGCAGGCGACCAGAAGCCCATCGGTTGGTGATTCAGCAGTGCCGTATAAAAGGCGGCAGGGTGGTACCGTTTGAGCCACGCGGATTGATACACCAGCACCGCAAACGCCGCCGCGTGTGACTTGGGGAAGGAATAACCGCCAAATGCCTTGAGCGCTGTGAACACCTTCGCTGCCACCTCCAGCGGTGCACCCTTTTTTGCCGCACCTTCGAGGAATGCGGCTTCAAAACCCGCCACTGCCTCCGACGGGGATTTGCTGCCCAATGCCCGGCGCAGCAGTTCCCCCTGCCCCGGGGTGAACCCGCCTAGGTCACGGGCGACCTTCAAGACCTGCTCTTGGAACAAAATCACGCCTAACGTCTCCCGCAGGGCAGGTTCCAGCAGGGGATGGAAATAATGCACGGGTTCGAGCTTGAGACGACGGCGCAGGTAGGGATGCACCATGTTGCCCTGCACCGGGCCGGGACGGATGAGCGAGATCGAGACCACCAGATCTTCAAACTGCGTGGGTTGGAGCAGAGGCAGCACCTGCGCCTGTGCCCGCGATTCGACCTGAAACACGCCCACTGTATCGGCCCGGGCAATCAGTTCATATACCTCTGGGTCGTCCGGTGGGATCGTCTCCAGATCGGTTAGTCCCACCTCATGCGCCGCCTCGGAGACCGCGGAGAGCATCCGTAAGCCCAACAAGTCTATCTTAACCAAGCCTGCATCTTCGAGCGATTCCTTGTCCCACTGCACCACCACCCGGTCGGGCATGGTCGCGGGTTCAGTGGGCAGACGGCTGGTGAGCGGCGTACCCGTGAGGATCATGCCCCCATTGTGGATGCCCAGATGACGAGGGATGCCCTGAATAGCCTGACACAGACGTTCATAGGTTTTGTGCAGGGGGGAAGCGGGTAGGGACGAATGCAAATCCTTCCCTTCAATGACCGCCTCCGGCAGCCCAAGGATTTTGCCCACCTCCCGCCTTGCCAGCCGTTCCCGAAACGTGACCAAAGTGGAAGCCATCGCCGCGTGGTCAGTGCCGTAGCGCTCAAACACGTACTGGATCACCTCTTCACGCCGATCTGCCTGAAAGTCGATGTCGATGTCCGGGGTGGCGCGGCGTTCGTCGGAGAGGAAACGCTCAAAGACCAGATCATGGGCGATGGGGTTCACCGGGGAGATGCCCAGCAAGTAAGCCACCAGCGAGTTGGCAGCAGAACCCCGCCCCTGACAGCGGATGCCCTGCTCACGGGCATAACGCACCATGTCCCACACGATCAGGAAGTAGTTGCTCAACCCACTGCGGGCGATGACCGCCAGTTCGTATTCAAGGACAGCACTGGTCTTGGAGGGCGGCTGAGGCAGGCGGTGAGGCAGCGCCTCGAGGCACAGGTGACGCAGATAAGCCACCGGGTCAAAACCCGCTGGGATGGGAAAATTGGGCAGTTCCTGCAACCCGTAACAGGGTATAAACTGGCAGCGTTCAGCGATGCGCAGGGTATTTTGGAGGGCGGCAGGATACTCCCGGAACCCTTGCAGCATCTCCGTACCCGATTTGAGGTAATACTCCGAGTTGGGGCGCAGCACCCGCGCCGCTGCATCCAGTTTCAGTCCCTGCCGGATGCAGGTCAGTACATCGGTAAGAGCAGACTCCTCTCGGTGTGCGTAATGGACATTCTGGGTGGCGACATAACCAACCCCGATCTGCTCCGCCAGTTTGACCAGTTTGTAAACAAGGGCATCATCCCCGGGGTGTTGGTGATGCTGAAGTTCGATCCAGAACTGCTCTCGCCCAAACACCTCCCGATAATGCCCAGCCACAGCCCGCGCCGTCTGCCAGTCGCCCCGGCGCAGGACCTTTGAGATGCCTCCTTGGGCACACCCGGAAAGGCCGATCAGCCCTTCGGTGTGACCCTCCAACGCCCCATCAGGCAAACGCGCCTGCCCCTTGGGAGCATTATGACGGGCAAGGCTGATCAGCTCACACAAATTCGCCCACCCCGTTGCATTCTCCACCAGCAGGGTGAGGTGTGTGTGATCATGCAGGGTCAGTTCGGACCCAAAGATCGGGCGGATGCCGTACTTCTGCGCCGCCTGATGGAACCGCACCGCCCCATAGACCGCATCATGATCCGTCAGGGCGAGGGCGGGCATCCTCAGTTCGGCAGCACGTTTGATGAGGGTCTCTGGGGACGAAGCGCCATCCAGCAGGCTGAAGTGCGAGTGGCAGTGCAGTTCAACGTATTCAGGGGAGGGGTTCATGCTCAGTCGTACACCCGCTGGAGGTACCAGCGATCACCAAGCAAATCATGAAACAGGAGGATCAGGGTGTGACCTTCCGTCGCCACCTTGAAGTACTCCCGCCACACCCGCGCCTGAAACCAACCTTCATCCACCTGCCAGCGGACGGCCACCACCTGCACGGTGTGATCCTTGCCTCGCCATGTGAATCGAAGGGGTACACCCTCAGCATCACACACCATCAAGATCGCCTCCCCTTCCGCAAAAAAGCGAGTCATGAAAGGGCACGTTCTGCCCGGTAACGGCGTTCAAGGCGGGGGGCATCGGGCTGAACCGGGTTGAAGTAAACACAAAGAGGCGCGCCGGGGCGGGTCATCAGGGTCTCCAAGCGTGCCCGAAGCTGCTCACGGGGAGAGGACTGATCGGCCCACAGGGGGAGCTGCTGTCCGGCAAAAGGCAGCAGATCCGCGATGGCGAGTTCCATGCCCACCACCGGGGCAGGGGGTTCCAGCCGATTGAGCAGACGGGTCGCGCCCTGAGCAAGCGCGGATCGTCCCGAAGCAGCACGGCGTAAGGTCAGACTTGCCTTGAGCGCTTTTTGCCCTTCGAGGGTGAGACTCAGGTGCAGAGTCTGGCCCATACTGCCCAGTTCACGCAGACGGTGTACCAGACGAGTCACCATCTGCCCCAGAAGCTGCTCCAGCACCCAACGGTCACTGACTCCCTGCTCAAGGTTCATCCGGGCGCGGGTGATCACCTCCGCCCGAAAGGGGATGACCGGGCGCGAATCGCTGCCCAGCGCCAGTCGGTGACAATCCCTGCCCACTTTGCCAAACTGCGCCAGCACTGCGCTGGAGGGCAGGGCTGCCAACGCCCCGATGGTGGTGAACCCCAACAAACTCAAGCGCCGCGCCATGCTGCGGCTCAGGGGCAGCAGCTCAAGGGGCAGCGGTGCCAGTGCCTGCCGGATGTTTTCAGGTGCCATATACCGCACCTCTCCGGCAGCGCTGCCCGCGGCCAGCGCATAAGCGGGGAACTTGCCCTGCGTGAGGGCGAGCTGTGCCCTGAATCCCAGTTCGGTCTGAACCTGAGACAGGAGCATCCGCGAGAGCCGTTCCCCTTCAGCCGGCGTAAGGTCTTCCCAGTCAAGGTAAAAGGCGTATGCCTGCCCACCGGGAGCCGCCTCCACCCGTGGGGTGAACCGGGCGCAGATACGAAGCAAGTCCCGTTCAGCCTGTTCAAGCAGGGACTCATCTTCGCTCAGGCAGTGGGACTCTGGGCAGTACCACAGTGCCTGAGCGCGGGTCAAACCAAGGGTGATCCCTTTGTGTGCGGCGCGCTCTGAGTAGGCGACCACCTTACGCCCCGGGGTGTTGGAGAGGATGATCACTGGTGCATCGGAGGAAAACCCCGCCGCCCGACCCATCACCTCCACCGTGAAGGTAGGTAACAAGAGGCATGAGATCAGCCCCATCCCATGCCTCCCAAAGTGAGTCCCACCCGTTTCCCCGGTGCCCCAAAGGGGTCTCGGATGATCTCCACTTCCGCCCGCAGTCCGCGCACCTCCTGACGCCGTCGCAGCCAGTGACCGTGGCGCACACGGAGCCACAAACCCGCGTCATCCCGGACAAACGGCGCGTTGCCTGACTCAAGCAGGATGAGCGCACCAGAAGAACGCGACACCGTATGCACCAACCGCCGCCAGAGAGCGCGCTCTGGGGTGGGCAGCGGCGGCAGCAGGATGAGGTCAAAGACCGCAGCCCTGAGTGCCTCCGCGAGGCTCACGAAGGCTTCCAGCGCGATGGGCAGGTCGGGGGGACGCACCACCAGCAGGTTGGGCACATCCACCCCGCAGCGGGCCGCATAATCCGGGTCAAAGGTGCAGCTCAGGTCAAAGTAAGCGAGGGGTGAACCGGCCGCGCCTGCAAGGGTGCGCAGGGCGAGGGTGGTCGCGCCCGACGTGGGGATACCCTCAAACAGGCTGATCCCCCCACAGGGCACTCCCCCCGCACCCAACAGTCGATCCAGACGGGGAAACCCCGTGGAGAGGGCAGGGGGCAGGTGTGTACCCGATGGTTTGTGAATCACGGCATGGTCGCCAAAGCGCGCCCGCAGGGACTCCGCAATCCCTTCAAGCCGCTCGCGTTTGGGGTCGGTCATGGAACAGCTTCTCCGCTCAAGCTGCGCTGTCAGTGAGGGGTATTATAGAACATCCGTTTGTGGAGCCGTCAACGATTCGTTCAGATGTTCTAACCACTCAAACCGGATTCCTACGAGGGGGAGTGTAATTTCCTGTGGTAGTCGTGGCGATCTACTCAAGGTGAGGGTGTCGGTGAAGGGGTGGTCGTTTCAACCCACCCCATCGACTGCGGATAAGGCGAAAAATCTAACTACTGCCCTGCAGGACCTTCATCAAAGCTGGATTTGGGCACAGGAAATGTACGCTTCCATTTCGCCCGCCGGATACAACAATGAGCGCATCAGTACCAATGGTAACAGCGGTTTGTTGCGACTTGGCATGAAACGTAGTGATGGTTTCGCCCGTCTGCCAGTTCCATACATTCAGCATACCGTCAACTGCGGGAGTTACGGCAAATTCACGCCATAGTGCCACACTCGATATGGCAGAGAAATGCCACTTGCTGGTAGGGAGTTCCTCGCCGGTCCGCCAATCCCGCTCCTTCAATATATTCTTACTGGATGCCCAAACGACAACCCCATTCCACAGTATCATCGAGTTAACCGCCTCTGTATGCTCCTTGCCTGTGCGCAATGTTTCGCCCGTCTGCCAGTTCCACATCTTTAGGGTCTGATCGTCCGATGCTGAAACAGCAAAATCACCCGATAAGGCTACGGAACAAACCGCCTCTGTATGCCCCTTGAGGGTGCGCAGTTCTTCGCCTGTCTGCCAATTCCATACCTTCAGGGTCTGATCATCCGATGCTGAAACAGCAAAATCACTCGACAAGGCTACGGAATTAACCGCACCTGTATGCCCCTTGAGGGTGCGCAGTTCTTCGCCTGTCTGCCAATTCCATACCTTCAGGGTCTGATCGTCCGATGCTGAAACAGCAAAACCACTCGACAAGGCTACGGAATTAACCGCACCTGTATGCCCCTTGAGGGTGCGCAGTTCTTTTCCTGTCTGCCAATTCCATACCTTCAGGGTCTGATCGTCCGATGCTGAAACAGCAAAATCACCCAATAGTGCTACCGAGTTCACCGCCCCCATGTGTGTCGGTCGCTCGTGTTCCCCAAACACCTGAGCGCTGTTACCCGGCTGCTGAAAAAAACTACCACCATGCGCAGTTTCTACCTGCGTTTGTTCTGCTCCTCTTGCCTGGTGTAAGCTCTCATTCAGCTGCTTAAGAAGCAATGGCGAGGTGATCCACTGTCTAAAGAAATTCATATCCTCATCCCTTGGACCCCTGCCGGTCCGCCATCGCCATACTTCGAGTGTTTTATCATCGCGCACATGAATAAGCATCCCATAGGTTGAGATTATGGTATGGCTTGTGGGAAACAGATGAGGTACCGGTGTGTTGTAGCAGGTTTGGATCAGATCTGCGATTTCTGGGGCTTTATGCTCATGGTGCATGAGTTCGGTATAAAGGCATACAGGCAATTGTTCTGGAAATAGGCTGAGGATCTGTTCGGACTTGACGAGGGCTTTGAGCACTATTTGCAAAGGAGAGTCGTCAACCAGATCGTGCAACAGAATCTGGATAATGGTACCACCTTGATCTTGCCCCAGTGGTTGAAGAGAGCCATCAACCAAGTATTGATAATCCTTAATCAGTGCGATTAGATTGGTAGCATCCAGTTTTGCCTGTAAAAAGGGGTAGTTGAGCAGCACCTGACGCAGGGTGTCCAATGCACCCGCTTGCTGCAAATGATACGCGAAATGGCTATAAAAGTAATCATCATCGGGAACCGTATGCCAACCCACGCCCTTTTGTGTGCTTCTATACGCAGATATAAGCGCTTTATGTATCGGTTCAGGATCGCCCAAATCGTGTTTTATGAGATCTCTGAGCAAGTTGTGTAAGCGGATGGAACGTGGAAAGACATCCCCTGAAACTTCACATAAAGCACGGGATGCCAAATCAGTCACCAAATCCTGCCCGTCATCAGGGCTCAGTTGCCCTAGCGCCCCCCAAAAATGGACAATAACAGCCTCATGGATAGCTGCATCCCCTTTGAAGATACTGAGTGCGGCATAGAGCTTTCGTTGAAGGGCATCCAACACATCCAGCGATAAAGCGAAGGTCTGTTCAAGGCTGTCGTGAGTATTCTCAGGGCGGTTTGACTTGAGTTTTCGAGCTTCGAAATTCTCTAACCATGTTTGAGCTGGTTTACTTTGGAGTTGAGCGCCTGCTAACTTAACCGCGAGTGGCAAGCCTCCCAGACACTTCACAATCCTTTGTTTGAGTTCGATAGGGGCATTCGATAGTTTCCCTTGTGACCATGCATCAAGCAGGGCAATCGCTGATGCCTCCTCCATCATTGAAATCGGAAGCGTTTTTGCACCGATGTCACGAGCAAGTTCTGCATCACGCGTTGTGATAATCGTTCGACAATCAACCCCACCCACACGAAACAACTCAAAGTCGGATTTTCTCCACACATCATCTAGGACCAAGAGGCAAGCACGATCTTTGAGTAGTTGTGCAAGTTCGTTCTTAAACGCCTCGAGGTCGGATTGGTCAGTATTTTTAGGCTTCCCGTTGAGCGCTTCTATCCAAGCCCTAAGTTTTGGCTTCAACGCATCCACATTGACTTGACCGCCAACAGTCATCCATAAAGTACCATCGGGGAATCGTTCTTGCACTGCCTTGTCATCACAAAGTGCTCTTGCAAGGACACTCTTCCCGATGCCACCCATCCCATGCAGGGCAATCAGAGCCGATCCGGAATGCCATAATTCGCGTTTCACTTGATCAAGCAGATCATCACACGGTATGTAGTGCTCTGGTGGGCCGATGTGCTGATAGTGATCGTGCCGAAGCAGGTGCCTAATTTTTCTGATTGTTTTTTTGGCGCTCCTTGTTTTAATAGCCCTCAATAGATCCATTGCGCTTTCGGCAACTTGTTGCACTTCTTGCAAAGAAAAAGGTTTTTGGTGTGCCCAGGTGTTACGAGCATTGAGGAGTGTACGGGCATTGTCGCGCATAGAATCTGGATAATTCTTGAATACATCTGACCACCCTGCTTCTATCAACACCATCAGACTGTGAACGTCCATCTGTTCAGCGAATATTTCCCGTTTCTCAAAAACGTCAGGTATTTCTTGTTTGACTTTTTTCGCATTGAGATTGTTTTTGAGATGTTGATCCATCACTACGCTGGAGGTGTTTGGATGAGATTCAGCAAATCTATCGTAGATGAACAGTGCAACCGATTTCGTCAAAACAGTCAGTAAATCGGTCATCAAGGTGCTGGAGGATTGGGGACTCATAGGGTTACCTTATCATGCCATACGAGTATTGTGAGGATTTTTGTTGAAGGCTTCAAATGCTTTCGGCGGGGCATATTTGACCAACCATTAAAACGCAAACAAGGTGTTGGAAAGATCTGTTCATTCAAGGTGAAGCTGTTGTTCGCATAACAACCAAATCTGTGGATTTGAGCGCCCCCACAAACCGTATTTCCCTCATTATAACCCCAACC
>JACSRJ010000080.1 GCA_014879835.1 Anaerolinea sp.
GCCGCTACAATCAACCCCAGACGACCGGGAAGCCCGTAAAAGGCCAATGAGGCTGCCCCTGCTGTGATGGTAGAAAGTAGGGCCGGGCGGGTTTTGAGCAGCGGGATAACCATCCCAATGAAGGTTACAACGACGGCAAACTCCAAGCCCAACTTTGCTACTTGATCGGGGGAGATGGCATTTGCGGCCAGAAGCCCGATCAGAGTGCAGCACTGCCAGTTCACGTACATAAACAACGCAGATCCCAGATGATACCAGTGTTTGTGGGGTGAGCGATCACTTTGATTGTAGCGGGTTGCCACCACCACGAAGGTCTCATCGGTGAGCCAAAACCCAAGGGGAATCAACCAACGCTGTGAAAGGTGCTTCATGTGGGGTGCAAGGGTCGTGGAGTAGAGAGCATGACGCAGGTTGACAAAGAAAGTCGTCAGGACGATCACCAGAATGCCCGCCCCACCAGAGATCATACCAGCGGCGATGAACTGAGAGGCCCCTGCGAACACAAAAAGAGACATGGCGATGGTCCCTGTTGGGCTGAGCTTGTTGGCAACAGCCGTCGCTCCGAAGATGATCCCAAAAGGGATAGCGCCGATCACGAGCGGGATTGTGGCCCGAAACCCCGCCCAGAATTCTGAACGGGGCGATAACGTAGGGGGAGTTGTGGTACTCATAAATCACCTCACCTTGTGCAGGCTCACAGCGCCGAAAGATAAATTCAGATGATTCGTTCTTTGGCAGGGTCTTTCAGGGGGTGATGATTCCCTGCGCCCGCAGGTATGCGCTTAAACCTTCAGCCAAAAGACGGTTGCCCTCCACATTCAGATGAATGTCATCGGGGAAAAAGACGAGTGTCCCGGCTTCTGCGGCCTGAAACAAGATCGGGGTGGCATCAAAGCATTGCAAGCCATTCTGGGTGCAAAATGCGATTAGGCGCGTTCGAGGCTCGGCCAGAAGGCGTAAGGCATCTGTGCCCATCAGGGGGGCAGTCAAACGCCAGTACATTTCCTCTTTGGTCGGGATCAGGACGACCACAAACTGCCCTCCGTACTGGGCCACTGTGCTGCTGGTCTCCAAGATCGCTGCCTGAGTGAGTTTCTCACCTTCGCGGTTGCGTGCCTGACTCATGTCAAAGGCAGCGTTTAGATAAGGACGCCCAAACCACACAGTCTGATCACCTATGGATGCTCGGAATGGGTCCACAAAAACCCGATATTGATCGGCGTTTGCCTGATTAAAACTGCGGATCAAGGCGTACAAAGCAGAATTCTCCGCCAGCCATGCGCCAACCCCTGTAGGGGCAGCCGGAGCAGTTTCTGGCGGGGGGGGAGTCTGGTTGACCCCATTGAGCAGGGCCAGCCCGTAATCATCATTGTAATCGTTGCCATAAAACTGCCAGATGACCAATGAGGGCTGACCGATGCCTAGTTCAGGTTTGGCCACAAAGTCGTGGTAAAGCCGTGCATGACTGAGCGACCCCGTTGCCGGCTGCCCCAAATTGGCGATGCGCAGCCCGATCTGTCCGCTGAGCAGGTTCACCCAACATGCGGAGTCATCCACAAAACAAAAGGTGTGAGAATCACCTAAAGCGACTGCTTCCACCCGTCCATCTTCAGGCTGTGGGGTGCGAAACCCAACCCGTCCACCCCACCACGCATAGGTATTCACCCGGAATTGGACATTGAGGCTGCCGATCTGAAGGCTGTCGCGTGCGCCGGGTGAAGCGATCATCTGATAATCACGGTCTTCACGCCATAAAGGGAAAGGTGCCAGACGAGCATCGGTGAAGGGAGTCAGGCGCACAAAGCGCAGGGCGAGTTGAAGTTGACTGGGCATGATCCGATAAGCGAGGCGCAGCCCCACTTCGACCATTAATAGGCTGATCAGGCTGATGAACAGGGCGGTTCGTACCCTGCGCAGCCATCGGGTGCGGCGGCGGAGAGGGGTACTCACTAGCTGATCCATTCTCGATGCACAACATCCCAACCACGATGCAGATAGGCCCGTTTGCACTCGATGCAAATGCGCGCACTGGCTACCTCACGGGTTTCTTTCCAGCGCCAGCGCACCACCCCACTGTGATGCCGACAAAATGGGCGATAACAGATTGGGCAGTAGTCACCATCAGCAAAACCGCTGTCCCCGTATTTTTGTTTATCGTCGGGATGGCTCTCGCACAGATAACAATAAGGAATGGTCATGATCGGACTATTCATCCTCAGTTTCAGGGTCAACCTGATCTTCGGTAGAAGCTTCAGGCTGAGCAGGCTTTTCATAACGTAGGC
Organism: Anaerolinea sp.; assembly: GCA_014879835.1. Taxonomy (GTDB): domain Bacteria; phylum Chloroflexota; class Anaerolineae; order Aggregatilineales; family UBA2796; genus UBA2796. The sequence continues at coordinate 2,283 of JACSRJ010000080.1, forward strand.
GCTCCACAGGGTGTTCTTTGTGGATCACAAAACGGTCAAAATCCCGGGCGACATAGGTATTGGGGAAAATGGACTGCGCCTCTGCAAGGACGTCACGTTCTCGGCTGCGGCGTGAGATGTGAGTCAAGATCAGGCTTTTTACCCCTGTATCAAGGGCAAGCTGTGCAGCGCGTGCAGCGGTCATGTGCCCAAACTGATCAGCAAGGTCTTGATCGGCGCTCAGGTATGTTGATTCGATGGTCAGGGCAGTAGCCCCACGCACCTGTTCTACAATGTTGTCGGTACGCCCAATATCCCCTGTATGGACATAACGCGCCCCCGGCAGATCAGGGCCCAGAACCTCGTCAGGCAGAATTACCCGCCCATCAGGTAAGGTGATGCTTTCACCCCGCACCAGATGCGCACGCTCTGGCCCAAAGGGCACATTGAGGGCGTTGGCTTTTTCTTCCAGAAAGCGCCGACGGGGTTTTTCTTGAAAAGCATACCCCATACACCCCGGCCCCCGATGGTTGACCGGGAAGGCGCTCACGGTGAAATCCTTATCCTCAAAAAAGACCCCCGGCTCCAGATCAACCAAATGAATGGGCACAGGTGAGGTTTCACCCCGCAAGACGATCCCAAAGATCAGGTCTTGCACCCGATCCAGCGCCCAACGGCTGCCGTAGATTTCAAAACCTTCCTGAGCGCCATCCCACCGGATCAGGGTTGAAAACAGCCCCGCCAGCCCCAAAATGTGATCAAGGTGCCCGTGCGTGATCAGTACGCGGTTAAGGCGCTTAAAGCCGATCCCACTGCGCAAAATCTGGCGCTGTGTACCTTCACCACAGTCGATCAGAAAACGGTATTCTTTGGCCATCAGGACGTGCGCTGAAAGCCCCCGGTGTACCGAGGGGGCAGAAGCAGACGTCCCCAAAAACAGTACTTCAAACATGAGCGTCCATCATCAGTGTCCGTTACTGCCCAATTCTGAGCAGTTCAAGGAATAGGCGGCTGCCTCGTTCGGTATCTTTATCGTACACGGGCATACGGGTATTATCAATGGCGGTGTAGGCCCCAATGGAAAGCCAGTAGTCCCCGGCAGGGAAGTCAGCAGGTAAGGGAATCGAGATAATCTGCACAAAAACGTCCCGATTCCGCAGCAGCGCAGAGTCTGCACTGATGAGATCATTTTGGAGAATGGGCGGGGCGTAAAAGTTACGCATCAAATGGGCAAAAAAGCGCAGTCCGGGCACCGGTTGACCATCAGCCCGCCAATACAAAACGACCTCAATACTGCCGCCCGGTTGAATGGGCGTGGCACTTAACATCCGATAGCCCTCAAAAGTCAGATATCCGCCCATACGCACAGGCAGCGCGGCCTGATCCAGCGTACCCGACGTCTCTGGGGCAAAACTGACTTGGCTCAAAATGGTCTGTCCAAAGGTGTCCGCCACCGCTTTTTCGGCATTTACTTGAAGCACCGATCCCGGTGGTAACCCCGGTGCATTCAGGGGTTGAGCGCCGCTGAGCCATTCCTTAAAGACGGGTGCAAGGCTTTCCGCGGCCCGGGGATGGGCAAAGGCAATCCGCTGCAAGGCGCCGCCTTCAGTAAGGACAAACCCAGTCAAACAGTTGCTAAAACGCAGATGGTCATTGGCCCGATGCAGCATCAAGTTCAGCAGCCCCGAATCACTGGTCAATTCTTTTAACAGTGACGGTTCAGGCCCATAAGGATCATTCAGGTAAAAAGTACAAATGGTCGTCGTCAGAGGGTCATTTTGTCGGTCAAGATAAGAGGCTAGATGACCCAAACGCCCCCCAAAAGCCTCATCCACTTGAGGCAGGGTCTGCCAACCGCGAATTGCGCTCGCGGTCAAAACCAGCCGTCCGATCACGAGGATCACCAACACGACCCATGCTACGGAGCGTTGGCCTTTGGCCGTAAGCCAATCGAGCACAAAGGCTGTGCCCACACCCACAAAGATCATCAAGCCCGGCAGCGCACCCACCGAATGGCTTACATGGGGTGGGCCCTGTGACCACATGTCGGGCAGCAGCCCAATGATTAAGATCAGAAGCGCAAAGACCATATTCGGGGCGCGACGCTGGCGAAAGCCTGCATACAACCCAAGAACGCAGAGGATCAAACCACCAGCACGCAGCAGCCCTTCGCCGGGAATATTGCGGGTGGGGTCAAGGTCGCCTTTGGTGGCGATGCTAAGCAGGGCCTCGTAAGCAGAACGTACCCCATCCCCTACGGACAAGGGGCGGTTGAGCCACCACTGATGGGCCGCACTTACCCCCGGTGCGCGCAGCACCGAAGTCACGTAGGGGATGGACACAATCAGGGTGATCGCCAGCGCATAGGCGCTAAAGCCAATGATGCGTCGGGAGATTGGCTGTTTGGTCACGATCAGAAAGATCACATATGTGAGGAAAAGCAGGGGGATAAGCAGCGCTGTCCAGCCAGCGTACACCAAAATCCCCATACCCACACCTAAGTAGGTGTAAGTGAGGGTTGAGGGTGGATCAGGGGCGATCCGATCCTTGAGGTGCAGCGCAGCGGTGATCAGGATCAGAACGACCAACAGGAGGGGCAGCAGCAGCCCTTCCGGGACGGTGGTGCGGGAGAGGATGATATGAATATGGTTTACTGCCAGCCCAAATGCTGCGGCCAATCCGGCGATGCGCCCAAACATCCGCCTTGCGAGGACATACATCAGCGCGATACTGGCTAAACCAGTTGCAAGGGGAATCGCCCGATAGGGGAGCCGTCCCGTGCCAAAAGTGCTCCGGCCGAGTGCGGTCAGGATCGGATAAAGCCCCTCACGTGCCCCTTCCTGACCGGGCATGAGGTAGTAGGAGGCAACTTCACCGGCACGCGCCAGTTCAGAAAAATAGATATTCCCGATTTCGGCCTCACTAAAACCCTGAGGGAACCGGGTGAGATCGCTGATCCGCAGTGCGGCTGCGATCAATAAGATCAACACGATCAGGGTCTTTTCGAGTCCGCGAGAAAGGCGAAAGCGCTGTGCCGAAGGGTGGTTATACACACGAACCTGCTTTCCTGCGCTTATAAAGAAGATGCCACTGCGGTGCAGATCAGCACCAGAACCCCAAGCACCGCATTGAGAACAGTCAGGCGACGTTCCCGACGACGAAGGGCTTCGACTTCTGGGGCTGGTTTACCCCGGCTCATTAAGAGTATCGAACGTTCCAACGCCGGGATCAGCCAGAACTGCATCACTACCCCGACACCGACCATACCGATCACGGCAATATGTTTAATCAGTATAGCGCGTGACCAATCATTGTTGAACTGCATCACCCCTTCGTAAAAGGGACTCTGATCCATCTGATACAAACCGGTGACCAGAAGCACCCCTAAGCTCAGGTTGGCGATAGGGTAAAAACGTTTACGCAGGCGATCCAGAAGTGAAAAGAGCAGACGCCGTTCGGTGTCCTGCTGCTTTTCGAGCATGGCCCGAACTTCGGGCAGGAGCAAAAAGGTCATGATCAGCAGTCCGCCGATCCACACAACCGTTGCAAGCAGGTGACAAATCAAACTGATGATGTGAAGCCAGTTAAGTGACGAATTAGGCATGACCGTCTCTTTGAGCGTCCGGTAATCATTTCTAGGGGTAGGATACCTCCCCCCCTATTGATGATACCCTACCCCAATGGTGATCCCCATAGAGGCTTAGGGACGAACGTCTAAGCTGGACTTTGCGCATCAGGGGGTAGGGAGATGAGCGCGGATAGGTTTGGGGTGGGCGGCGGCTCCCTTGTGAGAAGGTGAGACCGTGGTTGCTCGCTTTGAGCGGAATTCCGCCCTTAAAGGTTGCTTTGTGCTAAAATACGCCTAGAACTGCGTAATGTTTTGACGACCTGCGAACGTGTCTTTTAAGTTTCTTTTTGAGGCTGCACCGTTTAAACCGCCGCACGCCGTCGAGTACTTGATTTTTTAAGTTGTTTTTGTGGGAGTTAGCGCTTCACCATGAGAGAAATCCCCCAACTCAAAAAGAAGCCGGGGACTGCATTAGTCCTTAGCGGCGGAGCCACCAAAGCCTTCTATTTTCACCTCGGCGTTTTAAAAGCCCTTCGGCATGAAACCTTTACTTCGATTGTTGGCTCCAGTGCAGGGGCACTGGTGGGCGCGTTTTTGGCCTCCGGGGCAACCGTGGACGCCATGATCTCCACCCTTTATCAACGTGAAGTATATTTTGCTAAGCTGGATACGTGGGTGCGCACCCTCACATCCAACATGCTCTTTAAGCCCAAAGTGACCGCGATTGTCAGCCAAATTTTTAATACGTGGCTGACGGGGGTGCATTTTTTAACCCGTCTGCCTCAGATGATTGGCAAGGATATCCTCGCCGAGGCCATCGACAGTCTGTTTGAAAGCCAAGTACATATGGACGGGGTTTTTGACGCCTCCGCCCTCGAAAATCTGGTCAAAAGCATCCTTCGCTCTACGGATTTTGCCCACACGGAGACCGATCTGTATGTGATCGGCACCAGCCTTGACGAGAACCGCCGGGCGATCTTTAACGGGTTATACGATTTTACCGATGATCAGAATGAGTTTATGACCGATGTACCCATTCATCGGGCGGTACGGGCATCATCCGCAATCCCCGGTTTATTTGAGCCGGTGCGGATCAAGGGTAAATATTACGTGGATGGTGAGATCAAACAAACCCTTTCGGCGGATATTGGGGTTCGGTTGGCAGACCGAGTGGTGATCTCCCACACCTATCAACCCCTGATGCTGCGCAATCAGGAATCCGTGCGTGACAAGGGCTGGATCAACGTATTTCGGCAGTCCCTTTCCATCGTATTCTACGAACGCATCAACATCTGGCGGAAGATTTATGAACGGGAGAATCCGGGCAAAGAGATTTTGTGGATTCAACCTGATCCCGAAGATGAGGAATTTTTCCATGCCCCCGAATTCACCTTCCGCCCTGAAGTTCAGCGCAAGCTCATTGACGCAGGCGAAATCGCGGCCCTCAAAGTGATCAATGAAAAGAAAAACAGCGACTCCCGAATGGGCGGGATCGTTCGTTACAGTGATTATGGAGATGCGCTTAATCGCAAAAACTAATATCCTTAAAGGACTTACGCAGTCGAAGTTTGAAGTGCCTCTAACCTCGGTCTTTCCGCCCATACACGGGGGTGGCATGGGGTGGGGTTCTTCTAGGGCAGGTGGGTAACGCCTACCTTGGTTGAGGTGTCCCAAGTTCTCAGGCGGGGTGAACTTTGTGAGGGTGGGACACAAATGCGGTTAAGAAGGAACACCCTGCACCATACGCAAGCGGCTTTGATCAGGGCGAACATTGCAGTTCAGGGAGGTAATGGCGTGCCACGGAGTAAACACGGTCAAGTGCTGGGCCCAGTGGATATGGCGTTCTATTATGTGGACAGCCCAGAGACACCTATGAATATTGGGGCGCTCGCAATCTTCGAGGGACGAATCCCTTTTGATCCCCTGCGCAAATTGATCGACACCCGCATCCACCAGATTCCGGTTTATCAACAGAAAATTGTTCAAGCACCACTTGGGTTGAGCCAGCCCACATGGGCTTTTGATCCTGATTTTAATATTGCCAAACATGTTTACTGGCACGAGCTGCCTTCCCCCGGTGATGAAGGTCAACTACAGGAGGTGGCTGGACGGTTGGTCTCCGGGATGTTGGATCGGAGTAAACCCCTGTGGGAAATTCATATGATCGAGGGCTTATCGGAGAATCGCACCGCCATCCTCTTTAAGATACACCACTGCATGGTGGATGGTCTGGCCGCGATTGATCTGTTTACTTTGCTCTTTGATCTCACCCCAGAACCTTCGCCGCTGCCCCGCAAACCGGTGTACGATCCGCCCCCACTGCCCAGCGGCCCTCAGATGATTGTGGAGGCGCTGGTGAAGAGTATTCCGAACCGCTGGAACATCTTCCGCAAACTCACCGAGGATATTTCGGTGATTGGTGGGGCGCTCACCGACAAAGACAAACGCCGTAAGATGTTCTCCGGGGTAGCCAATGTCCTCAGTGACAACGTGGAACCCATTCGCCCGCTGCCCATCAACGGACGCAACACCGGACGGTTGGCAATCGCATGGGCGGATTTTTCCCTGACCGAAATCAAAGGTATCAAGGCCTCCCGTAAATCCTCCGTGAATGATGTGATGCTCACAATTCTGGCCACGGCCATTGAGAAATACGTACATCACCGGGGCGGCGGTGGCGGGCAGGAGTCGCTGCGAGTCTTGGTTCCAGTGAGTATGCGCGCCGAGAACGAGCGCGAGAACTATGGGAATCGTATTTCCGTGTTGCCGATTGACGTTCCCTTCGGCTTTAACGATCCACTGGAACGGCTGCGGGCGGTGAGTGATTACACGGCCACCATGAAGGATTCGTCGCTCTCTAACACCCTCGATATGGTCTTGACCATGCCCTCACTGGCCGCCAGTTGGGCCCAGCCCTTGATCTGGAAGATCGCGCCGGTGGCCTTCTCCGTGATCGCCCATATGTGGTGCACCAATGTGGCCGGGCCGCAGATTCCGATGTACCTTCAGGGGCATAAACTGATCAATACTTTTGGATACTTCCCCCTGAACCCCTCTATGGGCTTAGCGTGTGTGATCGCCAGCTACAATCAACGGATCAGTATGACCTTGATCGCGGACATGGCCATTGTGCCCGAAATCAACGAAATACGCGGACTGCTGTATGAGTCCTTCATCGCCATGCGGACTGCCGCTAATGTGCGCGAATTTGAGCCGATCAAGTTGGAACGCGCTCGCCCGGCAATAGGAGAAAGAGGAGAAAGCACCCCTCCACTGGCTTCGCCCAGTGTGCCCGTGATCGAGGCTATCAATCCCACCCCAGAAGCCCCAGTCGAGGCGCTCGAAACGCCACCTGCGGAGGCGCTTGCAGCCCAGATGCAGGATGAAGCTCCCGTGATCGAAGCGGAAATGATCATCCCGGAGGAGAAGCCCAAGACCGAAAAAACAAACGAATCGGTCGTTGAGATTAACCTTGATACGGCCACAAAAGCGCCCGCCAATGGGGGCACAGAGAGCAGCGCTGCCAAGGCCGCGCCCGCCGTTGAAGCAAAGCTGCGTATCTTCACCGATGAATGGGCTAAGGCCTACCAAAAGTCGATTAATAACAGCGAGTCCTATCACCGCGCATCAACGCGGTGGGAGGCGGGATCGCTTGCCTTTGTGCTCCATGCTGCTCCTAAGGAAGGTTACCCTGAGTCCGCTGCGGTTCTGCTCGATCTGCATAAGGGGGTATGTCGCAACGCCTTCGCCCTAACCCCCAAAGACGCCCAGACTCAAGCCGCTTTTATCATCGAGGGTGATTATGCAACATGGATGGATGTGCTTCAGGGCAAGGCGCAGCCATTTGCGTTGATCATGCGCGGAAAACTTCGGCTGGCGAAGGGGTCTATGCCCCGTTTGCTGCCCTTTACCCAATCCGCCGCAGAGTTGTTGAACTGTGCCAAGACGATCTCTTAACTGTGAAATATGGTCATGGGTGCGTTTGTGGGGGTGATGGCCCCATATGCGCCGTCTGGCGCTCCCCCACAAGCCTCAAAGTTAGCGGGGCAGTTGGCTGCAACAAGAAAGTAGACTCCTGAAAATGGCAGAGAACGATTTTCCAAAAAATGTCACACTGGGCAATTCAACCTATACCCTACGGTTGATGACGAGCAAAGACAAACATACGGTGTTGAACTTTGTCCAGCACCTCTCCGAAGCAGATACCTTGTTCATGCGCCGGGACGTAACTCAGCCTGAGGCAGTCGATTCGTGGCTTCAAGACATCGAGCGGGATCGTACCATCACCATTTTGATGGAGGAGAAGGGGAGCATCGCGGCCTACGGCTCACTGCACTATAACCAGTTGTTCTGGAATCGGCATCTGGCCGAACTGCGGGTGCTGGTAAGTTCCTCATACCGTCGGCGGGGATTGGCAACCGTGCTGGCCAGAGAGCTGATCAACTTCGCTCGCAAATTGAGTCTGGATAAAGTGGTGGCTTATGTGGCCATTGAAGATCGGCGTGCCCGCGAAGTGATGGAATCACTTGGTTTCCGTGCTGAGGCCGTGCTTCAGGATTGGGTCAAGACCCGCGACGAACGCACCCATGATTTGTTAATCATGTCGATTGCGCTGTAGGGGTCTCATCCCTAGAGGCAGGTCTCGCCCTTACGAGGGATGTGGTAGGGCGAGACCACATGGTCGCCGACCCGTGCGGCTAAATGTCGGGCAGCCACACGGGGCTGCCCCTACATGAGTGAATTCTGTAGGGGGTTACCCCATCCCAACAGAGATGTACTTCACAGTGAGATATTCCTCAATCCCCTGCACTCCTCCCTCGCGCCCGATACCGGAGTGTTTGACACCCCCAAAGGGCGCTTGAGCCGTTGAGGGCAGTCCGTCGTTCAACCCAATAATGCCGTACTCAAGAGCCTCCGAAACCCGAACTGCCCGATTCAGATCACGGGTATAGAGGTAGGCGGCTAGACCGTAAGGGACGTTGTTTGCCTGAGCGATCACTTCCGCTTCTTCTTGGAAAACGATCAAGGGTGCGACAGGGCCAAAGGTCTCCTCCTCCAAAATGCGCATTCCCGCTCGGACTCCGGTCAAAACCGTAGGCTCGTAGAACAGGCCTTCGCGGACTCTACCCCCAACCTGCGCAAGCGCGCCCCCGGCAAGGGCATCGGCCACATGGGCTTCAACCTTGGCCAAGCCCGGAGCATCCACCAACGGCCCGATCTGGGTGTTTTCATCCAGAGGGTCACCTACCCTCAGACTGCGCACCACCTCTCCAAATTTCTGGGCAAAGGTTTCATAGATGCGCGCTTGGACATAGATGCGGTTGGCGCAAACGCAGGTTTGGCCAGCGTTACGAAACTTAGAAGCAGCCGTCCCTTGCACGGCCGCATCCAGATCAGCGTCCTCAAAGATCAAAATAGGGGCGTGTCCACCAAGCTCTAGTGAGAGGCGCTTCAGGGTATGGGACGAACGTTCATAAAGGTGTTTACCCACCTCGGTTGATCCGGTAAAGCTGAGTTTACGGATACGATCATCCTCCAGAAGGACATCGGTCACGGGAAGGGGATCAAGTGTGGGCAAAACCTGAAATACACCCGGCTCCCCGCCTGCTTCACGCCATAACTGGGCCAGATAGACCGCCGTTAAGGGGGCTTGCTCGGCGGGCTTCAGGATGAAGGTGCAGCCAGCCGCCAGCGCCGGGGCCGCTTTGCGGGTGACCATCGCGGCCGGAAAGTTCCATGGGGTAATGGCCATCACGGGCCCGACGGGCTGTTTGATCACCCATAAACGCTTGTGGGCGAACTGACTGGGAATCCATTCGCCGTAAATGCGTTTTGCCTCTTCCCCGTACCACTCGATAAAACTAAGGGCGTAACGCACCTCGCCCCGTGCTTCGGTGATTGGTTTGCCCATTTCCAGAGACATCAGACCAGCGATCAGGGTCTCGTCACGGGCGATGAGCGCCTGCCAGCGGCGCATGAGGGCCGCCCGCTCATAAGCGGTGCTTTGTTTCCAGCGGGAAAAGGCTTCTACCGCAAGGTCTGCCGCTTGACGGGCTTCTGGCGCACCCATCTCCGGGCAGTGGGCGATCACAGCGCCGGTGGCCGGATGCCGGATAGGAAAAGTGCGCCCAGTGTGGGGCAGTCCTTCAAAAAGCCGGGTCTGAATGAAGGTTTGGAGGTCCTCAAAAAGGGTCATCGCAGCAATTCTCCTTGAGACTCATGGCGCAGGGTGCAGGCGATTGTAACCAGAGGGGGGCAGGGAACACAGAGACTGAGGGGTGTTATCGCCCTCTCCTTTTGTTCAAAGGAGAGGGACAAGGTTCGGTTTACAGAATCCCCTTCATGAGTTTCTCAAGGGCTTCACGCGGGGGGCGCAGATCGGATTCCCCAAAGGCAACCAATGGCGTCTCTGTGAGTCGCTCCAGTTCAGGCAGGGTTTCACGTGGCTCACCGATGTAGATGACCCCGGTGAGGAACCGCTGCTGAGCCTTGGCCTCATTGAGCAGTTTGATCGCGGATTCTTTGCTGCGGGGATCGTGGCTGGCGTCCACTTTGGAAAGGCGGATCACGGAACCATCGTGTAAGGTCACATCAAGGCTCTGCCCTTCCCCATATTCGGGGATCGTGATCTCCGTCCGCTGTGGGACGACCCCCGGCGCTACAAACTCGATCTCCTGAAGTTCATAGTTTTTGGAGCGTCCGTAATCGTAACCTTTGGTCGATTCGGGGGTGTTGTTGAAGGTCACGCAGGGGCTGATGATGTCCAGCACGGCGATCCCCTTGCGGCTGGCGATCATGGCCGCCTTCATCAGCTCGCGGCACTGCTGCTGATCGCCGGAGAAGGAACGGGCCACAAAGGTGCAGTCCGCGATGATCGCTTCCATGCACAAATCGATGGGGGGATATTCGTTGCGCCCATAGTACTTCTGGTACTGATCTTCGTCGGCGGTGGCGCTGAACTGCCCTTTGGTCAGACCATAAACCCCGTTGTTCTCGATGATGTAGAGCATAGGCACATTGCGCCGTAGGGCGTGTTTGTACTGCCCCAGACCGATGCTGCCGGTATCACCGTCACCGCTCACCCCGATGGCGTACATGCCCCGGTTGGCAAGGGTCGCGCCGGTGGCGATGGAAGGCATACGCCCATGAACGGAGTTGAAAGCGTGCGAAAGCCCCAAGAAGTAGGCCGGGGTCTTGCTGGAGCAGCCGATCCCACTCATCTTGATGATCTGGCTCTGATCGAGACCCAGTTCCCATGCAGCGTCGATGATCTTGGCGGAGATGGAGTCATGCCCACAGCCGTTGCAGAGGGTAGACTCACCCGCTTTGTAAGCGCTCTTTTCTAAACCGAGCGCGTTCAGTTTTTGCTGGCTTCGTGCGGTCATGGCTTACCGTCCCTTCTCCTCGTTCTCTCGTTCCAAAATGCTGTTTGCGACCCACCGTGCGGTCAGAGGCAGCCCATCACAGAGCGAAACCGAAACGATCCGGTTGGCCAGTTGTGGATATTCCATCCGCAGGAGGAGTGCCATCTGCCCTAAATCATTGTTCTCGACCACATACACCCGGTCATGGCTGCTCAAAAATTCGTGGGTTTTCTCGCCCAGAGGCAGCGCCCGAATACGGTGATAATCGGTCTTGATGCCCTGCTTCAGAAGCAAGTCCATACCTTCCACAATCGCTGGATCGCTGGAACCGTAAGCGATGATCCCAAACTGCGCGCCGTTGTTCAGCACCTCGACAGGGGCCGGTACGATCTTGCGGGCGGTATTGTGTTTGCGTTCGAGCCGACGTAGGTTGTTGTACCAGTCATCAGAACGTTCACTGTAGACAGCATACTCGTTGTGCCCTGTACCCCGGGTGAAGTAAGCGGGGCCCATTCCCGGCAGGGAGCGGGGTCCAATACCATCCCCTTCGACATCCTTGTAACGGGCAAATTTGCCGCCGTTTTTATCCATGTCCTCATAAGTGAACAACTTGCCCCGATCCATGGGTTCATCGGGGTATTCAAAGGTGTCACTGGGCCACAAGTTCATGCCCATATCAAGGTCGCTGAGGCAGAACACAGGAGTCTGGAGGTGCTCTGCAATGTCAAAAGCGCGCCAGCCGAATTCAAAACACTCTTTCATGCTTCCGGGGAGCAGGCACACATGGCGGGTATCCCCATGCGACATGAAGTAGACCTTGAGCACGTCCCCTTGTGAAGTGCGGGTGGGCAGCCCGGTACTGGGTCCCATCCGCTGAATATCCCAGATCACTGCCGGGATTTCGGCGAAGTAACCCAAACCTGAAAACTCCGCCATGAGGGACAAGCCGGGGCCAGAGGTAGCGGTCATAGAGCGTGCGCCCATCCAGCCTGCACCGATGATCATTCCGGCGGCAGAGAGTTCATCTTCTGCTTGGACGATGGCGATATTTTTTTCCTTCATCACCTTTTTGCCGTCTGGGCCAACTTCATAGGTGGTACGAAGTTCTTTGGCGTAGTCGATGAGGGCATCGATCATGCTGGTGGAGGGGGTGATCGGATACCAGCCAACCACCTGCACCCCGCCAAAAATGGCGCCCATGGCGGCGGCGGAGTTGCCGTCGATCATGATCTTGCCGTCAGTTTTGTTCATGCGCTCCACTTTGAAGGGACGGGGCGCATCGGGGTAGGTCTGAAAGAAGTGCTCCATGGCCTTCTCAACCAAGAAGTAGTTGAGTTCGACCGCTTTGCCCTTGCCCTTAAAGAAGTAGTTGAGGGCGTCCTTGATCTCTTTGGCTTCGATCCCCAAAAAGGCGGCGATAGAGCCGACATAAACCATGTTCGCCACGTACTCGCGCAGATCAGGCTTGACTTCGCTTGCCTTCACCAGCGCTTTGACAGGCATCGCATAGTAGGTGATGTCCTGCCGTTGGTTGGCGAACTTCCAGTCATCGGGGTGAAAAACGACGCCGCCCGCAGGCAGCTTGTGAATGTCGTCGGCTTGGGTCTTGGGGTTCATTGCGGCCAGCACATGATAATCATCACGGCGGGCGGTGAAGCCATCCTTACTCACCCGGATGGTGAACCATGTGGGCAAACCATAAATATTGGATGGAAAGAGATTCTTGCCATTCACCGGGATACCCATCTTAAAAAGGGCACGTACCAAGGTATTGTTTGCGGTCTGGCTGCCAGAGCCGTTAACAGTTGCAGCAGTGATGGCGAAATCGTTCACCATAACGCCCCCATCACTGCGCAGGGCGGGATCAGCCTGCATCAATGCACACACGGTATTACTTCTCCTTTGAAACTTGAACGGATTGAGGGATCAGTCCTGAAATTTGGGACGTGCTGTCCGGGTCTTTATTTTCTGTCTCTTATACACATCTGACGCTGCCGACGACGGA
>JACSRJ010000152.1 GCA_014879835.1 Anaerolinea sp.
CCGCTGCGCGGCGGGCGCGCTCACCTGTGGAAGTGTCCATTCCATCTTGAGCAAAAGGGCTTCAGCCTGGCCGTCTGGGCGAACGGCTACCGCTGCTTTGGGGCGTGCGATACCAGCGGTGATGCGTTGGACTGGTTAAAAAATTACCGCCGCCTGAGTTTTGTCGAGGCACTGCGGGTTTTAGGTGAGCGGATTGAGGATATTGCCCCTGTCGAGCGTAAGTGTCTGAAATCCCCTTCCGAACCCCCGGAATGGGACTGGCAGCGGCGAGCGGAGTGCGTCGTGAGTCAGGCCGAAGAAACGCTCTGGTCGGATGTCGGCGAACCCGCGCTGAACTACCTCATCGGCAGAGGTTTGACGACTCGCACGATTCGCGCCGCCCGGTTGGGCTATGTGCCGGGGGACTGCCGCAGTTGGCAGGTGATTGAAGGCATGGATGTCCCCTGTGGTATTACCATCCCCTGGTTTGCGGCGGATGCGCTCTGGGCGGTGAAAGTCCGCCGCGCCTATGGCACGCCGAAATACCAGCAGATCAAGGGTGGCAACGTCAACGGCTTGTACGGTGCTGACGGGTTGACAGACCGGGAAGTCGCTTTATTCTGCGAAGGTGAATTCGATACGCTGCTGGCTCAGCAGGAAGCCGGTGATCTGGCAGCCGCTGTGACCCTGAGCAGCGCCACCGCGATCATCAGTTCACGCTGGTATGCTGAACTCACGCACTGTCATACCATTCTCGTCGCCTATGACCGCGACGCGGCGGGGAAAAAAGGCGCGAAGCGCCTGCTCTCTCTTTCACCACGTTTTCGTATTGTTGAACTAGCCACTGGCAAGGACATTACCGAGTTCTACCTGAACGGTGGTGATGTCTACTCGTGGATTGAAAAGGAGTTGGTAACGCAATGCAGTTCAGACCAACGCCTCAAACACCTGACATAGCCGTTGAGGAGATCGCTAATTCTCCTGAAAACACAGCTATGAAAGCCAAAGACCTGTTCAAACGGGTGATGATTGTTGCGGAACTGCTGGCAAAATCCGAACAAGAGCCACCTGTCAAATCTACACGAAAAACACCCACAAAAACACAGAACTAGAAATCGGGTGTATGGTGTCCAGAAACGGATCGGATGAATTGATTAATGGCGCGTTCGAGAAAGAAAAACACGATTACACCTGCCGCAGGATGGGCAGTTTACCTGCGTACCAGCGATGAAGAAGCCCAAAATCCTGAAGCCTCACAGGCGCGACAGCGTTATCTCATCCAGAAATCCGTTCTGGATCGCTCGGATTTGCCGGTCATAGATGAATACATCGACTTATTAACCGGACGCACGCCCCGACGCATCGGCTACCAGCGAATGCTGGAAGATGCCCGGATGGGACGGTTCTCACATGTGATTGTCGAGCGTGCTGACCGTTTTGGTCGCAATGATACTGAAGCATTACGTGCGATTGATGAACTGGATGAGTTTGGTGTATCAGTACGTTTTGCCAATCAGCCTGATCTTGATCCGATGTCACCCGATGACCGTGTGATTGTCGCGCTTTCATTTACTCTGGCGCGTCGTGAGAGTATGATGACGAGCCTGCGAATCAAAGGGGCTGTTGACGCTAAACGCGAGAATGGCGGCTACATCGGGCGTGCGCCGGATGGCTATATCAGTGTTGAAGATGACCAACCTCATCGCAAAACCTATGCGCGGCGCACCCACCATATCGAACCTGACCCCGAACGCGCTCCAATCTGGCGCTTGGCGTGGGATTTGCTGCTCGAAGATCGCCTGACACTGGCGGAAATCGCTGAAGAACTACACGCACGCGGCTATCGCTACCGCAGTGGTCGTCCTTTTGTTGAGGTGAAAGCCAATGGCAAACGCAAAGCTAACTACAACTCAATGGCTTATAGCTTCCACAACTGGGCTTACGCGGGCTGGATTGTCAACGAAGAACTGGGCATTCTCCCCAAAACGCTGCGGGGCGACTGGGAACCTCTTGTCTCAACCCAGGAATTTGAGCAGGGTTTGGAAATCCTGGCGAAGCGGTCACGACACAAATACGCCAAGCGTAGACATGATTATCTATTAAAAAAGCTGATCTTTCTATCTGCGTCATCGTTTGACCCAACCCAACCAGGTGACAAACTCTATCGACTGACTGGCTCAACTTCTAACCCTGGTCGCTCAGGCGGCGGCACCGCGCATTACCGTTTGGATCATCACCCCATTCATTTTCTCTGTTCCGAGGTTGAATGTCAGCTTGCTTCCCACCTCCAGCAGGTTCAGGTCGATGATGCGTTAATGCCTCTGATTCGTGATTACTACATCAATGAGGTGGCTGACAAACTCGGACGGCTGCATCCGGATGAACGAACCGAGATAGAACGCGCATTGAAGCAGATCGATGAAGAGGAAGCCAGAGTCCTGCGGCTCTACGCTGCGACGATGGTCACTGAGGAAAACTGGCGTAATTTGTGGGCAGAATGGCAAGATAAGCGCCACAAACTGCGGGCAAGTCTGGAGCTGCTTGACCAGAAATGTGAGAGTTACATCGACGATTTGGATCAGGCGCTCACCATAATTGCAAAATTGGGTATACTGTATGAAACATTATCGCGCAGTGACCAAAAGGAACTGCTGCGAAATGTTGTTGAGAGAGTCGTCGTCAATACTGAGGGCGAGATAGAACGTGTGGATTTGCTGCCGCCATTTGCTTACCTGCGTGAAGTCTGCGAGAAGGTAAGCGGCGGTGAGGGAATTTCGGAGAACCCCGCAAGAATCGAAACAGGTGACGTTGCCGCCACCTGTTCGAGTAAAGTCCTAGAATG
>JACSRJ010000291.1 GCA_014879835.1 Anaerolinea sp.
GCAGACAGAAGACCGGGCAGCCACACGGGGCTGCCCCTACAAGGCGCTTTTTTCGCTTCCTACATCCCCAATAGGGGGTATTCATGCAAAACCTACCCCTGAAAGACCCCATGCCCCCTCTCCGAATATGAGCTGAAGGGGCAGGGTAGGTTTGACCTCATCCCCCCTTTGCGACCGCTGCACGGTGCCCGTCTCCAAACTGGAGAAGGGGGGATAAGGTTCTTGAGGGGGATGCCCCCTCAACCTTCCCCTTTCGATAAATAGGGGGCAAATAGGTTCAGTCTGCGTAAATCCCGGCCTTTTCAAACGGACTCTTAGCGGTCCCTCTCCCGGCCGCCGCTTCGCGGCTAGGAGAGGGGAGAAACCTTTTGTGGGGGCGTCCCCCCCGCAAGCCCCAGATCGGGGAGTCTGAGGGGTTTACCCCCAAGAGATCGATTCCCCCTTAACCCGCACGCGGGCGAAGGGGGTGTAGGGGGATGAGGGTAAGATTGAAAATAGCAGGTCAATCTTTTAGGATAACGCTGTAGGATAACGCTGTAACTTTCCCAGATCAGTCAGTGCCGTCCCGATGGCAGGCAGAAACCGGGCGACCACGTGGGGTCACCCCTACCCTGTTGAAGGGCTAAACACTCCCCAAAAGCAGTTCTCACCGCTCTGCTCCTATTAAACTCAACAATTCTTCATATATAATTCGTGTTAATATGGAGTTACCGCCTTCTTGGGACTTTCCTTAAGGTTGCTTGCGGGCCTATAACAGCGCGCTATGATCCCGTTTTTTGGGCAGTCGTGGCATACGATTGTCTATTCTGTAAGCGCGCCGCAAGGCATTAAGGGAGGATCCCCATGCGACCTTCAAAACAAGCGATGTACCGCTTCCCATGGTCACTCAACGACAACCCTATCGGTTGGCTAGAAGTCACCGATAAATGCAACATTTACTGTCGGGGCTGTTATCGCCTCAACCGTGAAGGGCACAAAACCCTTGATCAGGTCAAGGAAGAAATTCGGCTTTTGAAGCAGTGGCGCAACTGTGACAACATCTCTATCGCCGGTGGTGAGCCGCTGATTCACCCCGATATCCTTGAGATCATCGCTTACATCAAAGAGCAGGGGATGAAGCCGCTGATCCTGACCAATGGGGTTAAACTGTGGGACAACAAACCATTTCTGCGCGAACTCAAACAGGCGGGCGCGCTGGGTTTCACTTTCCACATCGACTCGGAGCAGAATCGCCCACACTGGAAAGGTAAGACTGAGCAAGACCTGTTTGATCTGCGCCTGACCTATGCCAAGATGGTCGCTGAGGTGGGCGGTCTGTTCACCAGCTTCGGCTGCACCGTCTACCCCTCCAATGTTGAGTCGATCCCGCGCATCGTGCAGTGGGCCAACAAACATATTGACATTGTGCATGGGTTGGTCTTCATCTGCTTCCGGGCCGCGCCGATGGACGGAACCTTCAACTATGTGGTCAAGGGAAAACCGATTGAACTTGAGGTGGGTTATACCTCCGAGGACGACCACGAAGTGCATATCACCTCTGCCGACGTCTACGAAAAGCTCAAGGAAGGCAACCCCTACTATGAGCCAGCCGCCTATCTGGGCGGAACCCAAACCCATGACGCGGTGAAATGGATGATCGGGGTGCAGTTTGGGCGCAAAGGCAAGATGTATGGCTCCTTGGGCCCCCGTGCGATGGAGATGGTGCAGTCCACCTATCACTTCTTCCGCAAACACTACCTTGCCTACACACGCGGTCACAAACTGAATAAAGCCGCATTCCTACTGGGTGGGTTTGATAAAGGACTCGGCGCAACACACCGTCAGTACTGGGCTGACATCGTGCGCCGTCCGCTCAGTTTCTTCCAGCCCGTTTACACCCAAAGCATCGCCGTGATTCAGGCCCCTGACATCCTCCCTGATGGGCGTCAAGACATGTGCGATAGCTGCCCGGATATGACCGTCTTTGAGGGCAAGTTAGTGCATTCGTGCCGTCTTGATGAGTGGCGCTTGTACGGCAACTACATTGTGGCTCAGCCACTGGGCGCACCCGTCCCAGTTCCGGCCGCGCCAGAAGAAGCAGCAAAGGCTGGGATGAACTAAACCCCGTTCGTTCGGCCATGGGTTAAACACGCTTCAATCGGACGGGCGCGCACCCGTCCGATTGTTTTGGGGTAAGGATAGGGGGAGGTGAACACGCCTCATCGGCCCTTTACCGCCAGTGGCAAGCGTTCTCCTCTCTGGGTGCGGATACACCGGGGCGCGTCCCCGCTTTTGTAGGGATACCGTGAACAGCGTCCGGTTGGTCAGTGCCCAATTTTCACACAATCGCCTTCACAAAAGCTGACTTCTCAAACGGACTCTGTGGGATTCCGTTTTGATGCAGCGCCCCTGCTCCTGTGCTTTCCGCACCTTGATCCGGCACCAAAAATGTGTCACAGTTAGGGTGCTTCGGGACGATCATCGGATGCAGCGGCAGGAGCGCCCTCTTTATGAAAGCTATCACCCATCTCGAAATGCGCGGGATCGTCAAACGCTTTCCCGGTGTCCTCGCCAATGATCGGGTTGATCTGGAAATTCGCCCCGGTGAGGTTCAGGCGCTTTTGGGGGAAAATGGTGCGGGCAAATCGACCCTGATGAAGATTCTTTATGGGATGCAGCAGCCCGATGCAGGCGAGATTCGGATCAACGGAGAAACGGTGCGCATTGACTCCCCGGCGGAGGCTATCCAGCGGGGGATCGGCATGGTACACCAGCACTTTATGTTGGTGCCTTCGCTCACCGTCGCGGAGAACGTCGCTATCGGCTTAAAGGCTTCGCGCCCGCCCATCCTTAACCTGAATCAGGTCATCAGCCGCATCGAAGAATTGAGCGCCCGCTTTGGCTTGAAGGTTGATCCCCGTGCGGCCGTATGGCAGCTTTCGGTAGGCGAACAGCAGCGGGTAGAGATCATCAAGGCCCTTTACCGGGAGGCCAGTGTGCTGATCCTCGATGAACCCACGGCTGTCCTGACCCCTCAGGAGGTGGAGGAGTTATTTAAGACCCTGCGCCGCCTGTGCGCGTCGGGCTATGCGCTGGTATTTATCTCCCACAAACTCAATGAAGTCTTGAACATCAGCCAGCGGATCACGGTGCTGCGTGATGGGCGCGTGGTGGGCACACTGCCTACGACGGAGGCTAACCGCGAAGGCTTGGTCAAGCTGATGGTGGGGCGCGAAATGTCCCTCAAAGTCACCCCAGAACCGGTGACCATCGGCGCACCCCGACTCATCCTCAAAGAGGTTTCGGCCTTGGGGGATCGTAAACTGCCCGCCCTGCGTGAGGTCTCGTTTGAGGTGCGCGCCGGGGAAATTCTGGGGGTGGCGGGCGTTTCGGGCAACGGACAGCGCGAACTGGCCGAGGTGATCGCCGGGATGCGCCCCCTCACGGCGGGCACCATTAGCCTTGATGGGAGCGATATTTCCCGCGCCTCGATTGCTGGTCGGATCGAAGGCGGGCTGAGCTACATCCCCGAAGAACGGATGCGCGATGGGGCGATCAAGTCTTTCACGGTTGCCGAAAATGTGATCCTTCAAACTCACGCCGAGGCCCCGATCTCCAAACGAGGGGTGCTGAATTTCCGGGCAATCCATGAGCGGGCCGGAGAACTGATCCGGGCTTTTAAGGTCAAAACCCCACATGATGGCACCCCCTTACGTTCGCTCTCTGGGGGCAACATCCAGAAGTTAATTCTGGCGCGGGAACTCTCACGCACGCCCAAAGCCTTGATCGCCGCACAGCCCACCCGAGGGGTGGATATTGGCGCGACCCTCTACATTCACCATCGACTGCTTGACCAGCGGGCGATGGGCACCGCGATCCTGCTCATTTCCGAAGACCTTGACGAAATGCTGGCACTTTCGGATCGGATCGCGGTCATCTATGAGGGGCGCATTGTGCGCATCCTACCCCGCGCCGAAGCCACCCCAGAAAAACTGGGGCTGCTCATGACTGGGGGCAGTTGAGTAGGGGTATGGCGGACAAGGCAGGCCTTGTTCCCACGAAACAACCCCTCAATCCCCTGTGCGCCCTAACACCTCCATCAGGCGGGCATAACTGGGGGACTGCTCCAAAAAGATGTAACGCACCGGGATCACGGTGGTTTGGGTGCCGCCGATGCTGCGCAAATGTGAAACCGCCCCGATGATGTTTTTGCGGTGGACGATGATCGTGGCATTAAACCACTGCCCATCACGATTTTCGGTCTTGGAAGCGTAGATCGGGGCGACGGTGGGGCCCTGAAGCCCCCGGGTGATGGCGTTGGTGGCGATGGCCTGCGCCACAACCTCCGGCGATTTGCCCCGCATGTTGGCGCTCACCTGATAATACTGCCCCCCGGTGAGGGTGGCATCAAAGACTTCCAGCAGGGTGCGGGCCGTCTCCAGCACTTGGGGCGCTTCGCGCAGACGGCGCGCATTGCCGATCAGACAGGCGGTCGATTCGAGGATCGTGCCGTCACTGATCGGTTTGAGGTGATTCTCGCGCAGGGTGGTTCCGGTAGCGCTCAGATCGATGATGATGTCGGCGTAACCGAGGGTGGGCGCAGCCTCAATGGCCCCTTCGGCCTCCACAAGGGTAAAGTGATGGATGCCATGCTCCCGTAGGAACTGCCGGGCCAGTGTGGTGAATTTGGTGGCCACCCGCAAATTGCGGCGGCGGTGTTCGCGGAAGTCTAGGGCCACATCAGCCAGATCGGTCATGGTCTCAACGTCGATCCATGCTTCGGGCACGGCCACTACCAATTCACAAGCGCCATAACCCAGATCATCATGGATCACCAGCACCTCATCATCGGTGTGGGCGTATTCACGCACCACATCTAAGCCAGTGATGCCCAGATCAACGGTGCCATCAAGGACTTTATAAACAATATCGGTTACCCGCTGAAAGAGTACATTTAGCGCGGGCAGCGCGGGCACAGTGGCCACATACTGGCGCGGGTTGGGCTTCGAGATTTTAAGGTCACAGGACTTGAGAAACTCTATGGTCAGATCCGCAAGGGCCCCTTTACTGGGCAGGGCTAAGGTTACCGGTGCCGCGTTCATGAATGACCCATCCCTTCCCGAATGGCCTGACGAGCATCCATAGGGGAGAGCATCTGCTGCTGGCCAGTGCGCATATCACGCAGGGTCACCTGCCCCGCAACCCGCTCCGCAGCCCCCACAAGGATCACAAAGGGCACACCCCGACGCCCGGCCGTGGTGAGTGCTTTAGACAAACTACGGGCCGGGGGCATGTGCAGTTCGGTATTGAGCGATTCGCGGAGCAGCATGGCCACCCGTGCTGCTTCGGGATCGTCGTCATCTTCGATGGGTACCACCAAGACCGCCACCCCTGCTGAAGGGCTGCTGAGTCCGAGCCGTTTGCGTTCACTGAGGATGCGCTCCAAGCCAAAGGCCAGCCCCACCGCTGGGGTATCTTGGGCTGCGCCGATCACCCGTAGATAGTCGTCGTAGCGCCCGCCCCCACAAAGCTGGCTGGCGCTGTCCTCGCCGGGGGCATGGGCTTCAAAAACGATCCCGGTGTAGTAGTTCAGCCCTCGGGCCAAGCCCAAATGAATCTTGACTCGTTCCGAACCGACCCCATACATCCCTAACAAGCCTATCGCCGCCCGAAAGCCGCGCATCTGAGATTGAATGGCTTCATCTGAGGGCAGCATTTTTTCCAGTTGAGGCAGGACATGGGCCGGGCTGCCTTCGAGGGTGATCAGACGTTCCAGAAAATCGAGGGCCCGCCCAACCACATCACGCTGGTTGGCCCGGCGCTGTTTGTTCAGCAGGCGGCGGGCAATATCCTCACTGCCCCGCCCCGCCCCCGTGGTGCCCAAATCCGCTGAGGCCAGAAGCATCTGCAAGGTGCGGCGCATCCCATCCTCCGACGGGGCCTCGATGTTCTCCAGATCAGCGGGCAGCCCTGCATACAGCCGTTCAATTTGGGCTTCTACGTAAGCGCGCCCACGCCGCCGCAGATTCTCGATCTGTCCAAGCAGGTAGCGTCGGGTACGGCGTTCAAGCTGAAACTGATCCAAAAGGGCGCCGATCAGCCCCACATGGCCGATCACCAATGTCCATTCGCGCAGCCCCACCCCGAACAAACCCGCGGCTGCCATGCCTATGGTTTCGGCATCGCCCCCGGTGCCCGCATCACCGATCAGTTCCGCGCCCACCATGGTGAACTGGCGTGAGTGGCTGCGCTGCGGCGATTCGTAACGAAAAACGGGCCCGGTCAACTGCCACCGGATGGGTTTGGGTTCGTGTTGATAACGCTCAATATAGAGTCGGGCCGCAGAAGGGGTGAACTCCGAGCGCAGGCACAACAAACGCCCGTACATCTCAAAGGTGAAGAGGCGGTTCATGGCATCGTCACCGCTCTTGGTGAGGAAGAGATCAGCATATTCGAGCAGGGGAGTCTCAATCGGTTGATAGCCAAAACGATTCATCACCTGCTGAAGGGTGGCCGTAACCTCCGAAGCTTCGAGGCTCTCGGCAGGGGGGCGATCATAAAAGCCCGGTGGGCGGGTGTAGCTGGTTGAAGGCATAGGGTTGGCAGCCTGATGATTGGCGTTACTTTGATCTTCAAGGATCGATCATAACCTTCGATCCGGGATCATCCAATGGGCATTTCGACCTACCGGACACTCTCACTTCGCTGAGGGGTAAACCCCTCAAACTCCCCTTTCGGCAGCGGTGAAATCAGATACATCCCGCTGTACGAAAACAAGTGGCTGAACTATAATGATCAAACAATGTGGGCTTACTGACACCACCCATGGTGCCTTTCCAAACACTGCTCTACAAGGTGAATCCAGTCGTTAGGCAGTCCCTCAAAACAATGGTAGGAACTTTGACGATGACCATCCTTGAACTAACTGGAAAAATTACGGAAAACGGTGAACTTGAAATTCGGCTTCCTGCAGGGCTTCCTGCGGGTGAGGTCATCGTGCGGATCGAAGTTCCCGAATCACAGGTACAAGAATCCCAGCCTTGGACAGACCAAGAAATTCAAGAACTACTCACCCCAAAACGGCTGACCATGCAGCAGTTGAGTACATGGTTGGACGCCACCCCCCCCGTTGAGGCATGGGGCGGCATAAATTCCAACGAGGATTCCGGTGAGTTCATCCATCAACGTCGCCGTCGGCACTCGAACACCCTTGAAGACCCCGGAGTGACCGAGTGATCACGGGTTTTGTGGATACCAATATTCTCATCGAGGTCTATCATAACAATCTCGTGGCAAGGGGATGGTTTCAAACACAACCCGACCTTGCGATCTCATCGGTTGCATGGTTGGAATTCATTGAGGGAGCAAGTGGCAAAGCAGGCCAGAGACGGTGTTTGGAAATCGTCGCGCCGTTGGATTTTGTGTTTCTGACAGAAGCCGATCAACACTGGGCAATGATGCAGCTACTGCGCTTTCGGCTGAGTCATGGGGTGAGTTTTCAGGACTGCCTCATCGCTTCGGTCAGTTACCGTTTGAAGCTTCCTCTTTACACCAAAAATACTAAAGATTTTCTCCCTCTTCTGGAAGCAAATCTTGTCGTCAATCCTTATTGAAAACAGTCCTGTGTCGGGTATGGAAAGTCACTATCCTTTTCCAGCGGATTGGCGGATGCCTTTCTGCCTCATCACACCCGCCACAACTGAGGGCGCGACAGTAGGGTACCCCTCATCCTCCTCGTTCTTTGAGGGGTTTACCCCTCAAACTCCCCGATTGGGGGTTGTGGGGGACGCCCTCACTAAAGCCCTAGCCGTACTCGGCAGTTGGGCGGGCATCGCTCCTTGTCCCTCAAAAACCCAGCCCTGACAGGGACAGGTTGGGGATACGTTACAATGGAGCCATTTGACCAAGCAGCCAACAGCTTGAGAGGGAAATGATGCGTATCACCATTACTGCCTTAGGCACACGAGGCGATGTTCAACCCATGATCGCTTTGGGCAAAACCATTCAAAAACCGGGGGTCGAGGTCAGGCTGATCGCGGGTTCTAACTTTGAGGGTTGGATCAAAGGGCACGGGTTAGGATTTGTGCCCTCGCTGGATATGGAATCCCTGATGAACAGCGACAAAGGGCAAACGTGGTCGGAGAGCAGCAATAACCCCCTTCAGGAAGTGCAGGTGATGCGCGCCCTGCTTCACGAACATGCGCACCGGATGTATTTGCCGATGCAAGAATGTGCCCCAGACACCGATTTTTGGATCGCAGGGTTCACCTCCGAAGCCTATGTGCAGGCGGTGACTGAAGCCACAGGCAAGGGGTATCTGAATGCGATGCTTCAGCCCCAGTACCCAACTGTGAGCGGCGAGGCTTCGGTGACGCCGCTGGTGCCCAAAAGAAACAACCCCCTGAATCGGTTGATGGGCAAGTTTGTGGAGCGGGTGCTGTGGTCGATCCTCAAGGAGACCACCAACACCTTCCGCACGTCCCATCTGGGGCTGCCCCCGCACACTTTTGGCAGTTATCAAAAAGCCCGACGCAAGGCCCACACCCTCTTTGGCTTTAGCCCCAAGGTGGTCCCCAATGCCCCGGATTGGGATCGAATCTGCCATATCTGCGGATACTGGTTTTTGGATGAGGCGCAGCAGGATTCCCCTTCGGCAGAACTGAGCGCCTTTTTGGAGGCGGGCGATGCCCCGGTGTATATTGGCTTTGGCAGCATGTCCCACCGCGACCCGCAGCATACCCTCAACCTGATCCTTGAGGCGTTGAAGCACACCCGCCAGCGGGCTGTTGTGGCCAGCGGTTGGAACAGCGCAGACCTCCAAGTGAGGAGTGATCAGGTTTTGCTGGTGAGCAGCGTCTCTCACAACTGGCTGTTCCCAAGAGTCTCCGCAGTGGTACATCATGGCGGGGCGGGTACAACCGCAGCAGGGCTGCGGGCCGGCAAGCCTACCTTGATCATCCCCCACATGAGTGATCAGCCTTACTGGGGCAGGCGGGTACACGAATTAGGGGTAGGCGCGGCGCCGATTCCCCGTCACAAGCTGAATGTGGCGCGTCTGGCCGCAGCCATCACCCAGATCACCACCGATCCCGCCATGCACCAGCGGGCAGAGGCACTGGGCCGCCATATCCGGGCCGAGGATGGACTCAAAAACGCTTCAGATTTGATCCAGCAGCTTAGCAGTTAGGGCAGAAGTGAGGCCAAACAGACCGCTCCCGGACGCCCTCAAGCAGTGTCCGGGGGCCTAGATGCGCCGCATCCGCCGCCGAAACTGCCGCCGTTGAATGCTTCGAGAGCGGCGCAGTGCCCGCTGGAAAAAGCCCCTCAAACCCAGAAACCGAAACATCACCTCACGCTCCCTTCCTTGATCCCCTTCATGATCCTACCGAGAAGCCATTATTGGGGTATTGTGGAAGTGTAAAAAACCTTTTGAAAACTTACCTTTTTATTCTCACCCTCATCCCCCCTTCTCCAGCTTGGAGAAGGGGGGAATATGGTTCTTGAGGGGGCTTCCCCCTCAAACTGCTCCTTTCGATAAATACGGAGCAAAAAGGCTCAACTGTGTGAGTCCTACCCTTTTCAAACGGTCTCTAAAAGAGGTGTTACCCAAGGGTCGACCCCGATCAGGGAACACGGATCGCCCTTGCGGTGTGTGGCCCTTTAACCTTTTAGCGCGCCTGCGAGCATGGCTTCAAAAAACTGCTTACGCAGTCCAATGAACAGGACGATCACGGGCAGCATGATCAAGATACAGGCTGCCGTCCACACATGATAGGCGATCTCAAACGATGACTGAAAGTCGTACATACCAACGGTCACGGTTCGGGCATTGCCAGAGAGCAGCACCAGCGCGGCCAGAAACTCGTTCCAAGTATCCACAAACATGAGCAAAAAACCGGCCAAAAGCCCCGGCGCGGCAAGGGGCATGATCACCATCCGCAGGGCCTGAATAGGGGTGCAGCCATCGATCAGGGCGGCTTCTTCAAGCTCGATGGGGATGGTCTCAAAAAAGGATCGGATGATCCAGATCGCAAAAGGCAGCCCACCTGCGGTATAGACCGCCACGATAAAGATATTGGAGTTCAGGGCCCGCAGTTCACTGGCGATCCGGTAGAGGGGAATCAAGTTGGTCAGGCCGGGGATCATCATCAATCCCAAAATCGCCAGTTCGAGCGCCCGACTGCCGCGAAATTTGTAGCGGGTGAAGGTATAACCCGCCAGCGAGGCCAGCACCACCACCACCACCGATGAGACCATCGAATTAAAGATCGAATTGGGGATGTAGTAACGTACCATCTCGCTGTTAAAGACGACCTCATAACCTTCGGTCACGAGGGTGCTGGGGAAAAAGGTGGGCGGGCGGGTGAGCACTTCCGTTTCGTTTTTGAACGAGGTCATCAAGGTATAAACGATGGGGAAAAGGGCAAACAGGGCAAACCCACCCAGAATCACATGGGTGCTGATCAAGTCAAACCGTTTGGTCAGCTTGGAGTTCACAAAGTGCATGGCTTACTTACGTTCCCTCCCCATAAGCCGCAAATAGACTAAGGTGAGCGCTAGATTGATAAAAAAGAGGATCACCGAGGCCGCGGCCCCCCGCCCAAAATCACCGTTACGCCAGCCTGTTTCAAGCAGGAAAAAGGCGGCAGTTTTGGTTGCGCCACCGGGCCCCCCATTGGTGATCGAAAAGATCAAACCCACCGAATTGATCGCCTGAATCGACGCCAGCAGCACCATCACCATCAAGGTGGGGCGAATTTGTGGCAGGATCACTCTGAAAAAGCGGCGGAAGCGTCCTGCGCCATCAAGGGCTGCACTCTCTAAAGTCTCAATGGGCACTGTTTGAAGGGCCCCCAAACACACCAATGTGGTGAAGGCCAAACCGCGCCACACAGCGGCCATAACCACAATGAACATGGCCCCCCCAGCGGTGGTGTAGATATGCTCACCAAAGGCGGGCAGATTTGCAGTCACCCAGTTTTGGATCAGACCATAGGTGGGCTGCCACAGCCAGCGCCACATGGTGCCCGCGACCACATCGGAGATCACCCACGGGAAGAAGATCAATACCAGATAGATGCCCGTGAACTTGAAACGTCGGTTGAGCAGCAGCGCAATGAGCAGGCCCAAGAGGACGGTGAGGATCACATAAGAGCCCGCGTAGATCAGAGTCAGCCGAAGGGCCTCCCGAAAGGAAGGCATATTGAGGATTCGTCCGTAATTCTCCAGCCCCACATCGGTGACCACCCCCTGACGCATCCGAGTTGTACTGAGGTAAAACGAATACAGGGTCGGGCCAACTTGTAAGGCCAAAAGCACCACTATAGAAGGCAGCAGAAGCCAAAAAGGGAACCATTTGGTGCGCATCCCCGGTGTGACCGTCCCTACCCGAATGTGGGGCTGGGATTCAAGGCTTGTAACCTCGATCATGTGCTAAGTGTCCTCTCTGGAAACATGAAACGTGGCGAGACTGTGATCTCAGCCCCGCCACGCAAACAGATTCAGGCGTTTCCGTCCGCCGAAGTTTATTCTACCGAGGCGTTGTACTCATCCTGCGCCGCTTGCAGAGTTGCCATAATGTCTAACGAGGGGTCGGTGATCAGTTTTACGATGGCGTCAGAAAGCAGGGTCAGACCCAAGTTATAGTCGAGGAAGGTGGGCGAATTTACCCCATACTCCGTCTGATACTGAGATACGGTCTTCCAGTAGTCGGTTTGGAACTCTGGTGCTTCCTTGGCCGTGAGCATGGCTGGGAGCGCACCATAGGCTATCGAGTAGGCTGCATTCCGGGTGGTCTCCATCTGGAAATTGATGAAATCCTTTGCGCCTTCGATGTTCTTGGCACCGTTGGGAATACCCCACGCAGAGGCCGCCAAGAACGAGTTGGGTTTGCCATCCGGGGCAGAGATCGGTGGGGCAAGTCCGAGTTCACCGCCAGCCAGTGCCTTACCAACGGCCCCTGCCGTCTTGGGATCAACATCACCGGGGGTTCCCTCATACACCGTGGTCTTCGGACTGGTCAGGGGGGTTAGGTACACGTAAGACCACGAACCGGCAAGGAAGGTCGCTGATTCGCCGCGCATGAAGGGCTGCTCGTTATCAAAGCCGGGGGCCAGCGATTCCCTTGCAGCGTAACCTTCCCCGAAGAGGACGCGCAGCCATTCCACTGCTTTCACCGTGCCCTCGTTGGCCCATGTGGCCAAGCCGTTCTCGTCGGCAATCGTGCCCCCAAAGCTCAGGATCAGGTTGTAGTACATACGCTCTACCGAAGTTGATTCGGAGAGTTTGCCAGTGAACGCAAACTTGTTATCGGCCTTCAACTTCGCCCCTAAAGCCAGCAAATCGTCGGTGGTTTTAGGCGGCTCCGGGCTGAGGTCTTTCCAATAATAGGTGAACATGATCGCGGTATGGGCCGGGACGCACATGATCTTGCCATCAGGGGTGGTGCAGGCCGCAAGGGCTTTGGGATCAAGATCACTGAACCATGGGGCCGCCTTGACCCATTCGGTCAGATCGGTCAGAGTCCCATTTTGCAGGAAAAAATTGAGGTACTGAGTGTCCACGTAGGAGACGTCGGGCACTTCGCCTTTGGCCAGAACGGCCGCGTTGAGTTTGTTGTTGATCTGGTCGTAAGGCTGGAACGTATTGGTGGCCGTGTTTCCGGTCTGGTTGTATTGAGCAAGCATCGCTGCAAGCCAGTTATCCTGAGCATTCTGGGGATTCTGGTCATTGAACTTCGTCCAGACCATCACATTTTGCCCCTGAGCAGCGGTACCCCGGATACCCAATGCCCCCAGCATCAACGCCATCACCAAAACAACGCTGAGAAAAAGAGCGGTATGCTTTTTCATCAAGTTCACTCCCTCGTGAAGTTCTGCAAGGCAAACATAACACAGTGCCCTTGGGATAGCAACCTTAGGAATGATTGTTGGGAAACCCATTGCAGTTCTGATGGTATCCTCATAATGTATCCCCTCAGATTATCGGGGATAACAGGGCAATATTTGGCAGTTAGCACCCGTCGACTCCGTCTTAAGGGTAAGTGTCGAAATTGTGTTCAGAGGCTGCAAGAACGAAATTATTAATAGATTTCCATTTTTGAGAGGGGGGATTCCCTCTAAAAAATGAGAAAAGCCGTTGTTCCTGAAAGTTGGATTTGGGTTATAGTGAGTTAAGGATTACGCACTTGCCCTCCTCCTCTCACCCCCCTTCATCCTCAGGACGAAGGGGAATTGCCCTTCAAACTGCCCCTTTGGGTGAATGCAGGGTGAGCAAGGTGTCAACTGCGTCCGTCCTGATTACCTTGAAATGCGCTGCTGAACGCATTATCTATGGAACACACTGCAAGCGGATACATTGCAAGATGAGGCTCGAAACAGACATGATCAACCCCGCCAGTATCGCTGTACTTGTAGTCGATGATGAGTATCACTCCTCGTTTGCTTTCTCCAACTATCTTCGTTCGCATGGATTCCATAATATTGCAGAGTTCTCCAATTATGAGGACACTCTGGAACTGACTGGGGACATGAACTTTGATGTGGCCGTGATTGATATTAAACTGCCCCGAAACAAACCCCAGACGGTTTTGAGCAGTGATGAAGCCCAACTTTTGTTAGGGCTGGACCTCGCCCGGGATTTACGCCGGCGCTGGCCCCACATCGGGCTGGTGTTGATCTCCGCTGACAACCAACTGCTTAAGCCCGTGCGGGAACTGATGAAACAACTGGGCAATCTGGGGATCGCCTATGTGGTGAAAGCGGCCACCCGTCCTCGTGATCTGATCACCGCCATTGAGCGGGTCATTGATCAGGAGTCTTTCATTGATGATTCGGCTTGTGAACCTAAGTTCAGCTCAACGGCAGAGCGGTACTTACGGGTTCTGCCCGATCACGAACGTTTTTGGGTGGAGCGCGGCTGTCAAAATTTGATCTTGCTCACCCAACCGCAGATTGACTTGGCCCGGTTGATCGCTGATGGGCGCCCCTTTCCGGAGATCGCTCAGATCGTCGGACTCACCGCCAGAGCCATAGAAGGCCGCTGGGAGACCATCCGCAATAAAATGTTTGGAGAAAACAGCAAAATTCCGCTGCGTCATCAGGTGCTTTTGGTGAAGGTGTTTATCCTCCACGATCTGAACCAGTGAGCCTGTGCAGGAACGATTCTCATTTTTGGGCAGGTAGGCAAAAAAGGGCAGCCCAAGGGGGCTGTCCTCATCCCCCGGACAACCGACGGCGAGCGGTATCCAGATCACCTTGAAGGATCGCCTCCACTGCATGATCAAGGGCTGCTTTGGTAGGGTCATTCTGCTTTAGGCGGCGCTGATAAATGTCATAGGGAAGCTCCAAGTCCTCAGCCCGGTAGTTGAACCCCGAAGGATCAAGGCTGCGTTTGGCCTCCTGTACCAGCTTCAGGTAACGAGCCCCAAACTCTTCCGTGGGTTCAATGATCGTGCCTTCACCGTAGTCGTTCCACGTGATCAGTTGGATCACATCCGGATTCTGCTCAAGGGCCATTTGCAAGGTGACCCGGAAGATGTCACCTTCTTGTGCATCCAAGAACCCATAACTGGCCCTGACCCCTGCCTGCTGGTAAACGTCATGAAAGCCGGGGAACGCGCCCCCTACAAGGTATTGGTTCCGCCGCACCTTGCGGTAGAACTGTTTTAGATAGGCCTCCACTGCAGCCTGATTGAGATCAATGCCTTTCATGGGCGGCCACGGATAGGTGCCCAAGGCCCCCGCGACCAGATGCCCATCGAGGGTGATCAGGGCTGGGGTGGGCGATGCCACCCCAAACAGCGACTCCCAGTCACTGGCGCCTTTGAAGTACTGCGGCCCAAAAGTGAACACGAGGGGCTGATCTTCATGCTTGAGGTAGATGGGATCATGGAACCAGTGCTGATCCATAAAGCGTACCACCTCTTGCCCGTGCTGAAGAGCATCATCCGCCTTGAGGTAGCCGTTCTTGACCATCTCTTTCACGGTGTTGTCCTCATAACAGATAGCAAAGATCAGCCCGGCCTTTTTGGTGGCTTCAAAAAGGGCCAGCGTGGCCTGATTGAGGACGCCGTAATCGCGGAAACTGGAGATGCCGTACCAGTCCACGATCACCCCATCGATACCGCTGAGCTTCATCAGGAGCGTCTGGTATTCAAGCACTGTGGGATCGCTGGAATCATAGGGCCCGGTGCGGGGCAGGTAGTGGGAGGCGATCTGAGGGCGTCCGCGGTCGTCCTTTTGAGTGGGCTTAAAGTGATCCATCGTCCAGTGCCAGCCCCAATAGCCGCTCACCGCCGCGCTTTGATACCACGGCATGAAGTGAGCCAGCAAAAGCGGCTTTTTAGGCTGCTGCTGGGCACCCAGAGCCAGAACCGGGACAGTTCCCCCGAAGGGCGTCTGGGCCCCGGCGCCGTTGGTGGGGAAAGTCTGCCCGATCAGCATGCCGCCGGTCAGCAGCCCGGCCCCGGCCAAAAATCTACGCCGGCTGATGCCCTTACGGGAATCAGCGCGGGGGATATGAGGATTGACCATAAAACCCACTCCGTACTTACCATCATTTCGCCCTTTTTAAGGCGCGACTACAAGCAGCACCCGTACCGGATCAATGACCTTGACCACGCCCGCATCAACCTCGATCAGCCCGTCACGGGGATGTGACCAATGAGGGTTCGGGTCTGCGCCAGAGATTGCGCTCATGGGCAGCAGGACATCATTGAGGCGCACTTCATTCACGGGCAGCGCTCCCAAAGGCAGCACCACCTGAATCCGTACCCGGCGTTCGGTGGGTGCATTGAGGTACTCACCCACAGCCGGGGACACCTCAATACGCCAGTCCCCTTCCGCCGTGGTCACGCGGCTGATCAGGGTTTCGCGCACTTTGCCGCTTTGATAAGCGATGGTCTCACCATCGTCTTCGATCAAGGTGTATTGGTGTTCACCCGGAGCGGGGTAAACCCGGATCAGCAGATCATCGTTGAGACTGTCATCACGGCGTTTGCCCAGCATGTTTTCGGTCTGATCGTCCACCGCCATCAAGGGCAGGATAGTCCCTTCACGCACAAACAGAGGTGCACGCAGCAGCCCATCGATCCGCCGGGGGGCGCTGAACCATTCCCCTTTACTCTGGAAGTACTGTTGGGTGTAGTAGTTGTACCAGCCGCCCGCAGGCAGATAAACGGGAATGTCGTCACCCCGGTTGTCGGTGATGGTCACCATCATCAACGAGTCCCCGATCATCTTTTGGCTGCCGATGGTGCGCGCCTGAGGATCGTTTTGGAAAAAATACACCAGCGGCGCAAATAGCGGCTCCCCGCTGCGGTAGGCCCGATGGGCGGCGCTGTACAGGTAGGGGCTGAGTTCGTAACGCAGGCGCACGTTTGCCCGGTTGCTGTCCACATCCCCGATCAAGGACGGGGCGGTTTCGTAGCGGTTGTCAAGATTCATGGTGTGGGGGCGCAGGGGCACATCCAGCAGAGAGGCATTGGCCAGCCACAAGGTGTACAGGTCCTCGGTGGTGATCCCCGGTTGGGCCGCGTGCCGGTAAAAGCCTCCAATATCGGAGCCGAAGTAGTCGATCCCGCTGAGAGACATGTGCATCTGGACGTTATGCTGTGCGTTGAGGCTGGCGAGGTTGGAGCCGATGTCGCCTGACCACATACTCACCCCGTAGCGCTGCGATCCCGAAGTACCCGAACGGGAGAGGATGAAGGGGCGGCGCTGCACCTGATGGCGCTGATAGCCTTCCCAGATGCTCTTTGACCACATCAAGTTATAAACGTTGTGGACATCGGCATGAGTTTGGCGACTCAGTTCGGGGAAACCGTAATACCAGCCAGTGTCATCGTAATTTTCGGGTTCACCTAAATCCGTCCAATGGGCGATCACCCCGATATCGATCAAGGCTTGACGGCGGTTATCGTGCCACCATGCGGCTGCTTCGGGGTTTGTCCAGTCGATCATGCCGCCGTAGCCCCACCATGAATCCATGGTGATCGGGTTGCAGGTGAGTTCGGCGCACTTCCTGACCAACAGCCCCGGTTGACTGAAGGCATCTTTGAAGCCCCGCGCCGTGGTGGCCAGATAGGACTCCTCGATCACCATCAATGAGACCCCGGCTTCTTCACGCAGGGTGGCGATCATCTCTGCGGGCAGGGGGAACCTCGACTCGTCCCATGCAAGCGCCCCCATCTGACTCCGATCCTTGGGGCTGATGCCCCCGAACCACTGAAGATCAAGCACCAGACCGTCAATGGGGAAGTGGGCTTCGTGGAGTGAAGTCAGCACACCGAGGGCTTCGGCCCAGTCCTCATAACCATATTCGGAGACCCACAGCCCAAACATCTGTTTGGGGGGCACGGGCGGGCGTCCGGTCAATTCGAGGTAATCGGCGCGCAGATCGGGCAGGTTTGGGCCGGTCAGCAGATACCAACTGACGGGGGCACTTGAGACCCTGATCTTAAAGGGGGGATTCTTGAGATCCCACATCTGCTGGTAAAGGTTATCGAGAAAGAGCGCGTAGTTTTCGGTATTTGGGCCCAAGGCATAGAGGATGGGGAACTGAGCGTTGCCCACATTGCCGCCGTTGAGTCCGGTCATCTCGTTGCCATAAGGATTCAAGACCATACGGCGCTGCCCCATCCAATTGCCGTCTGCGCCGCCGCGCCGTTGAAACTGCTCCCCCAGCCCGTAAAAGTCGGTGGTGCCTTCTTGGGTGAAGGTCAGGCCGCCCAATTGATCCGAGTCGGCCATGGGACAGAGGGTAGTCAGGGTGAGTTCCGGGGTGCGGGCCCGGTCAACGGCGGTCACACACAAGGTATTCACATCCACGCTCAGGCGGAGCTGCGGGGTTTCAAGGATGTTGGGCGCGGGTGTGTTTAGGGACGAGGGGCCGGGGTAATCGGTCTTAAAGATCATCGGTGAGGTCCAGATGGTTTCAGCCTGTGGGGGATCAGCGCTCAGTTCGAGGTGGGCCAGATCATCATCAAGGACTTCGATCCGAAGGTGCAGACCGCCAGCTTCAAAGGAGGTGCGGAAAATGCCGGGGGTATCGGCCCTTCCGGTCAGGGGCGTACTGCTCAGGATAAAAACCAGCAGCACAAAACAGATCACAAATCGTCTAGAACCTTGAATGCGGGGACTCACGGGGTGATTCATGTTTGCCTCATCACCTAAGTTATTTTTGTGAAGGAGACCCTAGGGTGAAGGGCGATCAATAATGCCCTTCAGGGGAGGTTCCTATGGTCTCCCTTTTAAGTGTACCCCTATCCCCGGAAACCTCATCAAGGATAGGGGGCAAGTCGTGAAAGCGGCTCAGTCCCGCCCTGTTAGGGGGTGACCTCACGGGTGGACTTCACCACGGTATGGACATTGTCATAATCGATCTGGGCCCGCCATTGGGGGCGATGGCTCACCACCCCATCAGTGCCCTGACGCCACACTTTGCGCAGCGGGATCAGGGATAAAAAGCGGGGCACGATGCCGCGCTGCTGATCTGACCATTCGACATTGCCAAAATGCAGGTACACCCCACCATAACGGTAGGTGATGCGGCTGTCGGCGAGGTTGTTCCACAGGATTACCGAGACCGGGTGATCGGTATCTTCCAGCACCTGTATCCCCGCTTCACACAGGGTCTCAACAAGCGCCTG
This sequence comes from Anaerolinea sp., assembly GCA_014879835.1. GTDB lineage: Bacteria > Chloroflexota > Anaerolineae > Aggregatilineales > UBA2796 > UBA2796. The sequence goes on from JACSRJ010000291.1 coordinate 18,629, forward strand.
TGCCTGACTCTCGCTCATTGGAATCAGGTAGGGGATGAGCCTCTCTGGGTTGCTGATGATCGCATCAATTTCGCCTGCGATCTGGTGGCGCACCCCGGTATGCAGCTTGAAGAACTTGAGCAGTCGCAGCAGTTTTTCCCGCTTGAGGGAGCGCGGCGCTTGATTCCGCTGCGGCATTTGGATCACCACCCGAAGGGCCGATCCAGCCTTGATCGTCAGGCTTTTGAGGCTCAAGGTTTCCTTTTGGGCGTCGTAGGTAGGGCTGAGCGAGACTGGTAAACCATCAACCTCCGCCCTGATCTGGGGCGCGCTGCCCAAGCCATAAAAGTGCAGATCAAAGGTGCGTTCAGCCGGGATCAGCCCTTTATCAGGTGGGGTGTTAAGCGCAAACTCGAGCCGATCCCCAAACCACCGCTGGCTGAAGTGCGTCAGGCAGTATTGATGGTGGTTGAAGTTCTGACTTTCACCGTCATCCTCATACAGGATAAACTGATTATCCGCGCCCCCAAAGACGTGTACGTCGAGGGCAGGCGGGTTCTCCACGCCCCCCCATCCGGTGCGCGGGCCGAGGGGCACAATTGCGCCCGCTTTGGCAAAAACCGGTATCTCGTTGAGTTGACCGTACACGGGCTGCCATTGATCACCCTTCAGGCGTTCACCGCTAAAGAAGTCGTACCATTCCCCGGCGGGCAGCCACACCACCTGACGGCTGAGACCGGTCTCTGGATCGGCAGGAGTCACAAAAGGTGCGGCGATCAGTTCGGTGCCAAAAAGGTACTGGTGCGGGCAGTGATAAGCGGCTTCCTCCTCTGGGTAGTCATAATACATGGGCTGAACCAGAGGCAGGCTGTCCCGATGGGCATTCCACGCCATCGAATACAGATAAGGAATCAGGGCATGGCGCAGTTGCAGGGCTTCGCGCAGGGCGTTGGTCACGTTGACATCCTCAAACTGCCACGGACGCGAATCGTAGAACTCCCCTTTGCCCACATGGATGCGCAAAATCGGGCTGAAGGCCCCAAACTGCACCCACCGGGTGAACAGTTCTGGGTCATTGTCGCCGCTGGTGTGCCCGCCGATGTCGTGGCTCCACCAACCATAACCAATGTTGCTGGCAGTGGGGGTCATATAGGACTGGAAACGCAGCGACTCCCATGTGCGGTAGGTGTCCCCTGAAAAGCCGATGGGGTAGCGCTGATGACCTTCGCGCCCCCAGCGGGAGAAAATGAAGGGACGGCGGCGGACTTCCCGCCCCAGATCGTAAAAATGTAGATGGTTGATCAGCCACAGCGGATCAAGCCCCGGCAGATCACAAGCTTGCCCCTGCTGCCAATCCACCCACCAGAAGTCAACACCCATGCTTTCATAAGGATGGTGCAGGACTTCAAAGTAGGCCTTCACAAAGGTAGGATCGGTGATATTGAACTTGATCGGCCTACCCGTTTGGGGATCAATGCCCATCCGCCGGGCCATTTCGGGGTACTGGGTCTCGTGGTTGTGAATACCCTCTGCCGGGTGCAGATTGAGGGCCGTTTTTAGCCCTTTTTGATGCAAAAACTGGATCAGCCCTTCAGGATCAGGGAAAAGTTCCCGATTCCATGTGTAACCCGTCCATCCAGAAGAGGCGTTGCCGGTTTTGGTCAGGTGCCAGTCCATATCAATAATGCACACCGAAAAGGGGAACTGCTGGGCCTCAAAATCCTCAATGAGAGCCGTCAGCTCAGCCTGCGTATAGGCCCAATAGCGACTCCACCAATTGCCCAAAATCCAACGTGGAATGAGGGGCATCTCACCGCTGATCCGGCAGTAGTCGCGCAGACAGGCTTTGTAGTCATGCCCGTAACCAAAAAAGTACCAGTCGGTGCCGCCGGGGACGCGGGCTTCGATGAAGTGACCGTGGTTAAACACATACGCGGTCGAGTCATCGATCAGGGACCATCCTTGCCGGGACATGAGTCCAGTCTCAAGGGGTGCACAGCCGTTCACAAAATCGAGGGTGCGGGTGGTGCCCAAAAGATTCTGATCAGGACTGTCGCCGGGACGCCAAACATGCCCGCTCTCCTTGAGGGTAATCATGAGATTATCGGCGTTGAATCCCGATCCGGTACCCACTGTGGGCAGGTAGGTAAGCTGAAGGGCGGCGGTCTCGATCTCGATTCGATCCTCGGAGGTTTGGGCCACAAAATCAGGCACAGGCTGTGCCCGAAACCAGAAGGCTTGACTGGCCCGATCCTCAAAGCAGCCTTCGGGGTGAAACTCAAGGCGGATCAAACGATCGGTGAGGATCGTGAAGCGTGCCTTGCCCCCGTGAACAACGGACTCAGGGGCGGCGGCAGGCTTTTGTGTGGGCGTAAAATGCGCTGGTAAAACAGGCATGATCGTTTCTTTCCTGAACCATGACAGAACACAATCAGGATACGGGTCAAAATGACCGTCTCAGAACACTGAATATTAAACCCTACGGTCGGCGGATGGGTGTTTTTAGCCTTTGATGCTGCCCATTGTGACTCCGGTCTTCATAAAGCGCTGGAGCAAGATGGCGATCATCAGCGGGGGCATGAGGGCGATAAAGGCCGCAGCCATTTGCAAGTTGACCCCGTGATTGCTATCCGCCAGATAAAAGAGGCGCACCGTGATCGGCTGATATTGAGGGTTGGTGATCACCAGATAGGGCAGCAGGTAATCCTTCCATAAATCCATGAAGGTTAACACTGCTAAAATGAGCAGGATCGAACGCGACAAGGGCAGCACAATACGCAGTAGGATTTGCAGTTGAGAAGCCCCATCGATCCGGGCGCTGTCCAGAATCTCTGTGGGGATGCGATCAAAGAAATTTTTGAGTACAAAGATCGCAAAGGCGCTGGCCGCGTAAGGCAGCCACAACCCCCAATAGGACTCCAACAAGCTGATGTGCAGGATGGGCACATCCTTCAGGGTCACAAACAAGGGCACAAGGTAAGCGATGCCGGGGATCATCAAGGTGATAAAAAAGAGCATCATGAGATAACGCCCACCCATAGGCTTAAGGCGTGATAGCCCATAAGCAGCGAGGGCGGAGATCGACAGCCGCAGAAACACCCCCACCGAGACGATCACAAAGGAGTTAAAAAACAGCTTGGCGATCTCAAATTTGTTCCATGCGGTGGTGTAGTTTTCCCACTGGGGGTTTTGGGGCAGCAGTTGAAGCCCGGAGGTGAAAATCTCCGTGCTGCCCTTTAGACCAGAGGTGAAGGCGTACACAAAGGGAAACAAGACCACCACTGCAATCGCCAGCAGCACCGCCATCGAACCGTAATAGTAGAGACGTCCAGTGGTCGTGCGAAGCTCAATATCTGATAAAATTGCCCGATCCATCGCAAAAACTCCCTAAATCACTGGATGCGGTTTAGTCGGCGCTCAGCCGGCGGTTGATGATCTGGTAAAAGAGCGAAAAGACCATCAAGGCTACTACCAAAATCAGACTCCACGCAGAGGCATAACCAATATCGGCCCGCAAGAAGGCGCGGTTATAGATATGCAGCACGGGGGTCAAGGTTGCCCTGCCGGGGCCACCTTTGGTCAGTAAAAACGGTTCGGTAAAAACCTGCACCACGGCCATAACCTGAAGGATAAGCAGCAGCGACATGATCGGGGCAAGGTGGGGCAGGGTGATAAAGCGCACCCGTGCCAACGGTGGGGCCCCGTCCAGTTCTGCGGCCTCGTACAACTCCGTGGGGATTTCCTGAAGGCTTGAGAGGTAGATCAAGGTGGTGGTGCCAAAGGCTGCCCACGTCATGATCGCCACCATGGAAGGTTTAACGAGGTTGGGGTCTTGCAGCCACTTTTGAGCCTCCACCCCAAAAACCTTCAGAAAGCTGTTCAGAAAGCCTGCATCCGGGTCAAAGATAAAACGCCACACAATGACCGCAATCGAAATAGGCACCACAGTGGGCAAAAAATAAACGACTCTGAAAAATCCTTTGGCATTGCGCATCTCACGGATCAGGATTGCCAGAAAGATCGGCACCCCGTACCCCATGGTGAGGCTGAGGACCGCAAATTGCAGGGCATTGGCCCAGATCACCCCAAGGGCGGGGTCTTTGCCCATCAGTTCAAAGTTCTTTAGACCCACCCATGTGGACTCGCCTGCCAGCCTCACATCCTGAAAACTCATCTGGATTGCCTGCGTGATCGGATACCATGCAACAAGCGCAAAGGTAAGGAGCGCGGGCAGCAGGAACAGGTAAGCTGCAAACTGTCTTGAGAGGTGATACCGAACTCGGCTCACCCAGTCATTTCTGAGTGGTACAGGTGGTTTCATAGGACTTGCCAGTGTTAGGCGCATGATGTGACCTCCGATCCCCGCAGAGAGTCAGGTGGGGGGTACCCACCTGACCCACGTGTGTAGTTACTTGTCGAGGACAAATGACTGGAATTCTTCAGCCACTTCTGCCAAACGGAGAGCAGGGTCTACATCCTTGTTGGAGAGGATTTCGCCCACCAGAACGCCCAGTTCGGAGTAATAATCCTGAGCCGCAGCGGGGGGTTCCGCCTGAAGATTGAGTTCACCATTCAGCACAGCTTCGTTAAAGAGGGTGTAGTTTTCGACCGGAAGCACGTTGTACTGTGAACGGAAAGCTTCGATCTTGGATTGGTAGTCGGCCACATACAAAGGCAGCACGGGCTGTCCGATCACCCGCCCCTGCTTCGACTGGGTGATAACCGAGCTTTCAAATTCATCAGGGTCAAACTGACGCCACAGTTGGAAGTAAAAGGCTGCTTCCTTCTGATCTTCAGTGGCAGAGGAGGCAACCATCCACAGCCCACCACCGGTCAAGGCAGTGCGTCCATTGGGGCCCTTGGGGGTGGCTGCATAACCGAACTTGGAGATGTCCGCATCAGGGTACTGGGTCTTCATGAACCCAAATTGATCACCCGCATAGATGACCATGGCCACACGGCCGGAAGCAAGGGCTTCGGTGATCGAGGCCCAGTCCAAAGTCGCGCCCGGAAGTACATCATATTTCCAGCGCAGATCATGGACAAACTTGAGCGCTTCTACGGTCGCGCCTTCGCCAAAGCCAGCGGTATAGGTGCCGTCGCCATTGGATTTGATGATCTCTTCAACCTTTGCTCCAAACCCATAGGCAATATTGGTGTAGTGCCAGCCCGTCGCGCCGGAACCGTCGTTGATGAAGGCAAAACCCGCGATCCCATTGGCTTTGTCGGTAAGCTTCACGGCCATTTCAGCCAGTTCATCCCACGTCTGGGGGGGCGCATCATAACCCTTGGCCTTAAGCATCTCGATGTTGTAGGCCAGCCCAAGTGAATAGGCAAAATCAGGGATGCCATAAATCTTGCCGTTTTGGGTGGCGATCCCCAGTACGTTGGCATTAAAGACCTTGTTGACCCCGGACTTCTCAAAGAGGGCGGTTAGATCGCCCGCTGCGCTTTGGGAGACGAACTTTTCCGGTTCCGTGAAGTAGGTGCGGAACAGGGTGGGCAGTTGGTTGCCCGCAACCATCGCAATGAAGGCGGTGGGGTCGTACTTCAGTTCCAGACCTTCAATTTTGACATTGGGGTACATCTTTTGGAACTTGTCTACCTGTTCCTGCCACAGGGAAAGTTCGTCAACCAGATCGGGGGAGGGTTTGTCGCTGATAGTAATGGTGACTTCACGCCCTTCGGCGATTTTTTCGGGCATGGTGATCACAGAGGGGATGCTGCTGCCCCCCTGACCAATGGCAGTTGAAGCTGGAAGGACAGCAATCAACAGTGCAAGAACAAATAAAAAGGCGATTTTCTGCTTCATCGTATGCTCCCAAAACTCGGATCAGGTGGTTTCTGAACTGCCCCCTCCTCTTTTTTGAGGGCCGTATCGAAACCGTTTAAAACATTTTTGAGACGTCTCAAAAATCATGATATAGTGAATGTTATGAAATGTCAAGCAGTTGGTCAAAATCGTTTTGAGTGGGATGATTGATGCTGACAGGCGCTTACCGTCAGGTGCCGCAGGTGTATCAGCAGACAAGGATGAACTCATGGCAACTTTGAAGGACATTGCGCTACGGGCTGATGTCCCCATGTTAACCGCGTTCCACGCGCTCAATAATGATGAGTCCGTTGATCCTGAGACTCGTCGCAAGGTGCAAGCTGCGGCCGCGGCCCTCAACTACAGCCTTAAGATTACTCAGATTGATATTGCCCATTTGGCCGATGTGGCCAAAGGCACGGTCTCTTATGCCTTAAATAACAGTGACCTGATCAAACCAGCCACCCGCCAAAAAGTCCTTGAGGCGGCACAGGCATTAGGTTATCGGCTGAATGTGACCGCCCGCAACCTCAAGACCAGCCGGGCGGGCATTATTGGTTATTCATGGCATGTGGCGGATGATCCCAGCCGAATGAACAACCTTTTGGATCGCTTCATCTATCAGGTGACCATGGCCGCGGAGCAGCATCATTACCACTTGCTCACCTTTGTGCAGCCTCAGATGAATGCCGATGGTGTTTACGAAACGCTCATCTCGACCACTCGAGTGGACGGGTTCATCATCTCTGATGTGGGTTATGAGGATCCCCGTATTGCCCGGCTTTTGGCCATGAATGCCCCCTTTGCGGCCTTCGGGGGAATGTATACCCCGGAAGCCGACTTTGCTTATGCCGATGTGGATGGTAAGTACGGGATCAAACTGGTGATGGATCATCTGATGGGTTTAGGGCACGAGCGGATCGCCCTGATGACCCGGATACCGGGGCTGCCTTATGCTGATGTGCGCGAAGAAAGTTATCGGACGTGCCTCAAAGAGGCGGGGATTCAGTTGCAGCCAGATTGGATCGCCCATACCCCCAACGTCCTGCTTTCGGCTTCAGCGGCAGCCCAGCAGTTGATGAACAGCAAACACCCGCCCACGGCCATCGTCTGCACCAATGACTTGATGGCCTTCGGGGCGAGGGCGTATCTTGACGGGGTGGGGCTGAGGATTCCCGAAGATGTGGCGCTCTCCGGCTATGACGATGATCCCACCTCAGAGTTTTTGGGGATCACTTCCGTCCACCAGCCCATTGACGAGATCGCGCCGACGCTGGTGGAGATATTGTTGGGGGAGATCAACGAGGAACCCCTGCCAGAGCGTCAGGTGGTGTTTTTGCCCAGTCTGAGGGTGCGTCACAGCACCGCAGGAGCAGGCTGAGGGTGTTGTCCCCGCTGGACCTAGTAACACAAAGGGCGTCTTTTGGGGGACGCCCTTTGCGCATGGAGTGCATGACCATCAGCCGCGTTTTTAGCCCTTGACAGAGCCTGCCATCAATCCGGTCACAAAATACCGTTGGAGCGCGAAGAACACGATCAGGGGCACGATCATTGAAACGAAAGCCCCGGCCGTAAGCAAGTGCCAGTCTTGCCCACGAGAACCAATGAGTTCCGCAATACGCATCGTGAGCACCTGATTCTCACGGTTGCCGATGCCAATAAACAGGAGCGCTACCAGATAGTCATTCCACACCCACAGGAACTGGAAGATAGCGAAAGAAGCCAGTGCCGGGATGGAAAGAGGCAGCACCAATCGTGTGAAAATTGTTGAGTGGGACGCGCCGTCAATGAAGGCTGATTCCAGTATGTCTTTGGGCAGCCCGCTGATGTAGTTATACAGCAGGTAGGTGGCCAGTGGTAAGCCAAAGCCGGTATGCGCTAACCATATGCCGAGGAACGTCCCGCTCAAGCCGATCTGTACATAGTCCGTCAGGATGGGTTTGAGTGCGATCTGTAAAGGCACAACCAGCATGGCAACAATGACGATGAAAAGGAGCCGCCGTCCTCGAAAGCGCATCCACGAGAACCCATAAGCGGCATAAGCTGCGATCAGGATTGGGATCACGGTAGAGGGGATAGTTACGGTGAGCGAGTTGAGGAAGGACTCCAGCATATTTTCGCCCTTGACGGTAGTTTGGCCGCCATTGGGGGTTTTGATGGTGAGGTCCTGCCCGCCGACTACTTCCTGATAATTCTGAAGGGTAAAGTTGAGATTGGCAGTGAACTTGGTCTCATACCGAACCAGTTTGCCAACGCGGATACTCCCTTCCCAGACCAACCGAGACCCATCGGCCAGTTTGACCCCGGTTTTCCATTCCTGAAAACTGGCCGTAACCCCTTCGATGGTGATGGGCTTATCAACAGTTTCCCCAGTCGGGATCGGAAGTTCTGCCACCTTCACTTCGGCAGAGTGCGGGAAGATTGTCCACCAACCAGAGGATTTGATGTCCTCCCGATCCCTGAACGAAGAAATAAGCAGTCCCAGTGCGGGTATTGTCCAGATAAAGACGATCAGACCCAGCACAAAATTCACGAGGAATGTAGCGCTGCGTTTGGTGATTTTCATGGTGCACATTCTCCCCGTTGGCTAGAAGGTCTGACGTTTGCTAAACTGCCACAAGTTATAGATCATGACTGGGCTGACGGCGAGCAGCAGAATAATCGCAATGGCCGATCCCACCCCCTGATTGCCCGTTGTGAACAACTCACGATAGAAACGCACACCGATCACCTCAGTGCCAAACTGTCCACCCGTCATCACCATCACAATATCGAACACCTTGAGGGTGAAGATAATCACGGTGGTCGTTACGGTCAGCAGGGTGGGGGCAATCCCCGGAATGATAATGTTTACGAACACCCCAAACTCAGTGGCACCATCTACACGCGCTGCTTCAAGCAGATCTTCTGGAATGCCCTTGATGGCAGCCGAAATCAGCACCATTGCAAATCCGGTCTGCATCCAAACCATCACCATAATCAGAAAGATGTTGTTGGCGGGTTGTACAAGTCGAAGCCAGTCTTGGGGGGGATTGCCTGAAGAAGCGACCACGGCATTGACCACCCCGATGTTCGGGTTGATGTCAAATACAAATTTCCAGATTACCCCAGCGCCAACCATGGAGATTGCCATGGGTAGGAAAATGAAGGACTTGGCAACGCGCTCAAAGTTGCTGCGATCCGCCAAAATGGCGATCAGAAGGCCCAAACCCACAGTCGTTGTGGTGCCTAAAACCAACCAATAGATGTTGTTGCTCCACGCTTCGATCATGATGCGCTGGGTGAACACATCCCGATAATTATCCAGACCAACAAACATCGTCCCAGTTTCGTTGTAGAGACTGAGGACAAATGTCCGCAGGGTGGGGCCTGCCAGATACCAAGCAAGAAGCACCACCGCAGGCCCAACAAAAATGTAGGGTTGAATACGGGTTGTCCACTTGGGGGGTAAAGACTCCACCGCATAGTTGGCCACAAAAAACAGCGCCCCAATGCCAGCCACCCCCCAAATAATGGCAAAGATGGCAGTGATAATCTTGGGCGCTTCACTATCACGCAGGAACACAAATCCACCGTAGAGACCGATGAAAGCCGCCACCAAGCCAGCCACGGCAAGCATAAAGCGGCGCCTATCAAATTCGCCCCCACCGGAACTGGTGGCACTATAGGCTGTCGTCTGTTCCATAAGGGTTTTTCTCCAATTATTTGTGAGTGCTGTGCCCCCGTTGTATTGCTCGTCGCACGATGACATTTAGGGGATGGCACACTTGGATCAGGACTTTGCGCACAACTTGCCGTCCTTGAGGTTGAGCAGAGCAGTATCCAAAAGGGGCGCCATGACCATAGGATGGCTACAGCGCCCCAGTGAGATCGATTCCGCTCTAGCGAGAGCGGTGCAGCCTCAAACGGTTATTGGGGCCACGCAGCATCGATTTCTTCGAGTGCTTTGTCCAGATCGATTGTGCCGCTTATCCAGTCAGTCATACCCTTCCAGAAGGAGCCAGAGCCTACTGCCCCGGGCATCAGGTCGGAACCGTCAAAGCGGAAGGAAGTGGCTTCGGCAACCAGCGCTGCAATGCCGCGCTCGATGTCGCTTCCATACCATTCCAGTTTGGCATCCATGTGGGGGGACAGTGCTCCACCTGCTGCCAGCCAGCCCTTTAGGGACTCGCCACGGGAGAAGAAGTCCATCACCGCACGCACTTCAGGGCGATCCTTAAACATGGCATAGATGTCGCCCGCAACCAAGAACGGCTTGCCGTATGCAGGGTCGATGGGAGGCAGATAGAAGAAGGAGTAGTCTTCGCCGGCTTTCACTTCCTTGGGGAAGAAGCTGGTGATGAAGTTGCCTTGGCGGTGCATGTAGCAGCCGGGCGGATTGTCGAACATGGGCTTCGGGGAATCACCGAAGTATGTACCAGCAATGGCCTGACGTCCACCAAACACAAATCCTTCTGCTAACCAAACTTCGGCCATTTTCTCAGCAGCCGCTTTGACAGCCGGATCAGTGAATTTCAGACGATTGGCGGGATCCTTGGGGGTTGCCCAGTTATCATAGTTTTCGAGCGAGGTGGTGCGAAGCATGATATCTTCGATCCAGTCGGTCGCTGCCCAGCCAGTCGCTGCACCAGACTCGATACCGATGCACCACGGTGCCGCGCCGTCAGCCACGATTTGCTGCGAGAGGGCAATCAACTCATCCCAAGTGGTTGGGATCGTGTAACCAGCAGCTTCGAAAGCCTTCTTGGGGTACCATACGAGGCTCTTGCCGTTAAAGCGCGCCCAGATACCGCCCATGATGGTGCCTTCTTTGCCCGCCACCATGCTCATATCGATCCAGCTCTGGTTATAGTTTTTCTTGATCCAATCCTGATTCAGGATGCCCGTCAGATCGATCACCTGTCCAGCTTTGGCGAAGCGCCCCAGCAGACCGGGCTGCGGGAAGTCCACGATATCGCCTACTGCACCACTTTCGATCAGAGGGGCGATGGCGGCTTCAAATTCCTTGGAGCCGGTGTATTTGATGTCGATACCCGTCCAAGCCTCAAATTCCTTGATGGACTCATTAAAGATCACTTCGTCAGGCCCAGTGAAAGGCCCATTCATGGTGACTTCTTTGCCCGCTAGTTCGCCTTTGCAGGCGGATTCGAGTTCAGGGGTCATCATCTCAAACAGCCCTTCGGGGCAGCCCGAAGTGCTCTGAGCACGAGTCGGAAATCCAACGCCGAATGCAGCGGCGATCAACGCCAGCAACAAAAGGGTAATCGTGAGCTTTCTCATTTGACTTCTCCAAATCACACACGGATGGAAATGGTGAACTCTTTTCATGCAGCCCTTCGGGTTGAGGATGTTAGGCCTAAAGCCGCACTTGATTTGAAGTCTACTCTCCTTTCTCCTCACGCGCTAATGGCTGCAAAGGTTTATGCAGCACTAATGGACTGGGTTGTGTAACGGACGATGACGGATTGTGGTGGTAAGGATGGCGCTGCTGCGGGTTCGCTTTCAGCGCCCCCATGCATACTCAAGATATATTTGATACCCAGTTCTCCACTGAGTTCAAGGTGTTGGGAAACGGTGGTCAAACCGGTGTGAAAACTCAATTCCAGATTGTCATACCCAATGACCGAAATATCTTCGGGCACCCGAAGCCCCCGCTGGCGGATAGCGGCGATACATCCCAAGGCCAGAAAATCGCTCATGGCAAAGATAGCGGTGGGGGGTTCAGGCAGATCAAGCAGGGCAAAGGTACGGGTTTTCGCTGACTGGTAGTCATAGGGCCCCAACCGTATCAACTCGTCCAGCGGTTCGATGCCATGCTTACGCAGCGTGGATTTGTAGCCAGCACAGCGTTCTTCACCAGTGGGCCAGCCGTATTCGGGGGGGAAATCGTCGCCCACATAGGCGATCCGCGTGTGCCCCAGATTGATCAGGAACTCCGTCGCCAACTGCCCGCCCTCAATATTGTCGGTGCCAATACACGTCCAAGAGCGGCCCCGAAAATGGTTGAGTCCGGCAAAGGGGATGCCTGCTTGCCGCAAAGCATCAACCTGCATCTCCGTTAGGTCCATATCGATGATGAGCAGCCCTTCCACGTTTCGTACCTGAAGGATCAAGGCAAGCTGATCATCAAAATGCGCCAGCGAGCTGACGCTGAAAAGGGTCAGTTCGTAATCGGTTGGGGTCTGGGCCAATCCACGCTGGACACCTCGCAGGCGGTCAGCAAAGGCATAGTAGTTGGTGAAGGGTGGGGTGATTACCCCGATGTTGTGAATCCGAATTTTGCGGGAGAGAAGGCGGGCGGTGTTGTTCGGGTGAAAGTCGAGGTTTTGGATAACCCCCAAAACGCGCATCCGAGTGGCAAGGCTGACTTTAGGGCTGTTATTTAAGACTCTGGAAACGGTACCAATGCCAACTTTGGCTGCCTTGGCCACGTCTCGGATGGTTGCCTTGCCCATACACCCCTGCCCTTAAAAATAGCAAATGTGCTCTTATTGGGGCCCACTATCCTATTCCCACCGCAGCAGCGGTGAGAATGAGGAAGCGGGTTCACGTGTGTAAGTCAAAAATGTCCCTAAAAACGATTCTGTGGAAACGGTTCCACAAGAATCAGTATAACGAGTTTCAAATGGTTGTCAAGCAGTCTCTTTGAATCGCAGGTCGATTGCATGAAAATCTGGCACTGGCAGCCGGACGGCGTTCACGTGGTCCCTACGAAAACGGGTCTTTGGTAGGGATGCACCGAGGTGCGTTTGCGCCCAGATAGGAAAAATTCATGGAATCGCCCTATTTGAATCCTGAGGAAAACCCTGAAAAGATTGTTTAGCCCCTGATTGCCGTCCCAGATTTTGGGCTGGGGCGACAGAAGGTTTACCCTCATCCTACCGCAGAAGTTAGCGCCGCCCCCTCAGTCCAAAATCGGCTGAAGGGGTGTGAAAGCCCTCCTTGTCCAGACGATGGGAGGGCGCAGCAAGGTGTATTGACAGGAATACCTAATCAATGCTGGTGGGGCGAACGGTCCAATCGCGGATAATGGCGAAGGATTTTGAATACACCGTCGCCACCCGGCTGGGGCTGGCAGCCCCCAAGAGGAAGCGGTTGGTCTGAATATCAACGGCCACTTCATCCAACGAACTGAGGGTGATGGTCAAACGCCCCGCCCCAGAAGGCGCAAGCGCCGTCACCGCCACGGTTCCGTCCAGATGGGCGATCTTCATCGCGCCCCCGCCGGATCGGTTCTCCATCCAGATCAGGGCAGTGCTGCCCAAACGAATCTCCACATCGTTGAGGATGATAGTGGCGGTCTGTCCCGGTTTGGTTTGGGCGATCACGGCTGAGGCGGGGCTACCACATTGGTTGTAAGCGTCCACGGCCACATTGAGTTTGCCTGCCCAGTTGGTAAAAGTGGTGGTGCCAAAAGCAATGAGCGAGACGGTGCCCCCACCAATGCCCGCGACTCGAAGCAGCGCGACCCCTGTCTCCGGGACGGTGGTTAAGGTGTCAAATTGATAAAGGTCAACAAAGCGGTTCTGCTCTGAGAAGCGCATGTTGCTGGGTGAATACTGCAAACTGGGGCTGCCGTAACAGATCTGGTTGACGGGGGTCAAGTAGCACCACGAAGCCGCATTGTGGAGGGCTTCAAAGGGCGCTTCACAGGCTTCTGGATCGGGTTTGGGCGTGACCGGGTTGATGAAGTAGTAACCGTAATCTCGACGGGTTTCGGAAGTCCAGCCCGTGATGATCTGGTTGTTGCGGTTGAAGCGCACCTGAACAAAAAGGGCCCCGTTGGCTTCATCACACACGGGGCCGCCAATGACCAAAAAGCGCTCCCCGTTGCGGATGCTGGCAAGGGATTGATTGGTAGCCGCACTGGGGTTAGGGCGAAGTAAGTTCGAGGTACTGTGGCTGCCTTCAATCTCGCCGATCATGCCCGGTGCAAGGCGAGAGGGAAAACCGGGCACACAGTTCTCCACGGAGGCCTGCACCCTTGTGGAAGCGGGCCCGACGGTGGTACAGCCTAAGGTCACGAGGATCACAATCACCATTATTTTGCGGAACATATCTACGACTCCTGCTGTGAGCATCACTAAGCTTCAATAGCAGAGACGGGCTATGGGGATACAGGCGAGTTCGACAGCGCCTAGCGTGGCAAATCCTCCTTGATTAAACTAAACTGTGCTTTGGGGAGAGGGCGGGTGCGGCAGCACAAGTCCGCCCGCTGCTGAGCCTGCCGGGGATCAAAGTTCGTGTCCCAAAGGATCACCCTACCGCTGAACCCAATGGTTGCGATCTGCCCTTCATCAGGTCTGAAAACCGCGCCGGTGAGGGCGTTAATGTCGCCCAGATGGAGCCAGTCGATGCGGGCAGACACATCCCGCACTACCCCATCACCAGCCAAATCCCAAATGAGCAGGCGTTGACTATCCTGACTCCACTGAATCCCGGCGATGCGATCTTCATGCGTCTGCTGATCCCTTAGGGCGCGAGTGTGCCAATCCCAAACACACAGGAGGGTATCGGCTGCCACCGCTAGATAAACCCCGTCCGGGCTGAATAGGGCCTGACGGAAATCATCGGCGGGGCAGGCGGGATCGGGCTGCTCATTGGAGGTCATCCAGTCAATTTGCCAGTTGAGGGTGTCTCGCACTGCTACCAGCCCTTCCCCGGTGATGGCGCTGCGTCGTTCGATCAACCAGCGTCCATCGGGGCTGAAGCTGAGCGAAACGTCGTTCAGGAACAGGCGGGCGCTCACCTGAGGATCGTTTTGATCCTCACTGAACACCACTTCCCATGTGCGCCCATCCCACACCCGCAGCCCAAACTGGGAGTCTACAGTCACGACCAGCCCATCATCTTCAGCGGCCGCATAAAGCTCCCCGGCGCTGCCCAGATTTTTGACTTCGGTAAAGTCCACCCCAGAAAACAAGCGCAGATCACTGCCCTGAACGGCGATGAGCCCACTCTGGAGCCAGTGAGCAGCGCTGATCTCAGTCGGCAAGGTGGTCAGAGGCGCAGTCTCACCCACCTCCCAGACAAAGCTGTCCGCCGCGCCGCCATAGGTGAACATGTAGCTGGAGTCGGGGGAAAACCGAACCCGGCGATCTGGATCATATTCTGCGGGTCCAAAGGGGATCAGATCACTGCCCGGTGTGATCAGGCGGGCCATGCCATCAGGGGTATTGAGGATCAAGCGCCCATCGGGCAGCCAGCGCACATCCAGCACGTTTCCGCTGAATTCGGGGATGATCGCTTGAATGCGGCTGCCACCTCCATCACGGCAGCGGAGGGTCTCCCCAAGAAGGGAGGCGTCACACAAGGGGTAACCGTCGGCGTCAAAGATCAGCCACAAGCGGACGGAATTATCGCGCCCAACCGAGAGCAGGTGACGATCCCCCACTGGTATCAGCCCGATCACGGGCATGGTGTGTCCGTAAAGACGCATGATCTCGCGGGTTCTGTGGCGTTCTGCGCGCCACACATGAATCACACCATCGTCCTGTGCAGTGGCGAGGATCGAATCGTTGAGCCATACCCCGGTCTGAATCACCCCACTTCTGGCCGGGATTTGAATCGGCGCGGGGCGCTCCAGATCAACGGGCCAGATCAGGGGCTGGCCGAGGTCAGAAGTGATCAAAATGAGGCTTCCATCCGGTGAAGGTATGGCCCGATGGAGTGGGGGCGCACTGCTGAGCAGCTCCGCTTTTAAGCCGAAAAGGTCAAGGGTGAGGATTCGGTAGCGCCGCCATAATTTGACCTGCCCATCTTCACTCAAGGTCAGAAAATGTTCGTCCTGAAGGGGCAGCATTTCACTGATGTTAGGGCTGTTTTCCAGCGGGATCGGGGGGCGTTCTGGGTAACCGAGGGTGATAATGTAGGCTTGATCCCCAAAGGCCACGAGGGCGTTACGCCCATCCGGGAACCAGAAAAAGCCCCGCGGCTCACTACCATCCCCGGCATCAATGCCAAAGGCCAGATAGACCGCAGCGCTGCCGCCCTGCCAGATCATCAATTTAGTCTGATCCCATGCGGCCAGCGCCTGCCCATCGGGCGACCAGCGCAGATCAACGACTGGCCCGTCTAGGATCAGGGCGTCTAACAAGGGGGCGCTGGTGTCCAGCGGATTCCACAAGACAATGTTTCGGTCATCACAGACCGCGATCCGCTCTGCGCCCGGCTGCCATGCGCCACATCCGATCCGCCCGCCCTGCGAGGGATACTGTACGGGGGGCTGACTGAAGGACGTCCAGACGGTCATGACCTCATCCCCATAAGCCATCAGGCGTCCCCGATCTGACCAGTGAACGCTGCGCCACTGGGCCGCGCCCGCCTCTGGAAGTGCCATAGGGCCCAAGCCAGCGCCATTGTAGCTGATCAAGGTGAGCGGTGCTCCGGCCGTGGCCACATAATCGGTTTCACTTGGCGTCTCTTCATAAAAGGCGAACTTTTGATCTTGGGGCAGATCAAAGTCTCCAGCAGCGCCCTGATAAAGGTGAGTAGGCGCATAAGCGCGCTCAAAGGCATTACGCAGGGCCTCATTGAGGGCAAAACGCGCCTCCGGCAGGCTGGTGGAGACCGGTTCGGCAAGGGAGGCGAGGGCCAGATGAATGCTGTTGACCGGATCGCGGTTCAACTGCTCTAGGGCAAGCAGGGCCAGCCGCCGCGACTCGGTTTGCTCAAGGCGCTTTTCAGCCTCCACAATCTGAGTCGAAACGGGTACAAGGGTGGCGTTGGCGTCGCTCACCTGCTGGCGGGCATTGGAGACACTGAGAAAGGCGGCGAAGGCGATTCCGCCCGCAAGCAGTCCCACAATCATCAACAGGCGGCGGGCCAAGGTGGCCCGTCTTGAAGCCATAAGGGCTCGGTTCGAGGCTGCGTTCGCCTGTTGTGAGGCTGCATCGGCGTTGAGCCGCTCCTGCTGGGCCTCCTGACGGGCCTTTTCCTCTTGGGCTTGGGCTTCCTGAAGGGCGCGAGTGCGGCGCTCGTCGGCTTCGATCTCAGCGCGTCGGAACTCACTGCTGGCTTCGATATACACCTTGAGCGGCTGCGGGGGTGAATCCGCACTTTGAAGCCACTCACGGGCGCGGGTTAAGCGTGATCCCCGCAGCAGGAAGGCATTGTCTTGGGCGCTTGTAGTCCACTCCTGCTCGGCCCGACGAAGGGCTGCTTCCAGTCGAAGGGCTTCCTGACTGCTCTCGATCCACTCCTGAAAGCGCCCCCAACTGCGAATCAGGGCCTCATGGCTGAGGGTGATCAGCACCTGAGAATCATCACTGTGATCGGCGTCTCCGATGGGCGCGCTCACCGTTAACAGGCGTGCTTCACGATGGGTGAGCCGATCCAATACAGCCTGTACCTCTGCCTCTGGCACATCCTCAAAGCGCAGTTCGGCCCGCTCCACCCGTCGGCGGGTGACCGTGTCTTTGCCCACCTCCACAAGGCGCAGCAGCAGACGGCGCATCAGCCTTTGCTGCGCCTCCGAGAGGGAGTCGTAAATCTGATCAGCGCGGGTGGTGAGTGCCCCTTGAACCCCTCCGATGCGCTCATAAGCGCCCCGGCTGAGCAAAAACCCCTCACGGCGTTCGGTCAGTTCCTTCAGGGCATACTGAAGCAGGGGCAGTGACCCCGGCTGAGCGCGCACCTCCTCCAAAATCTGATCGACCAGCCCTTCTTCAAAACGCAGTTGGGCCCGCCGTGCCGGGACTTCAATAGTACGCCGGAGGGCTTCCGGGCTGAGTTCGCCCACAATGAACAGGTTATCACTGATCTGCTGGGCAAACTCAGGATAGGCGCTCAGACGCTCAAAAAAGTCGGAGCGCATGGTCAAAACGATCCGCGTTTGCCCTTGTGAGTCCAAAAGGGCATGGGTGATCAGGGCCACAATTGCCCCAGCTTCTGGGGAACCAAAAACCTCCTCAAATTGATCGATCACCAGCAGACAGCGCGCCCCTTCGGGCATTCCTCGCAGCAGGTCGTGAACCAAACTGCTGAGTGCCTCCGGGCGGGAACGAAGCTGCTGGTAGAGGCCCTCGGTGGAGGACTCCAAACGCTGGCTGAAGCTCTCAGCAAGGGTCTGAAGGGGGCTGCTGCGCGGAATCAAGATCATCACCTGCCATAAGGCCAGATGATCACTCGCATTGTGAATCTGAGGGATCAAACCCGCCCTGACGAGGGAACTCTTGCCGCTGCCACTGGCCCCGACGACGGCCAACAGACGCTTATCGCCCCGAAGCCGCCGCAGCAGTTCCTCGGTCTCAGTCTCCCGTCCGATAAAATAGGACGAGTCCCGCTCTTGGAAGGCCTCCAAGCCGCGGTAGGGGTTGATGATCTTCTCCGGGTCTGCCTCGTAGTACTCGTCAGGCGGTGAAAACCCGGGTAGGGACTTGAGCAGATCAAGGTAACTTTTGCCAAACTGCTCAGGGGTGCTGAAGTCGAGGATGTGCAGGTCTGCCAACCAGCGGATGCTCTCAAACTCAGAACTTTTAAGCAGTTCGAGACAGGGTTCAAGCATCACTGGCACGATCAGTTTTTCTTTGGCCCGGGCTGTGATGATCTCACGCTGGGCGACCTCACTCCGGGCCGAATCGGGGGAAAGGCAAAGGATCACAAAGTCCGCCAGCGCGATCCCTTGCTCGATGGAACGCCACCACTCCTCGCCGCCCCTGATCTTAGCCCGATCAAACCATACCCGCAGTCCGGAGCCGCTCAATTCCGAGACAAGGCGCAGGGCAAAAGCGCTGTTTTTACGGGAGTAACTTACAAAAACCCGGTCAGGGATGGGCGGTGGGGGCAGTTGAAAGGCGGGACGAAGGGAATCGATGCGCTGTTTTTTGTCCACCCCCACTTTGCGTCGGATGACTTCCAGAAGGGCCCACAAGGCAGGTTTGCCGGGCGCGATTTCACCGTATTGTTCAAGGGTGTGGATCAGATTTAAGGTGAAGGTATCCGCAGGGCCTTCAAAAGCGATCTGCCGTTCAAGGGGGTGGTTCGTGGCCAAAGCGTCAAGAAGGTGAGCGCGGCGCTCTGGTTCTGTGCCCATGAAGGGTGCAAGGAGCGCATAAATGGCGTCCTGATCGGGTTTATCCAGAGCGGGCATGGAGTCATTCCCCTTTTGGTGTTGCCGCCTGCCTGATCTGGTCTTGAGAAACCAAGATACAAGGCATCCTTGCTCATTATACAGCAAGTTGAGGTCGAGGACGGTTCCCGGCGTGCCTCCCAAAACGGGGGTCTGCCCCAAGGATGCACCTCAGCGCGTGTGCCACAAACATACCCCTGAAAACAGGTCCGCGCTTCAGAGCGCGTGCGGGCACCGCGCAAGATTACTTTTCGAACAGATTCGGATACCTTTGCCCGGTTCCCCCATCAATCCACTAGGAAGGTCTGCGCCCATTGTGTATAATGTGGAGCGCACCGTTCCTAAAACGAGGAGTAGAGAATGGCAAATACACTAACCAAAACCGATCTCATCGCAAAGGTGGCTAAAGACGTTGAAATCAAAAAAGATGATGCGTCGGCCATCGTGGGCGCTGTCCTCGATGCAATTGTGGAAGCGCTTAAAGCAGGCGAGAAGGTGACTTTGACCGGGTTTGGGACTTTTGAAGTGCGTAAGACGGCTGCCCGCGTAGGCACCAACCCCCGCACCAAAGAAAAGATTCAAATCCCAGCCGGAAAGCGGGTCAGCTTCAGCGTGGGAACGCAGCTTCGTGAAGCGGTGAGCGGCAAGGGGAAGTAAACTCCGCAGCCTCATCAAGAACGTGTATGAACGGCGGCACAAAGCCGCCGTTCGTCTTCACCTGATACATAGACCATTTTGAAAGGATAGAATATTTTATGCCGCTCAGTCTCATTGTTCATGGTGGCGCTGGCACCCACCGCCCCGCAGATCATCTCTCTGTAATGGAGACCTGCCGGGATGCAGTTGCCGCAGGCCGTGCTTACCTTCAACAGGGCGGTTCAGCACTAGACGCCGTTGAAGCCGCTGTGCGCATCCTTGAGGACAGCCCTTTATTTAATGCGGGTTATGGCTCCGTGATCAATGCGGACGGAATGTGCGAAATGGACGCGATGATCATGGAGGGGGAACGGGGTATGATCGGGGCAGTAGGCGGGGTGAAACGTCTGCGTAACCCGATCACCGCAGCCCGCTTGGTGATGGAACGCACCCCCCATCACTTTTTGATTGCCGAAGGGGCGGAGCGTTTTGCCGAACGAGAGGGCTTGATCGTGGTCTCGCCTGAAAGCATGATCGCCCCTCATCGCCTGTCTGAATCAGGTGATACGGTGGGCGCGGTTGCCCTTGATGGGGCGGGACATGTGGCTGTCGCAGTCTCCACCGGGGGGCTGCACCATAAAATGCCGGGGCGTATTGGAGATTCACCTATCCCCGGCGCGGGCGGTTATGCGGAGGACTTTTTGGGGGCTGCTTGTGCGACAGGTGTGGGCGAGACCATCATGCGCTCTATGCTCACCTTTCGGGCAGTGCAGATGATGTCCGCGCAGATCAGCGCTCAGGCGGTTGCAGATGCGGTCATGCCCATTTATGCCCGCTTTGAAGGTGACGGGGGCTTGATCATGGTCGATAAGCAAGGACGGGTAGGCTTTGCCCACAACACGCCCCTGATGCCGGTTGCTTGGATCGACGGGGATGAGATCAAGGCTCAAATGAGTCGCTAAGAGGTTAACGACGTGATCATCAGGCGGTTTTTATCGCGCTTTGTTGGGAGTGTGGGGGGAGGCAGTTCGGAGCAAGAGCTTCATAATCGCCGCCTGCTGTATGCAGAAGTGGCCCTCGCGGGCGTGATGGGCGGGATCATCTCCTTCAATGCCACTTTTGCGCTGCGCTTGGGGGCCTCCAAAGAATGGATCGCGCTGCTGAACTCCGTGCCCGCGCTGGTTGCAGCCCTGTTCAGTATCCCTACCGCGATGTTTGTCCAGCGCCGCCTGCACCGCGAACGTTGGCTCTTTGGCAGTTTGTTGGTGATGCGGGTGGGGTACGGTTTTGTGGCCCTGATTCCTTTGATCTTTGGGGCCCATGCGGCGCAGGCCTTGGTGATCTGGATCATTCTGCTGAATTTCCCTTCAATCTTTTTCATCAACGGCTTTCAGGCCCTGCTTGCGGAGTTAGTGCCCCCGGAACGGCGGGCCCAAGTGTTTGCCCGCCGAACCATGCTCTGGTCAGGGTTGGTGGTGGTGACCACCTCCCTTTCGGGGCAGTGGTTGGATCAAATCCCGACCCCTCTAAACTTCATGCTCTTATACGCTTTTGGCACCATCACCGCTTTGGGCAGCAGCGCTGTCCTCAGCAAGCTGAAAGTTCCGCCGCGTAAGACGACCATGATTGCCCTGCCCAAAAAGAATCACAAAGGCGCTGCCCCTGCCACTGTAGCACTGCCCGTGATCGAAAAAGCGAAACTTACCCGCCCCGTGCTGAATATGCTCTTTAATACCGGGGTCTATCAGTTTGGCTTGTGGCTTTCGCTGCCCCTTTTTGCGGTCTATTACGTTGATATCTTGAAGCTCAGCAACGGTTGGATCGGTTTTAACTCAGCGATGGGCAGTTTCGGGGTGATTCTAGGCAATTTCCTGTGGGAGCGGCTTTATCGGGGGCACACGTTTGCGTGGGGGCTGCGCCGGGCGATGCTGATCACATGGACATTCCCCGTCCTGATCGCCCTGTTCCCACACGCCACCCTGATCTTGCTCTTTAACTTGTTTGTGAATCTGGGGCATCCGGGGG
This sequence comes from Anaerolinea sp., assembly GCA_014879835.1. Taxonomy (GTDB): domain Bacteria; phylum Chloroflexota; class Anaerolineae; order Aggregatilineales; family UBA2796; genus UBA2796. The sequence continues at coordinate 40,150 of JACSRJ010000291.1, forward strand.
TTGATCTGGCCAGTGTGAACATCATGATGCGCCTTGGCACGGATGAAAACCGTACCCTCTACATGAGCTGGTACAACACCGTGATCAACGTGAGCGCCTTCATTGCCCCGCTTCTGGGGGTGTGGTTGGCAGAAGTCTGGGGTATCCCGACTGTGTTCTTGATTGCTGGTGCGGTGCGCCTGATTGGTGGGTTCCTGTTCACCGTGAACCGAGTGGAAAAGCCCGAACCCCAAACGGCTGCGGCCGCCTAACAAAGGTTTGAGGAGGCAGTACTACTACCAATGAGCAGTGAAACCGTTCAGACTGCACTCAAGGGAAAATGGGCGCTGATCACGGGCGCTTCAAGCGGTCTGGGGGCAGACTTCGCCCGTGATTTGGCGGGTCGAGGTGCAAACCTCATCCTTGTAGCCCGCCGCGCCGACAAAATGAATGAACTGGCGGCGGAGATCAAAGCCAAACATCCGGGGATCGAGATCGATGTGATCCCACTTGACCTCGCCGTCCCTGACTCGCCCGATAACCTCTATGCTCAGGTCAAAGCCGCCGGACGTGAGGTGGAGGTGCTGATCAACAATGCGGGTTTTGGGCTGTATGGGATGTTCATGGAAACGGACTGGGCCCGCACCGAAGCCCTGCTTCAGTTAGACATTGTGGCCCTCACCCACATGACTCGTGTTTTTGCGGCGGATATGGTCACCCGCAGATCGGGATACATCCTTCAAGTTGCATCCATTGGGGCCTTTCAGCCTTCGCCCACATATGCAGCCTATTCCGCTGCCAAGAGTTATGTATTGTACTTTGGTGAGGCCCTTAACTTTGAACTGCGCCCACATCATGTTAAGGTGACTGTCCTCGCGCCGGGGGTGACCAAAACTGCCTTTTTGGAGGTTTCCGGGCAGAAACCTACCCTCTATCAACGGTTGGTGATGATGCAAAGCCCGACGGTTGTGAAGATCGGGATTGACGCCATGCTCCGGGGGAAAACCAGCATCGTGCCGGGGGTGTTCAACCGCTTGATGGCATGGTCAATGCGGTTTGTGCCCCGGCGTCTTGCGGCGATGCTTGCCTACCGCTCAATGACCCTTGGTTGATCCTCACCCAGACCGGGCCCAAAAAGATGAGGGGTAGATTCATCACCTACCCCTCATCCCCGTTAAAGTTTCAGAAATCAGCTAGCTTATTTCTTTTTGGCGGGTTTCTTGGCCGCAGCTTTTTTGCCGCCTTCAGCCTTGCCGGTCACTTCCTTCTTGAGGACAGCGCCTGCGCTGAAGGAAACGCGCTTGCCAGCGGGAATCTGAATCTTCTGACGGGTGGCGGGGTTCGTCCCGACGCGCGCCGCAGTCTTACGGACTTCGAAAGTCCCGAAACCGGTCAGGGTGACCTTGTCCCCGCCCTTGAGCGCTGCCACAATCGAGTCGATCACGGCGTTGACGACCTTGGCGGTGGTATCCTGAGTTTGTGCGGTTTCCTTAGCGACTTTGGCGATCAGTTCGGTCTTCTGCATGATGTGCTGCCTTTCTGAGGGTGGACGTCCCTGCTTAACATAGATACGCCTATTATATTGGGATGTTTTGCCTTGAATGTCAAGCCCCCATCGAAGTAACGAAGGGATATTAAGGGGGTATTTAGGGGTTAACAATTTGATTCCTCAAACCAAAAACCCCGATCTGTTCGCATATTTTTGTAACCTCGTTAATCATCCCACCCTTCAAATTGGGATTCCGGACGGGGTCAAAATAAACCGGGTTTTCACTGTTTGGGCCTTGTGATTCCGGGTTTATCCACACCTGCCGCGATAAATCGCCGGGATGGTTGCAGGATGGTCATAAAAGGGTGACAAAAGCGCCAAGGTTAGAATGTGGTTAGAATATTCAGGAACGGATGTTTTCATGGCTGGAGTCTTCCGGCAAGGCCCCAAAAATGGTGAGTCGAGTCGGTTCAAACCTGTTTTGGGGAATCGGCAAGGAACCTTGAGAACCCCTTCTTCGGCCTCAGCCGCGGAGGGGGCAGCGGTGGCCTTGTCCTCAAACTGCCCCTTTTGAGGCGTGGACCTTTCCCCGCTCTGTATTTTCTCCCCTCTACCGCGCAGCGCTCGGGGGGCGAGGGGTGTTTGGGGTCGTCCGATTGGTGCTGATCCGGCCTCACGATCTTGGGTTGAGCGTGCGAAGGGCGGACACCCACACGGGGCTGTCCCTACAAGGGATTAGGTAGACATGACCCCATCTTATTCTTCATCTGACCCTTCGGCGACCCCTGCCTTGAGATCTCGCAGACGGCGATAGGTGGCCTGCAAGGTGAGGGCATCGGCCACATGGAAGGGATCGGGCGCTTCAACCGCGATCACCCCTTTAGCCTCAAAGTCGATCAATGCCTGAAGCAGTTCCCGGTAGCGCATATCAGCCTCATTGAGGGGCAGGTGATGGCGTTCGCCTTTTTCACCATAGGCGATCCCGGAGAGGTGAATATGCAGCGACTCCAACCCCTCCCGCCCCAACCCCTGCTTCACAAGGGTAAGCATGGCCGCGAACTCCTCATAGGAGTTGTTTTTGCCAGTGCGCGCATGAAGGTGCGCAAAATCGATGGCGGGCAGGACTCCCGGTATATCGCGGCTGAGCTGGATGGTCTCCTCCAAGGTGCCAAACATTGCAGGTTTACCCATCGTCTCCGGGCGAAGGATCACCGCCACCTTTTCAGCGCGTAGGGTCTCAGCGATGCTCCGAAGCTGATCGCGCATCCGCGGGTAGACCTTCGCCGGGGGCTGGCCGTGGTACGATCCGGGGTGAAAGACAATATCCCGGGCCCCGGCCAAATACCCCTTACGGGCTGCCAACAACAAACGTTCGTCACTCTTGCGCATCAATTCGTCGGTTTGACTGTTTAAGTTAATGTAGTAGGGGGCATGAATGCTCAAACTGATTCGCTGTTTGTGGGCCGCCGCTTTGATCTCGGCACAGGACTCGTCCGTGACCCGGACACTTTGCACCCACGCAATTTCAAGGTGATCCAAACCTAAGGCGCGTGCATGGATGATGGCCAAGGGGGTGCCCCCGGGTTTAGGGGTGGAAGAAGGCGCGCCCACAGTGCCAAACCGGATCGAATCAACAGGTACTGTAGGGGAATCAGTTTTTGCCACTGGGAAGGCTCCTTTAGTTTTGGTCGGTTTTGGTAATTTTTGCATCGACTCAGACAGATCAGACAGAATTGTACCAGCCTAAGCACTTGCAGAGAGAATCCACGTATGAACGGTGTATTTGGTTCACAACCGCTGCCTCCTTTAGAGCGCAAAAGAATCCTGTGGTTGGCGCTGGGTGCATTTATCTTTGTTTTTGTGCTGTGGCAGACAGAAAGCATCCTCCTCTACCCCTTCCGCCTTTTGGTGACTTATGTACACGAGATGGGGCACGGTTTGGCCGCTGTGATCACGGGGGGAGAGTTCATCAGTTTTCATGTATACCCTGATGGCAGCGGGATCGCCTTTACCGATGGGGGCAGCCGTCACTTGATCCTGCTTTCAGGGTATGTGGGCACCGCCCTTTTTGGATCGCTGCTTCTGTTTGCGGCGAACCGGGTGCGGCGGGTGCGTTTGGTGACCACCGCTTGTGGCACATTTTTTGCACTTTCCGCCCTTTTATTTGGAGGCACGGGCGGCTGGACAATAGAGACTGCGGTCACCTCCTTTTTTGCGATTATGGTAGGGATCATCGGGTGTATGGTCTTTATCGCGCTGGCCCGTTATGCCTCCCGTACCATCAACGTGCTGTCCCTGAACACCCTTGCCTTTATCATCGGCTTTAACGTCGTCAGTGATTTTTTGTTCCTGCTGCGTAATCAGGACATCGGGATCGGCATGGTCACCAATGACGCTGCGGCGATGGCCAAATTGACCCGAATGCCTACCCTTACATGGATCGTGATCTGGGCTGCGGCGTCGTTGATCATGATGGGTGCGGCGTTCATTTTTGCCTTTGTGGAACCCGAAAGGAACTCAGAAGCCATTTGAGAAGTCACCTTTCGATGATTGACCTCATCCCCTCTGTACGACCGCTTCGCGGTGCCCGTCTCCAAGCTGGAGAAGGGGGGAATAAGGTTCTTGAGGGGGCTTTCCCCTCAAACTGTCCCTTTCGATAAACAGGGGGCAAATAGGTTCAATTTTCGTAAGTCCTACCCTTTTCAAACGGACTCTCAGGCCCCTCTTGGGAGATCCGTTAGATTGTAACGATCTTGAGTGTATTTGAGGGTGATCAGACCCTCGTTTTTGAACTATGATTGATCTAAAGCGCAGTAACCCAATCGGAGGTCATGGAATGTTCCCTCAAGCCGCCAAAAAACGTGAGCCTCTGGCTATTGTGGGAATCGGCTGTCGGTTTCCGGGCGGTTCCGATACGCCCATCACCTTCTGGAATCATCTTTTAGAAGGGCAGGACGCGATCATTGACATCCCTGAAGATCGCTGGAGTTTGCGTCGCTTTTACCACCCCAACCCCGAAGCCCCCGGCAAGATTTACGTGCGGCAGGGGGGGTTTTTGCGCCACAGTTTTGATCGTTTTGACGCCGCCTTTTTTGGGATCACCCCCCGGGAGGCCGCAGCCCTTGATCCGCAGCAGCGGGCGCTGCTAGAAGTTTCTTACGAGGCATTTGAAGATGCGGGCATGACTCTCAATAAGGTGCGCGGCTCTCGCGCCGGGGTCTATGTGGGCGCGTTCACCATGGATAACCTGAGTCAGCAGTTGGGGGTGCTCAGCCGGGAGCAGATCACCACCCACACCGCCGTCAGCACCACCATGACCATGCTCTCCAACCGGGTTTCGTATGTATTTGATCTACGCGGTCCAAGTTTATCGGTGGATACAGCCTGCTCCTCGTCCTTGGTGGCGCTGCATCTGGCTTGTCAGGCCCTGTGGAATGGTGAATGTGATACCGCCCTTGCTGGCGGGGTCAACATGATGTTTCGCCCCGAATTTGTGATCGCCATGTGCAAGGGGCATTTTCTTTCGCCAGAGGCGCGCTGCAAGGCCTTTGATCACCGGGCCGACGGTTATGTACGGGGTGAAGGCGCGGGCATGGTGCTGCTCAAGCCCTTTGAACAGGCAGTGCGCGATAACGACCGGATTTATGCGCTGGTGCAGGCTACGGGCAGCAATCAGGACGGGCACACCAACGGAATCACCGTGCCCAATGGCGCGGCCCAAGAAGCGCTGGTGCGGGCCGTATGCGCACAGGCGGGCATCACCCCCGGCCGGATCAATTATCTGGAAGCGCACGGCACAGGCACACAAGCGGGTGATCCGATTGAAGCGCAGTCATTGGGGGCGGCGCTCTCCACAGACCGCCCGGAAGGTGATAAGTGCTGGATCGGGTCAGTCAAGACCAATATTGGACACTTGGAGGCGGCGGCGGGCATTGCCAGCGTGATCAAAGCAGCCTTGATGATCCGCTATGCTAAGATTCCGCCGCATTTGCACTTCAGCGCGCCGAATCCCCAGATCGATTTGGAGACCCTTCGACTGCGCATCCCGACTCAGGTAGAGCCGCTGCCCTCACGCGGAGGGATCGCCTATGTAGGCGTGAATTCCTTCGGATATGGTGGGACGAACGCGCACGCCCTGCTGAGCAGCCCGCCGCCTCGCACCGTAGACTTAACCCCCGCCGCTCCACCCCTCCAGTGGATTGTGCCTCTAACCGCAGCCACCCCTGAAGCCCTGCACGAGACGGTCAAGGTTCATCACGAACGGCTCAAGGAACTGCTTGATCCCAAGGATTACGCCTATACCACCGCCCGCCGCCGCACTCATCACCCAACACGGGTCGCGTTTGTGGGCGGTTCACGGGATGGCATTTTGGCTCAGATGGAAGAGTATATCCGTGATGGCGCAGGTATTACAGGCAGTGCGGGTGATACCCGTCCGCTGGTGTTTGTGTTCACGGGTATGGGTCCTCAGTGGTGGGGTATGGGACAGGAACTCCTACGCGAATCGCGCCGTTTTCGGGAGACCATCCACGAATGTGACCAGATCTTCCGCAAATATGCCGATTGGTCACTCCTTGAACTGTTTGAGCGCGGCGGTGGACACCCTATGAGCGATCCGATCCATGCGCAGCCGGCCAACTTTGCGATTCAGGCTGCGCTCACTGAAGTGTGGCGCGATCTGGGTGTCACCCCTCAGGCCGCAGTGGGACACAGTGCTGGCGAGATCGCAGCCGCTTATGCCGCTGGTTCCCTTTCGCTGGAGGATGGGCTGCGGGTCACCTATTGGCGCTGCTGGTTGATGCAGCGCACGGTAGGTCACGGGGCCATGTTGGCCGCGGGGCTTTCACCGGCCGCAGCCGAGACCTTGATCAGGGAGACCCTCAACGGAAGTGTTGATCAAGTCGGGATTGCAGCCATCAACAGCCCTCAGTCGGTAACACTGGCGGGCGATCCGGGGGCCTTAAAGCAGGTCGCGGCACAGTTGGAGGCAAAAGGTTTGTTTAATGCCTTCCTCAAACTGGAAGTGGCCTACCACAGTTATCAAATGTCCCCGCTGGAAGGGGAGTTCCGATCTGCGCTTCACAATCTACGTGCCCATGCGCCCCATTTCCCCCTGTATTCAACGGTGACTGGGGCGCTCATCCGCGAAAACGAACAGGAATGTGACTACTGGTGGCGCAACGCCCGCCAACCTGTTCAGCTTGCGCCTGCCCTGAACCAGATCATCCGCGATGGTTACCGCACCTTCCTTGAGGTAGGGCCCCATCCAGTGCTTTCCGCGGCCATTCAGGATAACCTGCGTGAAGCCCGGGCCGAAGGCATCAGTTTTGCCTCACTACGTCGGGGCAAACCCGAAAGTGAAACCCTCTTCCAGTCCTTTGGGGGCCTGTGGGCCAATGGGGTGGAGGTGAATTGGGCAAAGGTCTACCCCAAAGGACGCCAGATCAGTTTACCTGCCTACCGCTGGCAGCGCGAGAGCTTGTGGGTAGAGAGTCCCCGCGCAAAGGCGGATCGCCTTGACCCTGATCGCCATCCCCTGCTGGGCCGGCAAATGCCTGATCCCGTGCCCACATGGGAGGCTGATCTGGGGGCCTACTATCTGGATTACCTCCATGATCACCGCATTCAGGGTGCGCCCATCTTCCCGGCAGCAGGCTATGTGGAGGCAGTCCTCGCTGCTGGCGGCAGCCTACCCCTGACCTTGGAGAATCTCGAACTGCGGCAGGCAATTCCGCTTGACTCGGCCGCGGCGCTGGTTGTCAAACTCAATGAAGGGCAGTGCCAAATCTCCAGCCGCACCCGCGATGATCTGTGGTCATCCCATGCCCAAGTGAACCTTCTGAGCAAAGGGCTGCCTCCCCTCCGAAATACGGTTGATCTGACGCTGATTCAGGCGCGCTGTGGGGTTGGCCTCGAAGTGAATGATCTCTACACGGCCCTGCAAAAACGAGGGTTGGAATACGGGAAGGCTTTCCGTCCCCTTCAGGGGTTGTGGTTGGGGGATCGGGAGGCACTGGCCCACCTTGAACTGGATGCCGGGTTGTGGGATGAGGCCGAACATTATCAGGCGCACCCGGCCCTGCTGGATGGCGCTTTCCAAACCTTTACGGCCTTTTTAGGGGAGGCTGATCAAGGGCTGTACATCCCGGTCTCGATTCGACAGGTACGAGCACAGGCGCAGATTCCCGTTTCTGTGTGGGTTCATGCAGTCCTCAGCAAACGGGCCCCACGCTATGTCGAAGGCAACTTGACGGTGTTGGATAGCGGTGGGCAAACCCTGATGGAGGTGACCGGGCTGCGCCTGCACCGGATCGGGGGCGTGTCCAAAGCCGAGTCCGACGCCGCCAGTTGGTTTTATGAGTTAAGCTGGGAACTTGATCAACATGATTTGCCTTCTGCTCCTCCGGGACAGCGCTGGTTGATCTTTAAGGATCGGCGCGGGGTAGGCGAGCGCGTTGGGGCGGCTCTGCGGGCGCAGGGGGATACGGTCGCAGCGGTGGAACCGGATCACCGCGATCTGAGCGATCCCGCCGTGATACGCCAGATTCTTGAGGCACATCCTCCCGCTGAAATGGATGGGATCATCTTTGGCTGTGGGCTTGATCTGACTGCCCTTGACGATGATGATCCCCGCGTGGTCGGGTTGGAACCCTCCGCGGTGCTGCTTGCGGTGGTGCAGGTGCTTCATGAGCTTGATCCCCACTATCATCTGAAGCATTTGTTCATCCTCAGCGCCAACGCGGAGCAGGTGCTGCCCTCTGATTTGGTTCAAGCGCCGGGGCAAGCGGCTTTGTGGGGCATAGGACGGGTGATCCTCAATGAACATGCGGGTTTACAAGCGCGTTTGATCGATCTCTGCCTGCCAGAACTGGATGATCCTGCGCTTGGGCCCGACCTCGCCCAGATCGTGCGCGTCCCCGGTGAACCGGAGATCGGGCTGCGCGAGGGACGCCGTTATGCCCATCGACTGGCCGCGGTGGCAGCGCCTCCACCAGCCCTGATCGCACCAACCCCGGAACTGAACTACAGCCTGCGTGTTGGTCAGCCGGGTATCCTCGACAGTCTCACTTTTCATCAGATGCCGCGCCGCGCCCCTGAGACAGGCGAGATCGAAGTGCGCATCGAAGCGGCCGCACTCAACTTTAAAGACCTGATGAAGGTGATGAATCTGCTCTCTGAAGCCTACCTTGAAAACACCTTCTTCAGTGAGGTGATCGGTTTGGAGAGCGCCGGTGAGATCGTCGCCCTAGGGGCGGGAGTCACGGAGCAGTACGGGTTCAAGGTGGGCGACCCGGTGGTGGTTTTTCATGGCGGTGGCGGTTTCCAGCGCTATATCACCCTACCGGCCAGTTGGGCTTTGATCAAACCCACCCCGCTCACCTATGCCCAGTCGGTGGTCTTCATCAACTTTGTGACGGCCTACTACAGCCTGATCGATGTGGCCCGTTTGCGCAAGGGGGAGCGGGTCTTGATCCATGCGGCCACGGGCGGGGTGGGCTTAGCTGCGATTCAGGTCGCCCAGTCGGTTGGGGCGGAGATCTTCGCCACTGCGGGCACCCCCGAAAAACGCGAAAGCCTTCGGGCCCTCGGCATAAAATACATCAGCGACTCCCGTTCGCTTCAGTTTTACGACGACATTCAGGCATGGACTCACGGGGCAGGCGTGGACGTGGTCTTAAATACTCTGTGGGGCGAGGCCCTCACCAAGAGCCTCGAACTGCTGGCCCCTTATGGGCGCTTTGTGGAGATCGGCAAGCGGGACATCACCGCCAATGCCCGGCTTGCTTTGGGGGCTTTTGACCGAGGGCTGACCTTCGCCGCCGTTGACCTCGACAAGATGATGGTAGATCGCCCCGATCTGTATCAAGAAGCCCTGCGCAGTGTTCACGAACGGCTTGAGTCGGGAATCTTAAAGCCCCTGCCTACCCAGATCTTTGGGGCTTCTCAGGCAGCGGAGGCCTTCCGCCTCATGGCAGGGGCACGGCATATCGGCAAGATCACGGTGGATATGGGCGATCAGAATCTGAGCATCGAAGCCATGCCTGATCAGTCCCCTTTGATCCATGATCAGGGCACCTATCTGGTCACGGGCGGGTTGGGGGGCTTTGGGCTGGAGACCGCCCGCTGGTTGGTGACACAGGGCGCACGCCATCTGGTTTTAATCAGCCGTAGTGGGGCTTCCACTGAAGGGGCCCAAAGTCTGCTGGCACATTTCGCCGCGCAAGGTGTCCATGTCCACGCGGCCAAAGTGGACGTCTCCGATTGGGCGCAGGTCTCCGGGCTGATGGCCACGATCCGCGAGACCATGCCCTCCCTGAAAGGGGTAATCCACTCGGCGATGGTGCTGGATGACGATGTGATGATCCATCTGGATCGAGAGCGCTTTGAGCGTGTCCTCGGACCCAAAGCGGGCGGGGCATGGAACCTTCACCGGGCCACCCTTGACCAACCGCTGGACTTTTTTGTGTTGTTCTCGTCGGTCTCAGCCTATATCGGCAACCCGCGTCAGGCCAACTACGTTGCAGCCAACTGCTTCCTTGATGCGCTGGCCCACTACCGCCGGGCGCGGGGACTGCCTGCCCTCAGTCTCAATTGGGGCAGCATCGGCAAGGTTGGGGCGGTGGCCCGCAATCCTAAAGTGGAGCAGTACCTGACCTCACTGGGGGTCAACAGCCTTGATCCGGAGGCTGCGGCCAGTGCGCTGGGCGAGCTGCTGCGCCGGGGCGCAGTACAGACCAGTGTGGTCAACATGAACTGGGCCCGCTGGGCCAACAGCCCGCTGAATGTGACTGATTCGCCCATTTACGCCAACTTGGTCGCCGGCTATCGCAACCAAGGCGGCAGTGGGGGGCAAAGCCTGCGATCCGCGCTTCGGGCGGCACCGATAGAAACTCACGAGAGCCTCGTGGGTGAATTTCTGCGGGCCCAGATCGCCAAAGTGACCCGCCTGCCTTTAACCCGCTTGGAGCCATCGCTGCGATTGGATCAATTGGGCATTGATTCGCTCATGGGGGTGGAACTGAACAATCTGATCCGGGTTGAAACCGATGTGGAGTTTTCGGTGATGACCCTGATGCAGGGGTTAACCATCCAGCAGTTGGCGGGTAAGCTGTTGGAGAAGTTGAGTCAGGCCTGAGTTGAGCAGGCGTTATGCACTGGTCCCAGAAGCCCCCTACCCCTTACATGACTCTGAGGGGGCGACAGTGGTTTTACCCTCATGCCCCCTGCGCCCACGACCGCTGCGCGGTGCCCGCCCGCACGCGGTAGAAGGGGGAATCAGATTCTTGAG
>JACSRJ010000223.1 GCA_014879835.1 Anaerolinea sp.
CCTAGGTGAATCGGGTTCAGCGGACAGTTAGGGTAAGTATACGATCAGGAAGAACGGCCTACAAAAAGGCAGTACTTAGATGGGGAAATCAGAGGGTGTTTAGAGATTATCCCAAAAGGACGATTTGAGGAGGCTTCCCCCTCAAACTGCCCCATTCGATAAACACGGAGCAAACGTACTCAACTATGTAAGTCCTAATTGAATCCACTGGGGTTTAAGGAATGATTATGGCTCACTATGAGGGCGGTGAGTCAACTTCGAGTTCACCCACCACCAACACTGCAATCTCAGTGACCCGCCGCAGTCCTTTGTCGTTGGTAATGAAGGCATCACATCTTAACTCAAGGGCTGTTGCAACATGGAGTGCATCAGGTGTCTTCAGATTATACCGAGCACGTAAATGATCTGCTGACACAGCAATCTTCCCGGTCACGGGATATAGGCGGAAGGTGTTTCCGGAAAGAAGGATAGTTTGGTAGGATTGTTCAAGGTCGATTCTGCCTCTCAAAATGGGTTGATGGAGAACCTCGGTCAATGAGATTGCCGAACTCACCGCAACGATGGGAGTATTCTCAATGAGTGAGATCACTTGCTCCATCCTTTCAACATAGAGAGGATGTTCTTCAATGTAATAAATCAGCGGGGCGACATCTACGTAAAGCCTTTTCACAGATGACAGCGCAGCACTGATCTTCACTGATGTTGATCCCATTCGTCGCGCTGCTGGTTAACATAATCCTGAGCATCAATGCCCTCCCAGATTTCTTTGCCCAATCCACGCAGTTCGCGGAGGTTATGTTTGCCCTGCATATTTTGTTCAGGTTCTGTGAGGGTATCGACCATGAGGCGCATTAACTGCTTACGTTCCTCAAGTGTCAGGGATCGAATTTCTTCCAGAATATCTAACACAGTCACCATTTGCGATTATCCTTGAATGTGTTTCCTAAACTGACTACGATACGACTTATTCCCTTGTGCCACCTACCCAAACCCACACATATCTCAAGCGTAAACCGAATCTGGGTCACGATTGTCTCACAATCGCCCCCCCTCACTTCCGTACCTGATACGCCCCCTCGACCACCCACTTATAGGTGGTCAGTTCGCGCAAGCCCATGGGGCCTCGCGCATGGAGCTTCTGGGTGCTGATGGCGATTTCTGCGCCCAAGCCCATCTCACTCCCATCAGTAAATCGGGTGGAGGCGTTCACATACACCGCCGCTGAATCGATCTCTTCAATAAAACGGGCTGCATGGGCCCCGTCCTCGGTCAGAATGCCGTCACTGTGGGCGGTGCTGTGCTGCTGAATATGTTCGATGGCTTCGTCCAGACCCGATACTACCTTGATGCCCAGCGTTAAACCCAACCACTCGGTGTCCCAATCGCCCTCACCGGCAGGGTGAACTGAGGGGTCTTCGCCCCCAAACGCCGCCAGTGCACGCGGATCAAGCCGAAAGCGTACACCCGCCTGTCCTAAGCGGTGGATCACTTGGGGAATAAAGGCTGATCCCTGCGATTCATGGACCAGCAGAGTATCAAGGGCATTACAGACCGAAGGACGCTGAGTCTTGGCATTGTAGATCACCTCCAGCGAGGCGGTCTGATTGGCGCTGATGTCTAGGTACAGATGGCAGATGCCAATCCCGCCCGTGATCACCGGGATGGTGCTGTTTTCACGGCAGAACTGGTGCAGTCCGGCCCCACCGCGAGGGATGATCATGTCCACATACTGATCCAGACGCAGCAGTTCACCCACGTAGCGCCGATCTGGGTCAGTGATTAACTGGATCGCTTCAGCAGGTAGACCAGTGGTGCGCATCCCCGCCTGAATGGCCGCGATCAGGGCCACATTACTGCGCAGGGTTTCACTGCCCCCGCGCAGAATCGCAGCATTCCCGGTTTTGAGGGTCAGCGCGGCCACATCGACGGTCACATTCGGGCGGGCTTCGTAGATCACCCCCACTACCCCCAACGGGGTACGCCGCTTATGGACGTTCAGACCATTGGGCAGGGTTTGGCGTTCAAAAATCTCCCCCACCGGATCAGGTAGTTCGGCGACTTTGCGGGTATCAGCAGCAATGCCCCGGAGCCGTCCTTTGAGTGAGAGCCGATCCAACATCGCCTCTGAAATGCCGGACACACGGGCCGCCTCCATATCGAGGGCATTGGCCCTCAGGATCGCTTCCTCATGGGACTCAAGAGCATCGGCAATAGCGAGCAGCGCCGCATTTTTGAGGGTGGTGGAAGCTTTGGCCAGTGCCCTTGAAGCGGTCTTGGCATTCTGACCCAATTGTTTTAGATCAAAGGTGAGGGTGGCACTCATGCGGCTTTAACTCCCAATGCTGCGCAGTTCACGGGGGAAGGTGGTGAGCGTCTCCGCTCCTGATTCAGTGATCAACACATTATCCTCAATCCGCACCCCACCCACGCCGGGAAGGTACACTCCCGGCTCAATGGTGAAGAGCATCCCCGGTTCAAGAAGGGTGGCGTTGCCTTCCTTGATCTGCGGCTCCTCATGGACATCCATGCCCAAACCATGCCCGGTGCGATGGATGAAATACTGCCCATAGCCCGCATCCTCAATCACCTTGCGGGTGATCCGATCCACCTCCTGAGCAGGCACGCCGGGGGCGCTTGCTTTACGTCCGGCTTCATTGGCGGCCAGCACTGCCGCATACATTTTGGCCAACTCCTCACGCGGCTGCCCCACCACAAAGGTGCGGGTGATGTCTGAGCAGTAACCATCTACCTTGGTGCCAAAGTCGAAAAGCAGCAGCTCACCTTCTTGAATGAGATCGTTTCCGGTGTTGCCGTGCGGCTCACCACTCTTTGCCCCGGAGAGTACCATCGTGCTGAAAGCATCCTCAGCTCCTCCCAGATCGGACATAGTCATGCTCAGTTTGCGGGCGATCTGCCGCTCCGTCATGCCCGGACGCACTTCCGACAGCACGGTCTCTAGGGCCTGCTCCGCGATCTGAACTGCTTTGCGAGTGGCTTCTATGGCAGCAGCGTCCTTGTGCAGGCGCAGCTTCGAGAGCCAGTTTTCAAGGCTGCTGATGTCGGTGGGATGGGCATATCGCCGCAGAAGCTGACTCTCCCAGTAGCGCATCTTCAGCCCCTCCACCCCGATCTTATTGCCAAAGAGCCGCATCGCATCCACAGCACGTTTCAAAGCCACCTCTACCCCTTCAGCGTCAGTGTAAGGGAAAAAGGTGATCGGGTAGGGTGCTTTGGCTTCGATCTTGGGCATATCCAAAATGGGGATCACCCACACCGGGTCTTTGCCCGGCCGGTAAAACGCCAACAGTGGGCGCTCGCTCATGTGAAAGGAAACCCCGCACAAGTATTCCAGATTCTGGGCGGTGATCAGCACGATCACGTCCACGCTGGCGCGATCAAAGCCGAACAGACTGTAGAGCTTTTGGAGTCGGGCGCTGTAATCAACCTGCATGTTTTTTTGACCTCTTTTGGGGCTGTCTGAGGGGACGCGCTTACTGCCCGTCCCAACGCTTAAAGATCAGAACCGCATTCTGCCCACCAAACCCGAATGAATTGGACATCACATATTGAAGCTCGGCTTTGCGGGCCACGTTGGGCACATAATCAAGGTCGCATTCCGGATCGGGATTCTCGTAGTTGATGGTGGGCGGGATGATCCCTTCACGGATGGCCATGATACTGAAGACTGCCTCAAAAACCCCGGATGAACTCATCGCGTGTCCAGTCATCGATTTGGTGGAACTGATCGGTACCTTGTAGGCATAATCCCCAAAGACCTGTTTGATGACTTTGGTTTCCTGCGCATCATTGATCGGGGTGCTGGTGCCGTGCGCGTTGATGTAGTCGATCTGCTCTGGGGTGATCCCGGCTTTTTGCAGCGCCCGACGCATCGCATAAGCAACCGCAGTCCCTTCGGGATCAGGGGCGGTAATGTGTGAGGCGTCACAGGTGGCCCCATAACCGGCCAGCTCCGCGAGGATAACTGCGCCCCGCGCTTGGGCAGACTCAAGCGATTCAAGGAGCAGCACCCCTGCCCCTTCAGAAGGCACAAAGCCGTCGCGTTTGGCGTCAAAGGGACGGCTTGCTTTTGTGGGTGCATCGTTATAGGTACTGAGGGCGCGCATGGCGTTTAGACCTGCCATCGAAAAGAGAGCCATACTGGCCTCAGAGCCGCCTGCAAAAACAGCGTCGGCATCCCCCCGTTTGATCAGTTCCGCGCCTTCACCGATGCACAAGGCACTGGTAGCACAAGCCGCCGCAATGCTAAAGTTCACCCCCCGAATGCCTAAACGCATGGCCGGTTGAGCCGCGCCCATGTTGCTGATCACGGAAGGGAAGGTGAGCGGTTTGATCCGTTTTGCGCCCTGACTATACAAGGTATCCATACCATCTTGGAGGGTTTCGGAGCCGCCAAAACCCGCCCCGATCAGCACCGCTGTCTGAAAGGAGTTCTCAGCGGTCACCGTGTACTTTGCTTGTTCTGCGGCTTCCATGGAGGCCACAATCGAAAACTGGGCAAACCGATCCATGCGGCGCGCCTCTTTGTGTCCCAAGAACTTGACTGGGTCAAAATTGCGCACTTCCCCGCCGATATGGGTGTCCAGTTGAGCATGATCAAAGCGGGTAATGATCCCAATCCCGGATTTTCCAGCTTTGATGTTCTCCCAGTTTTCAGCGACATTATTCCCGGTAGGTGCAAGCAGTCCCATCCCGGTGATCACAACACGTTTCATCGGTCTGTCGTCCCCTCTGAAGTTAAGTACTGGTGTCAGGTCAAAATCACATACGTGCCATTCACCCTGCGCCCCAAGTATCGCTCAAACCACTCGCCCCCCATCGGGTAGGCGAGGGCACAGGGCAAAGTGCGCTAGACTTCGTTCACAAAGGCAAAAACCACTGGATGTCGTCCGGTCTGTGATGCAAATAGTTTACTCAATGCTTCTTGAACGAGCGAAACCGT
Organism: Anaerolinea sp.; assembly: GCA_014879835.1. Taxonomy (GTDB): domain Bacteria; phylum Chloroflexota; class Anaerolineae; order Aggregatilineales; family UBA2796; genus UBA2796. The sequence goes on from JACSRJ010000223.1 coordinate 4,961, forward strand.
ATTGCCGTTGGCGTTCTGTTTGACCACTTTACGCACAATCTGACGGGCCTCATCAAGCAGTGCAGCGCTGTCTGGCTGGAAGATAAACCCCCGGGTGATGATCTCCGGCTCCGTGAGGAAAACCCCGCGGGACTTCTGGTAGACCACATTGACCACAACCACCCCGTCACGGGCAAGGATTTCACGGTCACGCATGATAGCAGGGCCCACATCGCCCACCCGGGCCCCATCGACAAAGACATACCCCCCGGGTTTGCGTTCACCGACCTTCATTTGACCTTCACTGGTGAAGGTGAGGGTAGTACCGTTTTCAACGACGGCGATATTTTCGTGGGGGATGCCGAGGCGTTCTGCAAGGGCTGCGTGCTGGGTAAGCTGACGCAGTTCCCCGTGAATGGGCACAAAATACTTGGGGCGTACCAGATTGATCATCAACTTCTGTTCTTCTTGGCTGGCGTGCCCAGAGACATGAACCTGCTCAATCGGTTCGTAGATCACTGCTGCACCGCGCTGAATCAGGCGGTTGATGGTACGGCTCACCATCTCCTCATTACCGGGGATGGGGTGTGCAGAAATGATCACGGTGTCACCCTCATCAATGCTGAACACCGGATGGCGTCCATGTGCCAGACGGCTCAACACTGAGGAGGGTTCACCCTGAGTTCCGGTGGCGATGATCACCACCTTTTCTGGAGGCAGATTTTTGGCCTCATCGGTGCTGATCAACATTTCGGGGGGGATTTCCAGATACCCCAAGTTACGTGCCATGCGCACGTTCTCAGACATAGAAGTCCCCGCAATGGCCATTTTCCGATCAAAGCGCTGCGCTGCCCATGCAACCTGCTGAATGCGCGAGATTAACGAGGCAAAAGTGGAGATGATGATCCGCCCTTGTGCCTTGCTAAAAACACGATCAAAAGCCGCATCAATAACGCTTTCCGAAGGCGTCCAACCGGGACGTTCCGCGTTGGTGCTGTCACTGAACAGGGCCAGCACCCCCCGGCGCGAGAACTCCGCCAGTTTGGCGAAGTCCGTGGGCCAGTTATCAACAGGGGTATGGTCGATCTTAAAGTCCCCCGTATGGACAACCAAGCCAACAGGGGTATCGATGCCCAAGCCCACACAATCCGGGATGCTGTGGCAGACATGGAAAGTGTCAACGGTGAAGGGCCCTAACTTGAGCACATCTCCAGCCTCAAAACGGATCAGGTTGCTGCTGTCGAAACGTCGATCACGTTTGAGCTTGACTTCGAGCAATCCACAGGTGAGTGGTGTGGCATAAATTGGTGCAGGAAATGCCTGCACCACATGGCTGATTGCGCCAGTATGGTCTTCATGACCATGCGTGATAATAATGGCATGAACTTTGAGGTCACTCTGTTGGGAGAGGAAGCGAAAATCGGGGATGATGTAATCGATTCCGGGCATGTCATTTTCAGGAAACATCATACCGGCGTCAACGATGATCGCCTCGTTTCCATAAATGAATGCCATCATGTTTTTCCCGACTTCGCCCAACCCGCCTATAGGAATGACCGTGAGACGGTTGGTGGTCATAATGTGGTGGCGGGAATCGAAAAGTTATTGATTTCTATCCGCCTTACTCCTTTCATTCAGATACAGTGTGAAGAACACAACAAACGGCTAAACCAACACCAAAAGCCCGCTGAAGGACGTCCCTGCGCGGGCGGTATTTCAAGTTCAGAATAGGGGCATTTTACCCTGAAACGCGCTCATGTACCAGAGTCGCGGTGAAGTGCGTATTTTGGAGGGTTGGCGGGCACCTTCACCCGCCCATCGCGGCGCCGATGGATTTATCACTCAGCACCCGTACTGCAACCACCTTGGCCTCGGCAGTAATGCGGTCGTCAGAAAGCACAACCGTATAGATACTTGCCTTGCGCTCCTTGATCTCCTCCACCTTTGCCTTGAGGATGATAGGATGATTGAGCGGCGTCGGATGGAGAAAACTGACGTTTAGATTCCCGGTCACATAACTGATCGCCGGCAGCGAGCCATGAACCCGCCCTTCCTGACGATAAGTAGCAGCAATAGCCGCCCAGATCGAATGACAGTCACACAGAGAGGCAACCAAACCGCCGTACATCACATTTTCAAAACCAGCATTGTGATAGGGCTTACCCTGAAAAGTGCAAATCGCCGCATCTTCAATTTCCGACCAATAACTTTTCAGTTGTAAGCCCTGTGGATTGTTTGGACCGCAGCCATAACAGGTTCCCTTCAACCATGCGTCCTGAAGGGGACTGTCGAGGGGAATCAAGCGCTCATCGCTCATAAACACTTCCTTAGTCGTGCCAGAACCTACCGATCTCAGTAAATGCCATAACCATATCTCAAACCTCAACCGGAAACCACGTACCCTTCATCAAGGGGGCATTCAAGAGGAGTGATGTGGGGATAGAGAACCCCTCGTCTTTGTGAACGAGGGGATTGATACGGTTAAGCCGCCGCTTTAGTTACCCGGTGTACCGGTGGCTTCGATGGTGGCTTCCGTTGTTGCCTCTGTCGTAGGCTCCAGCGTGGAGACCTCAGTAGGCATCGGGGTGAGGGTCACCGTCGGGATGGGCGATGGCGTCATCTCAAGGGTGGGCGGAATCGTGGGCGTCAGGTTGGGATCAACGGTTGGCGTGGGTGTGGGGGTGGCAATCACTTTATCGCGGGCCATGTTAACCCAATACTCCGCGCCAAAGGCTGCGATCCGTACATAAAACTCAGATTCCGATGACTTGACGATATACCCCTCATCCAGTTTAGCCCCAATCTGGATGGTATAGGATTTCTCCTCGATCTGCGGCTGAACTGGCTGCGGCGTGATGGGGGGCAGCAGTGGATCGGGGGTATTGGTCACCAAGGCTGTCGGGGTAGGCATAATCTCACGCCGAGTCTGAATGGTGATCACGGCTAGAGGTTTATCCATCCCGTATTCAGGCTTGAGTTCTTTACCTAAGGGCGCATCCAACCTGATTGAGGCGATGTTATTGGTCAGTGATGTGCTCAGGGTTGGATTGGCGATCTCACCCGCCCCTAAACCGGAAAAGACCAGTGATTCTCCATCCCTGCGAAATTCAAAGACACCATTGGCATTTTCGACCTTTAGGTACTGGATAATGCTCTGGTCAATAGAGAAGTAGATCGGATTCACCCACGAAACGGCACTGGTAGGCACTTCAAAAGCGCTCAACCCACTCACCAGATATACGGAGTCCGATCCCCCAAGGCGGACATGCGTTGCGTTTGCGCCAGTAGACGAACCCAAAAACAGGGTATCCACTGTGTCGCCGCGTTTCACTTCGATGCGCCGCTCAAAGGTATCATCGGCAACTTTGAGCCGGGTATGGCTGGATCGGTTTTGGGCGATCAGACGTCCGGTATCAAAGGACTTGATGCTGTTTAGGATGGGTGCGATCCGGGTCTCCGTAATGGGATAACCGTTCGCCAGAGTCCACACCCCTGCCGCATCCTTCATGACCACTACTTCGTTCTTGTCGGCATCCTGAAAGGCCACTTGGGTGACGGTCTCAGGATCAAAACCCGCCAGCAGGGGCGCGCCCGTATTTTGGATGGGTGCAGCGCGCCCTGCCAGCGCCAAAACTGCCACCGCCAGCGCCTGAATGAGCATCAGGGCTGCAAGGATTGTGTTGGTGCGATTGAGTTTCATCAGTTCTCTCGTCCTTCCTGCGGGACGGGCTTTTCGTCAGCAGCTTGATCAGCGGGATTCAAAGGGAGCAGCTCGATAGGCTTCTCAGTGCGGCGGCGAATTTGCCACACTGCACCCAATCCAACCAGCGCCAGAATCGCAAAGAGATAATTAAAGCCTTCCCATCGTGAAGATTCACCCTCCGCAAGAGGGCGCAGCAGGCGAGAAGCCGTGCCCCGTGCCCGGATTGTGGCTAAGGCGGTGTCTTCCACAAACCAATCCGCTGTGTTTTGGACAAAGAGCAGGTTGTTGCTGGTTTTTTCTTCGCCGATCCGGTTCAGCAAGGTGAACAGGTTATCGTTGAGGAACTCCGCACTAGAGACAACCACCAACCGCGCTGAAGCGGGTGATTTTTCCAAAAACCCGGCCACCGGTTCGGGGTTGGGGGTTGGCGTGGTACCGGGGGCAGGTGTGGGTGCGTCCGGCGCAGGCGCGAAGGGTGATGGTTTGCCCTTAAAGTAACTGGTGAAACTGCCTGTCACCGCCACTGCCAGAGGGTAGCGTGCCCTTTCAGCACCCGGTGGAAAGCCCGTGTCAGGGTAGAACTGAAGGTTGGGCTGGGTATTGGTATCCGTTGTGACCCATGATTCCGGCGAGGACTGAAGCAAAGTTATCACCGAGGCATCTTTCAGTTTTTCCTGATTGAGGTTGATGGGCGAACTCCAGATCATGGTCACCGAAGGCAAATTGCGCGAGGCCGGGTTATCACGGTTCATCCCATCCTGCCGAACATCGACAAAATGGGCGTAATTGATCGCCTGAATCTCAGCCACCGTCATGCCGCTCACCACCCGCGAAACCTGAATGGGGAAAGGCACATTTTGAGTATCCAGAACCAGTGTTGGCTCGATAGTGATGCCGTATTCCGTGAGCATCTCAATCAGTCCGCTTTGAACAGGCGCAAGCCCAATCGAACCGCTGGGGTCTGGGGCGATCTGGAACGCACCAGTCGCTACAAAAACGGATCCGCCGCGCATCAGGTATTGATCCACAGCGTAACGTTCAAGATCGGTCATGTTCTGGGGGGCAAGGATAAAGAGGGCATTAATATCCGCCGGAACCTGCCCATCCTCAAGGGTAACCGTGCGCACCTCATAACTCTTGCGAAGCGCACCCAACACCTGTTGGAAGCTTTGATACTGTTGGCTGTTGCCAAAAGGATCGGTTGCTCCGGCGGGTGGGGTCCACACCCCAAGCACCTGAAGGAACCCCGGAGCCAAGCGCTTGAGGGCCGCTTCGAGGGCGTTTTTCACTTCGGTTTCGCTGAACTCGCCGGAGGGGTAGATCACCTGATCACGCACCCCAACCTGAAGCAGCATGTGAAGGTAAAAGGTATCGGGGGAGAGGAAGCCCACCGCAATCGGATCGATCCCAAAGCGACTGCTCAGCTCTTGCGGGTTGATGCCGCTGCTGGCGTCGGAGAGGTCTACCAACTGATACTCAAATTTACCCCCGGCGCGGCTTTTGATACTCTCCGCTACTGTCTTGACGATGTCTGGAGCATTTTTAAGCCGTTCGGGAAGGGTCGCCGGAGTGTAAAACAGGGTCAGGGTTGCTGGTGATTCGAGTGATTCCAGCACTGCATCTAGGCTCTGGAAGCCATACATCACCCGCTGAAGGCTGGCGGTTAAGTCATACTCAAGGTTGCGCAGGCGCACATCAAGCGAAGTACCTACCTCGTTGACCTCGATCAGATCAAGCAGGTTAAGCACCACCGTCTGATCGCCATAGCGCAGCAGAATGTCAAAATACGAATTGACCAGAGAGGTTCCGCCCCGATCCGCCACTTGCAACGGGGTAGCCCGGATACCGTAGGTCTGGTTTGCTTCTGCCTCTAAGGTGGGGTCAGTAATCGGATCGAGGAACTGTAAGGTGATCTTCCCCTTTGCCGCAATCTCATACTCTTTGAGCATGTCACGGACTCTGGGGATGAGTGGAGCCAGCAGGGGGTGCGTCTTTTCGCTGAAGTAACCCCGAATCAGGAGCGGCTCTTGGAGGTTGCCCAATAAGTCACGGGTCACACCCGAAAGGGAGTACTCGCCAGTCTGGGTCATGTCGATGCGCGCAAAATCCACCCGGAACAGCAGTACATTCAGCAGGATCAGATTAACCGCGATCAAAATAGCTTCGAGACGGCGGTTTTGGCGGTAGTCGCGCAGTTTGCTGCCGGTGCTCCACCGTTTACTATCCAGCGAAAGTACATTGAGGGTTAGGAACAAACCGCACAAGGAGAGGTAATACACCAGATCGCGGGCGTCAATCACCCCGCGCTCAATGCTCTCAAAGCGACTGCCCGTGCCCACGGCCCGAAACACTTCCGCGATGCTGTTACCCACTAAGCCAGTCACCGTTGAAGTCCCGATCAGGTAAAAGGCCCCACATACCAGCACTGTCAAGATCAGGGCGACGATCTGGTTGTCCGTCTGGGACGAGATGAACAAACCAATGGCCACATAGGCGGAGGCCATCAGCAGGGCTGCCAAATAGCCCCCGATCACAGGGCCCCAGTCAAGATTACCTAAAGAGGCGACCATCAAAGGCAGGGTTAAGGTGAGGGCCAATGCGGCCGCAACCAACACCATCACCCCAATGAATTTACCAATCACCAATTGGGTGAGTCGGGCCGGCAGTGTGAGCATCATTTCGAGGGTGCCCGTTTGCTGTTCCTCACTCCATTGGCGCATGGTGAGCGCCGCGATTAAAAAGATGAGGAGTGCGGGCATGGCTTGAAAAAGCAAGCGCACATCGGCGATGCCCCGTGCGAAAAAGCCCCCCACCCCAAAAAAAGTGTAGAAGGTGATCAGCAAAAACACCCCTACGAAGATCAGCGCCATCGGAGAGCCGAAGGTGCTGTTGAGTTCCTTGCGGGCAACTGCCCAAGCCTGTTTCATCGTGATCTCTCCTGCTTCCCTTTAGTCCGTCGTGGCCAATTGGTTAAACACGGTTTCAAGGGTTTGCACGTCGCGCCGCAGTTCACGCAGCGCCCACTGGTGTGCCTTGGCGGTCTCATATACATCGGAGGCAATATCCCGCTCGCTGTTGACCCGATAAGCCGGGAACCCTTCACGGGTGGTGAAAGATTCGACCCCGTTGACGGTGTTGATCGCGCCGAGGGTGGTCTCAACCTGTGGGGCTGCTTCACCCAAGACCAGAATCGTGTTGCTAGTGGCGGAAAGCTCGTCGAGGCGTGCATCGGCCCGCACTTGCCCGTTGATGATGATGATCACCCGGTCACACAGGGCTTCCACTTCGGAGAGGATATGCGACGAAAAAAGGATCGTACTGTGCTCGGCCAGTCGTTTGATCAAGTGGCGAATCTCCACGATCTGGGTTGGGTCAAGACCAACGGTGGGTTCGTCCAGAATAAGCAGTTTGGGTTTATGGAGGATCGCTTGTGCCAAGCCTGTTCGTTGGCGCAGACCTTTACTAAGCTGCGAGATCAGGCGGGTGCGATAGTCGCTCATACCTGTGGCGTAGATCGCTTCGGAGAGCAGCCGGGGGCGCTCACCTTCGGGAATCTCGCGGATGTCCGCCATCAACTTCAAGTAGGATTGAACGCTCAGATTGGGGTACAGCGGCGTGTTCTCGGAGAGATACCCCAAGCGTGCCTGCACCTCACGAGGGTGGGTCAGCACATCCAGCTCATCAATGGTGACGCTTCCCTCATCAGGATGGAGACACCCCGTGAGGATTTTGATGGTGGTGGATTTACCAGCGCCATTAGGGCCCAGCAATCCCACAATTTCGCCTGCGCCAACTTCAAAACTGACACCGCGCAGGGCTTCGATGGTGCCATAGGATTTGGTCAAGTTTTCGACTTTGATCATAGGTTCTCTTTTTTTGCGATAGTCGCTTCAATCGGGTGAACCTTCAAAACACAAGATCGGCTTGTATAACCCGCCCTGAAAAGGATTTCAACTGAAACTCATCAGGGTTTAAGCGTCGCCCAACTTTGTTTTGAGTTGTGCGTTTTTGATTTGACAAAAACTGATCCCGTCTGCTATGATGAACTTGATGGAGTTGGGTCCTACGCGGCGGAGCCTTCGAACCGTGTCAGGTCCGAAAGGAAGCAGCACTAAGGAGTATACTCCGGGTGCCGTAGGGGTGCCTAGCTCCATCTTTCTACAAATGGGCAGGATTTACTTCACGAACGGCGGCAATACCCTTGACAACGCCACCTCGCCCTGAACAGACTTCTTCAAGAGATTTAGATAATTTTCACCCACATGATTCGCGCCGTTTAATTTGGGGCAGCCCCGTACTGTTAGTGGCTGCGCTTCTGATCCTTTTAGGGGCGCTTTTGGTGTGGATGATCGGTCTCTTTACGGCACACCCTATTACCGTTGTGATCGAAGGGCAGCGTCGTGAAGTACGCACCCACCAGACCACCGTAGGTGGCGTTCTGGCGGAAGCAGGGGTGTGGATCGAGGCGGAAGACCGGATCAACCCGCCCCCTGAGACGCCCTTAAACAATGATTTTGTGATCACCGTGGATAAAGCGCATCCAGTGTTAATTGAGGTCGATGATAACCGCCGCCGCATTTTGACCCATCACACCCGCCTCCTCGATATTTTGAGCGAATCGGGTACGGAATTGGGGGAAAACGACCAGCTTTTTGTGGATGGTGCACCTCAGCCGCATAACACGGAGATCATCCCAAACACCATTCGGATCGTGCGGGCGCGCTCCGTGACCATTATTGAGGGCGATCAGGTGAGTGAACACGCTACTGCTGCTCAGACAGTGGCTGGGGTTTTGACTGAGGCTAAGATCGCCCTTGTGGTAGCCGATCAGGTCAGTCCGTCCTTGTATGCTCCTGTTGAGGCGGGCATGACTATCGCCATCACCCGCGCTGTACCATTTACCATCGAAGCAGACGGGCGCATCCTGAACACCCGTGCAGCAGCCTTTTCAATAGGGGAAGCGCTGGCTCAGGCTGGGATCGCGCTGATCGGGATGGATTACACCTTGCCTGCACCAGAGTCAGCCTTGGTGGAGGGCATGGTGGTGAGGGTTATTCGAGTCACGGAGGCTGACGAGATCGAGCGGGGTGAGATCGCTTTTGAAACGCTCACCCAGCCAGTTGAGAACCTGCCCGCCAACGAGACGCGGGTTATTCAAGAAGGAATGAAGGGATTGTGGGAGATGCGGGTTCGAGTGCGCTTTGAAAACGGCGTTGAAGTGAGCCGATCCAGCCCTCGTGAAACGGTCATCCGCCCACCCCGTGAGGAGATTATTGCTGTCGGTGCAACCCCATCTATCTACCAAACTGAAACGCCAGTACCGAATTCACCATAGAGGGCAAAAACCATGAATCCGAAGTATCTCTTGGATGCTTACGAGATCGCGCCCAAAAAGAGCCTAGGGCAGAACTTCCTTCAAGATGCTCATATCTTGGGGAAAATTGTCGCTGCCGCAGAGTTAAAGCCCGGGGATACCGTGCTTGAGATTGGTGCTGGAACTGGAGCACTGACGGTAGCATTGGCTCAGACTCATGCACAAGTGGTGGCATTGGAGATCGATGATCGGTTGCTGCCCATTCTACAGCGCCAGTTGGGGGATTTTCCCAATGTGGAGATCGTGCAGGGCGATATTGAGGAGGTTGACCCGGTGGCGCTGGTGGGAGGGGGCGAATACACGGTGGTCGCTAATCTCCCTTACTATATCACCAGCAAGATCATTCGCCTGCTCCTAGAAAGTGTCAGCCGCAAGCCGCGTCGTCTGGTGTTGACCATTCAGCAGGAGGTAGCGGAGCGGATCGTTGCCAAACCCGGTGATATGAGCCTTTTGGCAGTAAGTGTCCAGTTCTACGGCAAAGCTGAGATTGTGACCAAGATCAATCCGGGGGCATTTTTCCCCCGTCCAGAGGTTGCTTCAGCCGTGATCCGTATTGATCCCCACATCCACCCCCTCATGAGCATCAATGAAGAGGTTTTTTTTGAGGTGGTGCGGGCCGGCTTTTCTCAAAAACGCAAACAGCTCAAGAACTCATTGGGCTTTGGATTGGGCATTTCTCATTTGGAGGCAGCGCAGATTCTCCTGTCAGTGGAGGTCGATCCTTCCCGGCGCGCTGAGACCCTTAACATTGAGGAGTGGGGGGCGCTGGCTCACGCCGTAGCGCGGACACTGCCTCGTTCCGAAAGTGGGCGTTTTCGAGCTTCAGCCCAAGCAGAAACGGCATAAACGAACCCATGATCGCATGGTTGATGTTCATCGCCCTAGGGGTGATCTGGGGAAGTTCGTTCCTGCTCATCAAGATCGGGGTGCGGGAACTGGATGCACTCTCGCTGGTAGCTGCTCGTCTGGGGATCGCGGCGGTGGGTTTTGTGATCCTCTTTGTGCTCAACCG
>JACSRJ010000217.1 GCA_014879835.1 Anaerolinea sp.
GGAAGTGCCCGTCTCAGGGATTGATCCGGTGATGCACGCCTTGGCGCGGCTAAAATACTTTCTTGACCACGTGGAGGCGAGAGCGCAGGCTGACCCCATCTTTGCCGCCAATTTGGGTCTGCAAAAGGGCGCTTCCGAACTGGATGCAGGCGATCTGGTCTCCCTTGCCGGGGGGATTTTTGGGCTGTCGAAGTTTGGCAAGCAGGTGCCGCAGCATTTCTTTAGCCCAAAACCAGCCGCAGCATCTCCACCAGAGTCGACTCCTGATCGAGCAAAACGGTGCGGGGGTCCAGCAGCACCTGATCCTCTGCAATTCGGCTGATCACTGGCATCGGGGCGCGGCGCAGGGCTGCGGACAGGGACTCGGCTGAGTCCGAACGCAAGGACAGCGCGTAGGTGGGTAGGCTTTCCCCCGGAAGGCTGCCCCCGCCCACCGTTGAAAAAGACTGCACCACTTGCCCCCCCACCTGTGACTGCCACGCTACCGCCCGCTGCTGGAGCACTTTCGCCGGGGCGCTGATCATCTGCCAGATGGGGATATGGCTGAGCGCCTCCCCTCGGCGGTAGTGGTCGAGGGTTGCCGTCAAGCCTGCCAAGGAGAGTTTGTCGATCCGAAAGGCACGGGCCAATGGATGTCGTTTGAGTTTCTCGATCAGATCGGCCCGTCCCACGACGATCCCTGCTTGGGGCCCACCCAAAAGTTTGTCACCGCTGAAGGCGACCAGATCGCAGCCCGCTTGCAGGCTCTCTTGTACCGTCGGCTCGTGATCCAAGCCAAAGGCAGCCGTATCCAAAAGCGCACCACTGCCCAGATCATCGGCCGCCACCAGCGCCCGTTCGTGGGCCAGTGCGGTCAGTTTAGCGAGTTCTGGTTGTTCGGTGAAACCGATCTGTTTAAAGTTGGAAGTGTGAACGCGCAGGATGAGCGCGCTTTGAGGGGTAATGGCGCGGGCGAAGTCCTCCAACCGGGTTTTGTTGGTGGTGCCCACTTCCACCATGATTGCGCCGCTTTGGTGCATCACGTCCGGCATCCGGAAGCCGCCCCCGATCTCCACCAACTGCCCGCGTGAGATCAACACCTGCTGATCTTTGGCCAGTGCGGCCAGAATCAGGGTGACCGCCGCGGCGTTGTTGTTCACGACCAGCGCTCCGGCAGCCCCAGTGATCAACTTCAAGAGGGATTCGGCGTGTTGATCACGTTTGCCCCGCTTGCCCGGTTCAAGTTGGTATTCAAGGGTGCTGTAATGGGCTGCGGCGGTCACAATGGCCGCTTGCGCCTGCGCCGAAAGTGGCGCGCGCCCTAAGTTGGTATGGAGGATCACGCCCGTAGCATTGATCACGGGGCGCAAAGTGGGTGCAAACTGAGATCGGAGGCGGGTTTCAGCCGCAGCGAGGAGGCTGGATGCATCCGGTGCAGGGGTTCCAGCCCGAATCTGATCACGGGCCGCATCAAGGCTTTCGCGCAGCGCATCTCGAAGGGATTCCCGCCCATAGACCCGGATCAGTTCCTCCGCTTGAGGGGTGCGCAGCAGTTTATCAATCGCAGGCAGCCATCGCAGCCCCTGAGGGGGAATCTCGGACACGCCTTAACCTCGCTCACGGATGCGTAAGAAGGTCTCAATCACGAGCATGGCCAGCCCCAAAAAGAAGGCGATGGGGGCGCTTAGGGCACGGGTCATTTGCAGCCATGCAACCACCACCGCAAACATCCCAAACCACATACTTTGACGGAGGATCACCCCGCCCGTAGCGGGGCGGTAGCGGCTGAAACGCTGATTGAGATACCATACAAGGGGCATGATCGTGCCCGTGATGGCCACATAAAGCAGGATGAAAAACAGCCAGCGGGGGAAGGCCAAGGGCAGCGAACCCGTCACCAAACGATAAAGCAGCACCCACCCCGTCCCAGCCATAATCCCCCCAGCGATGAGTGCGCCGTTTTGATCGGCCCGAAGCCGCCGCCGTATCTGCTGTGCTGCAAGCCGTGCCGCGGTGGGGTCGGCTTTGGTTTTGGAGGAAACGCCTACGCCCACTTGTTTTGAAGGCATGGGGAGAGGCGCGGGAGAGACTGCGCCCCCTGCTGTGCCGGCTTCGGGGGGGGCGCTGCTGGAACCGCTTATGGTAGGAATCTCACTCATGGAGGGGATCAGAGCGGCTCTTTGAAATCGTAAATGCCATCGCGGATAGCATAGCGCGACGCGCCTGATGTACTCACCAACATGTCTCCCTCGTGGTGAAGCGCTTCGCCGGTACGCGGGCATCGGAACATCTCAGGCTGGGGCACAACCTCTGCCGCTGCGCCGGGCAGGCGGTTCTGAACAAAAAGGCTGGGCGCAAGCGGGGCACTTTTGCCCAGATGTTGAAGGAGTGCATCCGCGCCTACCATCATCTTCAGAGGCAGCAGGCGCTTGAAGGCCCCCAACCGCATCCACGAGACCGCCAACCGCCGTTGGGTCTCGAACCCCGCGGACTGAAGTCCAGCCTGTATGTAGCCCGGATGAAAGTCAAAGTTGAGCTTCACAAATTCAATGGGATCAGGGCTGTAGGGACTCCACGACTGCAAACGCAGAGCATAACGCAGGATCGCCTTGAGGTTGAGTTTGTTGGCAAACTCCAAAATGAAGGTGCCGCCGGGGGCAAAACACCCTGCAATCTGCTTGAGGGCGGCGGGCGCATCGGCAAGGTGATGAATCACCCGGCACATGATTCCCGCGTCAAAGGTGCGGGGGGCAAAGGGGAGGTGGTACAAGTCCGCGGCCACATACACAAACCGATCCGAA
>JACSRJ010000281.1 GCA_014879835.1 Anaerolinea sp.
GCCTTCGTTTATGGCACTGATCTGCCCACCATTTTGGGACTCAACCCCGGCCTGACTGAGACTGCGCCGCTCATCCCCGGACAGCGCGTGGTGGTGCCATCCAGCCCATCTCTGATCACCCCCAACTTTAAGATTATCCCAGATAGTGAACTGGTAAATTCACCTGCGGCCTCCACCTTTGATGTGGCCGCCTATATCAAGTTTCAGCCGGGATTCCTGCGGGTGTATTCGGAGCAGATCACAGGGCGCTGGATGAGCGGGGCAGAGATCATTCAATTTCACGCTGCCGCAGCCAGCATCAACCCGCGCCTGATTTTGGCCCTGCTCGAATACCGCGGTGGTTGGATCACCAACCCCATCCCCGGCAGCACCCAGATGACCTATCCGATGGGTCGGCGTGATGAGCGCATCGACGGGTTGTTTGAACAAGTGGCGTGGGCCGTCAACCAGCTTAACGAGGGTTATTATGGTTTTCGCACAAGGGGTTTTCGAGCGCTCACCCTACCTGATTCGGGGCGCCTCGCCTTCTCCCCTGATCTGAATGGGGGCACCGTTGGGGTGCAGTATTTTCTGGCCCGCACCGCCCGTGATCGGGTGGCGTGGGAGTATGATGTTAGCCCAGCGGGGTTCTTCACCACCTACATGTCGATGTTTGGGGATCCTTTTCAATATGCCCTTGATCCCCTTGTCCCCCCCGATCTGACTCAGCCGTACTTCACCTTGCCCTTCCCACAGGCGGAGACGTGGTATCTGACTTCGGGGCCTCATGGCGGCTGGGATGCCAGCGCCAGCGGTTGGGCTGCGATTGACTTTGCCCCACCTACCCCCCCTGATGAACTACTCCTCCAGCAGGGATACTGCTACATCTCCCCCAATTGGTTGACGGCCATGGCCACGGGTTTAGTGGTGCGCAGCGCCGATGGTGCTGTGGTCATTGATTTGGATATGGATGGTGATGAACGCACTGGTTGGACGCTGGTCTACCTGCACGTGTCTGAATCGGAGCGTATCCCGGCCGGGACGGTTGTGCAGCAGGGGTCCCGGATCGGACACCCCTCCTGTGAGGGATTCTATTTGAACTCCATCGCCACCCATGCCCATATTGCCCGCCGCTATAACGGCGAATGGATTGTGGCTGATTGTCTGGTGTGCATTCCGGGCACAGTCTCACCACCCTTTATCATGAGCGGGTGGGAAGTGAAAAGTGAAGGGGGGCAGCTTTATCAGGGCTGGCTTCAGAAAGACAGTGAGATTCGACGCGCCCTTCAGGGACGTGATAATCCACTCAATCAAGTGATCTGGTGAGTTTTATGACCGCAAACAAATTCCAGATAGGGCGTTTGGTGGGGATGGCTGTGTTCCCACTGGGCTTAACTGCGTTGAGCCTCGTGATCACGGTGATGAGTCTTGGGGTACCTGTTCAGGCCCAATCGCCAAGCCCTACCCCTCTTGAACTGCTGATCCGCACCCGCACCCCGATCCCTGAACTGATCGATACCGCCACTCCCACCCGCACCCCCACTCCGGAGCGCATTACTATCCGCGCCGAAGCCAGAGAGTCCGCCAACATCCGGGCCGCCCCCAGCCTCGACTCCGAGGTATATGCCAAAGTTGTGCCGGGGCAGTTTTTTCCGGTCACGGGGCGTTATGGCAAGTGGCTGCAAATCCGCTATGAACGCGCCCCTACTGGGTTGGCGTGGGTATATGAGGACGTGGTTGCCCTCAGCGGCGGGGATCCTGCACTGATCCCCGAAATTGATCCAAATGCTTTGCCCACCGCCAATGTGTCTACTGCGGCGGCACAGCAGACCGCCGAGTTTTTGACTTCCACCCCCGGTGCCCCTGAGACGGCGACAGTAGCACAGGCTTCTGCCACTGGGGTGTTCACCCGCGCCGCGGCAGGACAACCTACCTTCTCCGGGCCGCTGCCCACTTTCACTTATCCGCCGCTGGTCGCAGAGGCAACCCTGCCCACCCGGACAACCACTGGTTCACGAGGCAACTTGCCCGCCATTGTGCCCATTTTAGGGTTGGGTATTGTGGGAATTGCCGGGATTTTGATCAGCGCCCTTCGCCGGGGTCGGTGATACAATCATGGGCGAACAAGGGGCACGTTAACGTTCACTAAGGGGAATTATATGACCGCTGAGTATTTCATTGGAATAGACCTAGGCGGGACGCGCATCCGTGCTGGTCGATTCACCGATAAACTGGAAATGCAGGATCGCACTGAGACTCTGACTCTTGATGAGGAAGGGGTGGATGCAGTGCTGGATCGGATGGTGGCTCAGGCGCGGAAGGTATTTCCCACCGATGGGGGCAAGGTCGCGGCCATTGGCGTTTCGGCACCGGGGCCTATCGATCCCAAATCAGGGGTGATCACCTCACCGCCCAACCTTAAAGGATGGAAAAATATTGAACTTCGGCGTATTTTACAAGAGCGCCTGAACGCCCCTGTGATGCTTGGGAATGACGCCAACCTTGCAGCGCTGGCTGAATACCGGTTGGGGGCGGGGCGTGGGTTCACCGATCTGGTCTACCTGACCATCAGCACCGGGATCGGCGCAGGGGTGATCAGCGATGGACGGCTGCTGATCGGCGCGCATGGCATGGGTGGCGAGTGCGGTCACCTGATCATGCTGGTTGAAGATGAGCGGGTTTCCTCCTTTGAAAAAGAGGCCGCGGGCCCCGCGCTGGCTAGACAAGCATTGGAGGCGATCAGGGCAGGTGAACAAACCGCGATCACCCATGCCGTTGATGATCTGGAGCAGGTCACGGCCAAACATGTGGCAGCCGCAGCCCGCGAAGGGGATCCGCTGGCCACACGCATAATCACCCGCGCTGGCAAGATCATTGGCTGTGGGATCGTGAGCCTGCTGCACACCTTTAACCCTCAAATTGTGGTCATCGGGGGCGGGGTGTACAAAGGGGCGGGGGATCTGTTGGAACCGCACATTTGGGAAGCGATCCGTTCCTATTCATTAGGTGCCGAATATTGGCGCGGACTCCAACTTGTGCCCGCAGCCCTCGGCGAGGATGTGTGTTTGATTGGGGCGGGGGCGCTCGCAGCCAAAAACCCCTGATCACCTTGACGGAAGGGGCATTTGGGGGTACACTTTGGCGTACAAGTGTCCCCGTAGCTCAGCGGATAGAGCGTTGGCCTCCGAAGCCAAATGCGAGGGTTCGATTCCCCCCGGGGACGCCTATGAGAAAGACCAGCACAATGCTGGTCTTTTTGTTTTTTTGATCTCTTTTGGCGAACGGCGCAGTAGACAGGTGTTCTGTTTTTTAGAAGCCATTTGAGAAGTCACCTTTCGATGATTGACCTCATCCCCACTTTCCCCCCTTCTCCAAGCTGGAGAAGGGGGGAATAAGGTTCTTGAGGGGGCTTCCCCCTCAAACTGCCCCTGTTTCGATAAATAGAGGGCAAATAGGTTCAATCTGCGTAAATCCCACCCTTTTCAAACGGCCTCTTACAGTTTGATTCGCATTCGGGGATCACCCCACAACACAAAACCCAAACCAGCGGGCACTACCGTCCGTGCTTGGGCCAGTGCCCGCCCTAAGGTGATCTGCTCCCCCTGCTGAGTCAAAAGGTTCAGGGTTTGAAGCGCAAAAGCGCGGCTGAGCGTTTCGGGCAGAGGGCACAGGGGCACGATCACGGCCCGGGCCCCCATGCTTAAAAAGAGATGGGCTAACCCGGTTGTCTCCAGATCAGAGTCGCCCACAGGCGCCACAAAGATCACCGCATCACGGGGCAAGATCGCCCCGGTTTTGTGCGCAGGTAAACCGAGATCAGGGATGAGCCGCAGTTGATGGGTCTGGCCCAACTGGAGATCAAGTCCTGCCCCATAGCGCCCCTCAGAGTCTGGGATCACCCTGCCCGTTAGATAAATCAGGTTGGCCTCGGCTCGGTTGACCATATCGCGCAGTTTGTACACATCGGCGCTGAAGCGTTCGGGAAGGATGTGACTGATCTCGGCTGCCCCTTCACGAGTAGCCGGGAAGATTGCTCGAAATTCATCCATCAGGGTCCCTAAAGGGGCGTTCTGGGAATCAGCGATCACCACGAGTTTTGCCTTACGTGGGCGAATCTCCTCAGCAGAAGGGCGTTGAAGGTGCCCCAAGCCAAAACGCATCCCCCACATCTGCCCCTCGGCCAAGGCGAGTTCAAAGGGTAAAGCGTAATGAGGATGCACCAGCGTAATGTGCGCTGCTGGTGGCAGCCCTGACCACCATGCCTGCCCAAACAAGGACGTGAGTTGATCGCTGATCCGGCGAGGCAAGTCGCCCCACTGCGTTGCGCTGCGGTTCTGCTCCCGGGCCACTGCGCCCACTTTTTCGATGGTATCTTGGCGCAGTTCCCACAGGATTTTTTTGGCGGGGCGCACGTGAGGATAAGGATGGAAAGTGCCGTCTACCTCATAACCGCTGTGATGGGCCGGATCGGACATATCCACCAATACGTGACGTTCCGAGGGCGGGGTAGGGGGCTTCATCGGCTCCACCTGTCGCAGCGGTTGGGGCGCACCTTCGATCTGTAAACATTGTTGGGCCTCCGCAAAGGGTTCACCGTTGACCCCTTTGCAGAACAAAAACAGGGTTGTCCAACCGGGTTCACGGGGGGTGAGCCGTATCTCCCATGTGACCTGACCGCTGCTCTGCTGGACAAGGCGCGGGGTGCCCTCCACCTGACAGCGGGCCACATCCACCTCTAGACGCATGGGCACCTGATCCCAATCCCGGAGTTTAAAGCGCCGTCCAGTATAGTGAAGGGGCGGATCACGCCGCAGGGTAATATGGTAGGTGTAGGTTTGTCCGGTCTTAAGGACGACGCTCTTCGTTTTGCCCCACATCGATCAGCATAACCTCCAAATACCCGATCCCTTCAACCACCAGATACCCTGTAGCCAGTGGATCGCCCAGCGCGTAAAAGGCGAACCCATCCACCGACCCCGGCGCAACCTGACGCACAGCCTCACGCCCTCTGTGGACGGCTGCGCCCAACGTTTCACCCTCCCAAACGGCGCGGTAAAACGCCCCCCAAAAGGCCCGATCCAGTGCAGGTGAAACGCTCCACCACGTACTCACCACGGACACCGCCCCACTGCGCAGAAATTCAAGCGCCAGCGCCCCATCGTCAAGGCTGCCCCCGGTGCTGTCTGCAAGCCGGGACAAGGTCACCAGCGGGGCCTTGAGGCTGAGCCGCGCCGCCTGATCCCGCAGATAGGCTTCCCATGCGTCTGTGTTCTCCCCAGCAAGGGTGAGCGCCCTCGACTGCCGCGCCAGCGCCCCATCGGCCCGAACGACATGAAAGCCCACCGCTGGATGGGTGCTTTCCAACCCCCGGCTGGGGGTGGTCTCAGGTGGACTCATACCGCCTTCGTCAGCCCAACGCAGCGGTGTTTGGGTAAAGGCACTCAGGGTCGGGTCATGGGTTACATGCACTGGGCCCAAGGGGAACTCGGTACGCCATGCTCCGCCAAGTCCCTCGATTCCTCGTGTGATCTGGAACAACTCACACAGGGGCTGCCGATGAGGGATCGCCAATTCAAAGGGCAGGGGTGGCAGTCCGGGGATGGACTCCGTCCAGATCAACAGAGTCCGCACCCCTGAAAGGCGCGTACCTTTGCGCATCGGGGCGATCTGTTCCCGATACAGTTTGTCCAGTTCCGGGGGCAGCACTTCGCGCCACAAAAGCCGTCCCACCGCCCGCACTTCCCCCTCACGAATAGCCGGATTGGCCGCAGCCCTTTGCAGCCGCGTCCACAGATGCTCGATCAGCTTGCGAGGCACATCCCGATAACCGAGAGGGGTGTTCTCAAGCTGCAAATAATCGTACCCTGACCATGCGCTCAGGTTCAAACGAAAGACCGATCCTGCCGAGTCCAACGGGATAAGCTGAATGCGCAGGGTCAGATCGGCTGGCCGGGCGAAGGTTCCTGCTGCCTCTGGGAGCGGCAGCGCCGACGGCTTTTTGACCATCTCCGGGTCGAGGATCACCTCTACCGCCACCGCGCTTGAATCCACCCGCACTCCGTTGTGGTAAAGTTCAGCGCTGATTTCGCCTCCACCGGGGTAAACCCCCCGCGCTTCAAGGCGCATCAACCCTTCGTGTTGGGGCGGGATGGTAAAAGCGGTCTCACCGATCAGGGCGATGTTTTTGGCTCGCACCACCACACTTTGTTCAAGCGCCGCCGAGGCAAGTTGAATCTCCACCGGGTAAACCGCGCCCATCTCGTAGATCACTTCGGTATTCAGGCGCAGCAGCGAAGGCGGGGCCGCGGTGGGCGCTGGGGATGGCGCCGCCGTTGGGGAGATTTCCGTCTGGGGTGACTGGGATAAGGGTGAGGGGATCGCCACCACCCGCTGAATCGCCTCAATCAACCGGGGCAGCATGACCTCATAACGAGGTTCACGCATATCGATCAGTTGGTAGGTGCGCAGGATCAGGGGCAGTTCTGCGACCATCACCTGCACCGGGATGATGGGCTTCTGAAGCTGAACGGCCAGATTTAGTTCGGCATTCACTGCGTTGGGCGCGCTCAGAGCCGGGGTAATCACCACCACCACCGCTTGAGACTCCCGGATGCCCCGCTGAATTTGCTCATTGATCGTGCCTGTCGCCTGAATCTGGGAGACGTTCCAGACCTTCACCCCATTACGCTCCAGATCGCGCCGCAAGCGCTGAAGATGCGGGGCCCCATCGCTGGAACTGCCGTACAGAAAGATCTGATCACTGACCATTGGTGTTGAATCTACCACCTGATCAGGTGCGGTTTGGGTGGGAATCAGGATGTCCTGAAGGGCGTTTCGCAGACTTTCCCGCATAGTGGGTAGGGGAATTTCCAGAGTCATCTCCACCCACATCAGTCGAAGGGCTTCTAATGAGGGCGACAGTTCCACCGGTTTGATCAAAACGAACAGAATACGGCGGTCGTGTTGGCGGGCGAGGTCTAACTCGCGCTGACACCACTCCGACTGGATCGAATCAGGGGAGATCAGGAGTACAAACAGATCACACTCAAGGATGGTTTTATCAACGGTCACGCCCCATTGAGTGGTGCCCGCCACCAGCGCCGTATCCTGCCCAATCTGAGCCTGAAAGCCCAACGCTGCAAGCTGATCGTTGAGGAGTGAATCGAAGGTGCGCCGGAAGGACTCATCCTTGCGGCTGTAGCTGATGAACACATTGATCGGGGTGGCGCTCTCACCGTCAGCGGGCTGAGGGCGCTTGGTGGGCGCTTGTTTGGACTGGCGCGCCAGTTCTTGATCGACCTGATCGGGGGCGGCAGGGCGTTTACTTTTACGCATGGGTTCTGGGGCGGCGTTCTGATTGAGCAGGGACGGATTCGGGTTCACATTGGGGTCGTTTGCGGTGCTTGCGTTGACCCTTGGTTCCGCCGCGGTACCCGTGTTTGATTCAGCCGACTCCGCAGGCGAGGTGGGCTGGTTTGCCACCCCCGGCGCTGTAGGTGATTCGCCCAGCACCCCCAAAAGGGCAGTACGAATGTGATCGGTGTTGAAACCAAGCCGCTCAACAAAATTCTGGACTTCCGCTTGACGCATCACCCCTAATAACAAGTGCTCCGTGCCGATGTAGTGATGCCCCAGTTTCCGGGCCTCATCCACCGCCAGTTCGAGCGACTTTCGGGTGGCCGGGTTCAGATCGGGCGACTTCGGCGGTGTTTGCCCTGCCGAAGAGAAGGTTTGTCGGAGCAAGTCGCGCATGGGCGCGAGTTCCAGCCCTTCATTCATCAACACCCGTGAGGCCACCCCGCCCTCCTCCACCCGCAGGGCCACCAAAAGGTGTTCGGGGGCGATGACCACATGTTCCCCAGTCTCGGCTTCTTCTTGGGCGAGAGCCAAAACCCGACGCGCCCGCTGGGTGAAGCGTTCCATCCGAGTTTTAGTCGAGGTTGGGGGTTTCGTTTGATTGCTCTGGGTACTTGGTGTCTCCGTAGTGATCTCACCCGAAACTTGGGCTGGAGGAGATTCCCTCAGCACTTGTCGAAGGGTTTTTCGGATCTGCTCCGCAGTTACTTGGATTGTGCTCAGAATCCGATCTGCACCCTCAGCCCGGAGCAGCCCCAACAGCAGATGTTCGGTGCCAATGTAATGATGCCCCATGCGCCGAGCTTCATCCACTGCAAATTCAAGGGAGCGTTTGACATTCTCGGCCAGATCAGGGCCCTTGTCGGTGGGCTTGAGAGGAGGCACAGTCAGATTGTCCACCATCTGGCGTAGTGGTGCCTCCTTCACCCCCAGATCAAGCAGCACCCGTCCGGAAACTCCACCCACTTCACGAGATAAACCCAACATCAGGTGTTCGAGGTGGATGACCCCATGTTCGCGGATTTGGGCCTCTTCTTGGGCGAGTGAGAGCACCCGCCGCGCCCGTTGGGTGAAGCGCTCCATTTTGTTGGCACCGGAAGTGCGCGGTGGCGTGACAGGGACAGCAGGCACTTCTTCCTGCGGAGTTCCTTCAACTGGTGCGGTTGGGGCCTCCACTTCAACTTCTGGAGAAGGCGCCTCGTTCCCTAGGTTCTTGATTCGGTTAATCAGGTTGGTAACTGTGGTTGAACTCGGTGCCGGGATGGTTCGTTCTGGTTTGCGCCAAACGTTGATTATCGCGGGACGCGCCCCTGCCCCCAAAAAACCCCGTCGAGGTTCTTGGAGGACTTCATAATCAATCTGATCCCGATCCTCGAGGTCAAGTGCTTCCAACCCTTTAAGGATCGCTTCCTCCAAGGTGGGTGCTTCAACTTCAAGGGGAAAAGCGCGTTCTCCTCCCCTTGCAGGGACGAGTTCAACCAAGCCAGCCTGCAAGAGCGCATAGACTGTGCGACGGATTTCTAGATCGGTCAGATGAAGGGTGTCGGCAATCTGAGCGATTGAGTTTCGAGGGTTAATAAGACCCACCACTCGCCATTCCTGCGTGCTAAGACTGATGTTTTTGGCTACATCTTTGACGTCTTGGGGAAAGCGCAGCGCCATTTCCAGATCAGGTAGTTCACGCTCAAGCTGTTCAATTTCAGCAGGGGTGAGGGGTCTCAGGGGTGGTTCCGGCTTTGAACGAAGTGCCTCTCCAAACGCCTCCGCAAATGCCCCCACCGAGGGGTAACGCGCTTCAGGCTTTTTGGCCAGCGCCTTCAGGATCACCGCCGAAAGGGCTTCGGAAATCTGGGGATTCAGGGTGTGCGGGGCAGGGGGCGTTTCGTTGATATGCTTAGACAGAATCGTGATCGGGGTGTCTCCTTCAAAAGGCAGCCGCCCCGTGAGCAGTTGGTAGGCGATCAGTCCCAAGGCATATTGATCCGTGGCCGGGGTGGCGGATTCTCCCATGGCCTGTTCCGGGGCCATGTAAGCCGGCGCTCCCGCCGTCGTCACGGTGAGTCCCGGGTTGGCGCTGCGCGAGATCGAGGTTAGCCCAAAGTCGGCCCAAGCGGGTCTATCCTGCTCATCAAAAAGGATGTGGGAAGGTTTGAGGTCACCATGAATGATGCCCAAACCATGCGCATAGTCCAGAGCATCGGCGAGGTCTTTGAGCAGGGCGCTGACCTGTGTGGGCGTAAAGGGTGGGGCCACACCATCCCCGATCCGTTCCGCAAGGGAGCCGCGCATCAAACGATTGACAATGAAATGAACCCCTTCATGGCGACCAAAGTCAATCAGGGGCACAATGTTGGGGTGACTCAACCGTACCTGAACGGCCGAGGCTTGGTTGAAACGCTCAAGGGTGCGGGGGTTGATCGCCTCCTGTGGTTTTAGGGCTTTAAAGGCCACCTGACGCCCCAGATCAAGGGCCTCAGCCTCGTACACATCGGTCGTTTGACCGGCGCTGATCTGGCGCACAATTTGGTAGCGCCCAATTTGCCGTCCAACGAGGTCGTCATCTCGCAGTGTTTCCATCGTCTCAGTTCCCCTGTTTCTGCCACACGGATCCGTCGTTGGACTGCCAGTTCCCCATGAGAGTTTCCGCCTCTATCCCCTGTCCTCCAAGGCTGAGCCGAGTCACATATCGGATCGCCTGCGCCTCCACCGGATAGATGATCGCCCCTTCGTGAATAATCCCGATTCCCCGTGCAGACTCAAAGCCTAATAAGCGCAGATCCCCCAAAGCGATCACCCCACTGAGCGCGGAGCCAGAGGGGTGATCAAACTTATGCCACGTTTTAGTTTTGCCCGTTTGCTGCCAGATTGTGCCCGCGCTGCTTTGCACCCAAAGCTCATCCCCAGCCGTGAAGCTGCGCCAGCCATCGTGAGGGGTCTCCTCCAGCGGGGGCAGCAGCGGGCGGGAAGGGGCATCAGAGCCGATGAAGGTCACATCGAGGGCATCCCCCTCACCAATCACCCACAGGGATGGCCGGGCCGCCAAGAGACCCGCCCTGCCGGGGGTGTGGGCCCAAGTCTGGCCCTCTATATCCCCAAGCCACAGCCCAGCGCTGCTTAAAAGGTAAACTTGGGTGCCTGCAAGCGCGATCCCCTTGACTGCGCCTTCAACCGCAAGCTGAGCCACCCCCTGCTCCGTGAGCCGAGCCAGCCCATTGATCCCACCAGCCCACAGTGCGCCTTCAATCACCTGAAGGACGGTGACCCCGTTAAGGGCAAACCCCAGATCGATCTGCTCCCACGATGCACCCGACTGCCACTGCCACAAGCCGCCTTCGGTGCCGATCCAGAGGCTCTCAAAGGCGGCGCACAGACTCAATACTGGCTCCGGGCAGGGGATCAAACGATGCTGCCTCAAATCATATAAGCCGCTGTCCGTGCCCGCCAAAAGCGTCCCCTTAGGGCTGACCCCCAAAGCCCGCACCGGGAACGGAGTGCCAACACCCCCTTCGCCATGCGCGCTGTTGATCACCTGCCAAGCTGTAGATTCGGGATCAAAACGGCTGATCAGCCCCGACTCGTGCCCCATGTAGATCAGCCCCTCATGGGCGCACACCGAGATCCCATCAGCCCCTGCTGCGCCATGTTCGGGATGCCATATCTTGTAGGTGATCTGGGCAGGGCTGATCAACCAGCGAATCAGACCACCCTGCCCTGCACCCCACAAATGCCCGGATGAATCAAAACAAAGCGCACGAGGCAGTACAAGGTCTGGCTGGGTGCGTCGTTCCGGGTGCAAGATGGGATCATCATCCTCACGCAGCGGGTGTGCATGAGGGGTGATTCCAGTGGGGGAAGGGGGCAGCAGGCTCATCAGGTAGCTTCCTCATCTCGGTTGGACTTCAGGGCCCGTTGCAGGGCGATCACATCTGCTTCCAAGCGCCGAATGGTCTCCCGAATCGCCCCATCGATCTCCAGCACATAGGCGCGGGGCGGCATCTCCCGCCGCCGGCACTCCAAAAAATGGGCGGTGAGGGGGTGTGGTTCGGCTGCGGCCCGCGCTTTGGCCACGGGCAGGGCCGCATTGAGCAGGGCATCAAAGAGACGATAACGATAGTACAGTTCCAATTGTATCTCAACCGGGGAGCGGTTGGGATCACGGGGTTCTTGCCAAAGCTGCTCATCTTCGGCTTCAAAAGGGATGCGCAAAATCAGTTCGACCTCATCGGTGGCTGGGTTACTCACCAATTCGTTGACCAACTGCGCCCGTTCCTTACGAAACTGGGTGTGGTGATCGCTGGGGCGCGGGTTATAAATCCATCCTAAAATGTCGCGCACCGCTTTGAGTCCTTTGGGAATCTGCTTACGCCCGGTGGGGATTAGGCGCTCTTCGGTTCGCGCTGGTTCGGAGGCGGACGGGCGGATGCTGCCCCCCCGAAGGCGCGGTAAAGACTCCTCAGTGCGGCCCGACTCACCCTCCTCAGGCAGGGGATCGGACTCCTCAGGGGCATAAAGACCAACCGAGTCGCCTTGAAGACGATGGTTCAAAGTCGCCCGAAGGCGAGTCAATTCGCCCACCCGTGCCTGAAGCGGGCGAAAATGCTCCTCATAGGCTTCAAAAAAGGCTTTGAAGTCTTTTTCAGACTTGACCTGATCGCGGATCAATTCCCAGATTTCCCGTTTTTTGCGCTTCACGTTTTGCCAAAGCTGATTCAACTCCGCCTCAAAGGCGGACTGGAACTGTTCAAATGCGGACATGCCTCAATCTCCCTCTGAGCCTCATCCGCTCAACCTTTGATCACCGCCACCCGAAAGCCAATGCTCGCCAAGCGCCGATCCTCGGATTCGATCTCACGCCATGCCGCATGAAGGGTATCCAGACTTAAGCCCTCCTCCCAACAGCCCCCTTTGATCACCCGATGCCCCTCATCGGCGGCGGAGCGTGTCCATTCCCACACGTTACCGCACAGATCAAAACAGCCGTAAGGACTGGGCAGGTGTTTGAACTGATCCACCGCTGTTGTGCCCCCATAGTGCCCCCCGAAGTTACAGCGGTCGCGTGCGGGTGCGCCTAAGGCCCCCCATGGGTAGGCGCGTCCATCCTCGCCCCGGGCAGCCCGCTCCCATTCACTCTCGGAGGGCAGCGCGATCCGCCATCCGGGGAGTTTGGTCTCCAGTTCGGGGCGTATCTCCTCATGGAGCCAGCGGCAGTAGGCCTCAGCGTCGGCGGCGCTCACATACACCACCGGGTGATTCTCCTTGCCTTTCGGGGGGAGTCGTTTTTCCTGATCCCATTGGTAAGCCTCATCCCATGCTTGGGGCAGGGGATAATCGGTAAGACGCACAAAACGTGAATATTCCTGCTGTGTGACTGGGGTTCGGGCAAGGTAAAAGGGTGGGGTCTGCACCTCCCGAACCGGCGCATGGGCAAAGCGGGACTCCCCCATTTGAATAATCCCGCCGGGAATCACCCGCCACACAGAGGAGTGCGCCGAGAGTTCAGGCAGTCGTGAGGCCCCATTAACAACCGCGATCAGGGCGTCGATCCGGCGCTGGCGCTCCATGCCTACCCGCCCCCGAAGGGCCCGCAGCAGGGCTGCGAGAGCTTGTTCACCCGGTTCAAGCTGTCCAAAGGTGATCAGTTTTTGCACCACCAGCGAAGCGACTGTCTCCGGCGCGCCTTCCAAATTGAGGATGGGTCTTTCAGACCGTCCGATAAACAAGGGATCGATCAGAGCCTGCCGGGACGCAAGCGAATCCAAATGAGGGGTGAGCAGTTCCACAATCTGCTCAAACTTCCCCCGATCCCGAAGCATCTGTTCGAGGGGATCAACATCCGGGGAAGGGGTGCTGGTGGCGGCGACTCTCGTGGGCATGGACGGCCTCGCCTCCAATTCCAGATCACACGGAACAGGGGCTTCATCTTGCGTAATCCCCACCCCGATCAGCAGTTGATCAAGGGCATACGCTGCATGGAGGAAGGTGATCCGCTGTTCAGGTTTGCCTTGGTAGCTCTCCCGGCGGGCAAAAAGCAGCCCTACTGCCGCCAGTGCCCCCCACCACGCCGCCTGAAATTGATCCCGAAGTCCAGCGGGGGCCTCACGGATCACGGACTGGACATACTCCCGCAGCGGTGTGATCGCGCTCAGTAAGGCAAACGGGAGGGGGCGTTTGGGCATCTGATCGGGGGTGATGGCGCGTCCTAAGACCTCCTCCAGATCGATCCAGTCGGCCCAGTTGGCATGGTGAGTCTGCATGTAGGTCAGCAGTAGATCGATCTCCAAGTAGGCCAGATCAAAAAAGAGCGGTGCCTGATCTTGATAACGGGCAAAGTCGATCAGGAAGGGTACTTGTTCAGGCTGATCCATCCGACACAACAGGTTGCCACTGTGCAGATCACCGTGCGCCCGGCCAACTGGGTAAGCGAGTTTCAGGTCACGCCAACGTTCCTTTTCACCCAGAAAGGGGATCGGGTTGGGTAAGGCGCGTCCGGCCTGTTTGAGCCATAACCGGGAGGACTCACCGCCGGGGATAGACGCTTTTAGGGTCATAACCTCTTGCAGACGTCTCCCCGACTCGGAGCCGCAGTTTAGGTTCGTCAACAGTCCGTCATAAAGCGTCATGGTGCGGTGTGCCGGTGTGCTGTTCCACCCTTTTAGCACTTGCCCACACAGTTGGCGCAGGGCTGCCCCGATCTGGGCGTGGGCAAACTTCCCACTCTTGATGAGGCGCGCCAGTGAGGCCGCTTGCAGCACCGATTCGCCCGCAGGGGAATAGATCGCTGCCGTCCGATCTTCATAGGTAGCTGCCTCCGCCAAAACCAGCGCAGGGGCAAAGATTTCGATGCCCTGACGGGCCCGTGCATAACGTTCGGCTTCCGCCTGCACATGCGGCGAACGATCAATCTTGATGAAGTTGGGCCCGTTGTAGTGTTTGCGAAGAGACTCTGGGGCAAAGTGAAAATCGGCCAGCAGCACTCTGGAGCCAGAAACCCCTTCCCCAATCAAGCGCGTAATATCAATGCGGTCGGCGCTGGTGCAGCGCTCCAGCAGGGCCCGATCCGCTGCGGATAGGATATTTTCCGGGTCGTAAAGAAATCCCATAACCACTCTCCCCCATTCTGTTACGATTGTACCCGGAGTACACAAAAGACTTGAGGGGGCGTCTGAAAGGGGACAGGGGCCTTAAAACGCTTGGGTCTGAGGCAAACCTAGAGTGGGCTTCACAAAAGTTGGGTTGTTATTGACGGCGCTACCCTCAAATTCCCCGGTCGGGGGGTGTAGGGGACGTCCCCACAACCCCAAGATCGGAGTGTTTGAGAGGTTTACCCCTCAGAGTCTAGATTCCCCCTTCTACCACACGCGGGAGAAGGGGGGGCAGGGGGATGAGGGTCTTGCCGCTCAGAGACCGCTTGAAAAGGGTAGGACTTACGAAGATTGAACCTATTTGCCCTCTATTTATCGAAAGGGGCAGTTTGAGGGGGAAGCCCCCTCAAGAACCTT
>JACSRJ010000239.1 GCA_014879835.1 Anaerolinea sp.
CACTGGTAATCATCGTCGTCTCCGCCCTTTCCCTTGGGCTGATCCTACGTCGTGACAATCATCTACGGGCCTAGCTCACTCGCTTATGCGTGACCAATCGCAACCTGCGCGCCTCATCGCCCATCGTATCCATAAAACCTTTCCCGGTTGCAGAGCGGTGCAGAACGCCAGCCTAACAGCCTATGCGGGGGAGATTGTGGCCCTTTTAGGCCCCAGCGGCTGCGGCAAAACCACTTTTTTGCGGCTGATTGCGGGCTTTGAGTTTCCCGATACAGGCACGATTCAGATCAATGATCGGTTGGTCGCTGGCGAGTCCGTGAGTATCCCGGCGGAAGCGCGGCGGGTGGGTATGGTCTTTCAGGATTATGCCCTCTTTCCCCATCTCACGGTAGCGGGTAATGTCGCTTTTGGGGTCAAGGGCAGCAGTTCTGAGAAAACGGCGCGGGTTGAGGAACTGCTGCGCCTTGTAGGTTTAACCGATCTGGGGGCGCGGATGCCCTATGAACTTTCCGGTGGGCAGCAGCAGCGGGTGGCGCTGGCAAGGGCACTTGCACCACGCCCGGAGATTTTGCTTCTGGATGAACCCTTCTCCAATTTAGATGCGGCCCTTCGGGCTGAGGTACGGGGTGAGATCAGGGCGATCCTCAAAGCTACAGGGGTGACTTGCATCTTCGTGACTCATGATCAGCAGGAAGCGTTCAGTGTGGCCGATGCTGTTGCGGTGATGATTCAGGGGCAGATTGTTCAGGCGGATACTCCAGAGCGCCTTTACCATCAACCTGCCAATCGTGAGGTTGCATCGTTTGTAGGTGAGGCCAACTTCGTTCGGGGTGAGGCTGAAGGCCAGACCTTCACCTGTATCTTCGGGGTACTGCCTCTTGGGAATCCCCAGCAGGGCAAGGTTGAAGCCCTGATCCGCCCGGAGAACGTGCGCCTTGTGCCCGACCCCCATTCTCCTTTGAAAATCGTCTGGCGTGAGTTTTACGGCCATGATCAGCGGGTAGGGATAGCGCTGCCTGACGGTTCACGGTTGGTGGCACGTCTTGATACCCATCACCACGTTCCGCCGGGGCAGGCCGTGCGGGTTGAGGTGATAGGCGCAGTACGGGCGTTCCCCGCCTGAATCATCTCCTTCTCAAAAGGTGCGCAGATAGGCGATCAAATCGGCAATATCCTGCTCGCCGAGGTGTTTCCCATAATCCGGGTACATGATCGGACGAAATCCGGGAACGATGTAGGCGTGAGGCTCTATAATGCTTTGATGCAGGTAACCGTCTGCGGAGAGTCCGGGAACGCGGCTTGAGGCCCGCTCATAAATCCCCTTTAGGGATGGGCCCAGCGCAAAGACTCCCGGTTGCAGCGGGTGGCAAGTAAGGCATGGCGGGGCTTTGTCTTGGCCCTTTTTGAACAAATGCTCACCCCGTTGAACGTTCCCGGCCACAGGTGCGGGGGTAAGCCCCTTCAGGCTGAATACCTTGCCGATGACCGAAAACGTACAGCCAATCGTGCTCAAAAAAAGAGCCCCTAAAGCCAAAAATATGGTGAATTTGCGCATGGGCAAGCTGCCTGTGTACCTGATGATGTTCTGGGTTGTGATGTTTGGGTATCTGAGTGACCGTTTGAAAAGTAATCCTGCGCGTTTCGACCTCATCCCCCCTTACCCCCCTTCTCCAAGCTGGAGAAGGGGGGAAGCAAATTCTTGAGGGGTAAACCCCTCAGACTCCCCAATCTGGGGTTGTGGGGACCCCCTGCAAATGGTTCTCACCCCTCTCCTAGCTGTATTCGACGGTTGGGAGCGGGCACCTCGCAGTAGTCGTGGGAGTGAGGGCAAAGTTTGCGCCACCCACTTCTCAAATGACTTATGAGGGGAAATACTGCTGCCAGTCTCCCCTCAGAAAGGTTCACCAAAGGACTTGTCAGAACTTATTTGAGTTTGATCACGCCGCCCGTCATTCCGGGCTGGAAGGCAATGGTGCCAAAGGAGACATAAAGGGCATTATCAGGGCCTTTGGCAATCCCAAAAGGCGCGGGCAGTCCTTCAGCGACCGGGGTAGAGCCGCTGGCATCAACCATCACCACCCGACCGGGGCCCGGGCCTTGTTCGGTGATCAGGAACAACTCCACTGCGTAAAGTTTGTCCCCATCAAGCAGGATGTCGGTCACAGCGTTTAGACCGGGGAAGGTCTCCTTGAGGGCCCCGCCTGACCAGTGTTCGATCTTGCCCGCGCCCGGAGCCAGACCTTCACCGAGGAAACCCACATACACATCCCCGTTGGCTGCAACTTCAACTGAGGTGGGCACGGAATTTTCTTTCCATGCAGTCACCACCGCCAAGCCGTCTTTCTCCGTCCACGAGAGGAGCGCGTTTGCCCCCGCATCAGCGATCAGCAGGGTACCATCGGCAGTCCAAGCAATGTCGGCCACATTGCTGTCAATCTCGTTGCCGTCCGGGTTGTTGGCCGCTTCAAAGGGGGTGAGGTTGATTACCCGCTTCACCGCCAGCGTTTTGGCGTCCAGTTCAACGATGGAATCACCCCAGAAGAAGCCCGATCCCAGTGAGGTATAAAGCAGCCAAAGTGATTCACCCTTTGGGATGGCCCGGTACAGCCCAACCGTTTCGGTAGGCGCTGCATAGCTGGGCAGCCCTTGAATCAGCGGCGTTGATTTGCCATCGCTGGACACTGACAAAACCGCCCCGGACAAACCTGCCTTGATCTCCATTGGGACTGTTGGGTCTTCAATCCCCGGAACGGTGAGAGCGGTTTCGCCACCATTGCCCGTCACCGAGACAATGAGGTTGCCCGCGCCATCAAAGGCGATGCCCCGTGGGGTTTGCAGATCTGCAAGCACAACTTCTCCGGGCAGACCGGGGTCTTGTGCATCGACGGGCGAAACTGCACCGCCTACCACTAAACATAAAAGCAATACGATAAGTCCAAGCCGAATGGTTTGATGAGGATGGAGGGGTTTCATGTAACGACCTTCTTTCCTTGCCTGTAGGAAATTGTCAACTGCCCTGTGTGCTCAGCACAGGACAAATATTCATTATTGATCAGTTCGTTATTTTGCAAAACTGGGGTCTCACCAAACACAAGGAGCGAACCTTGTTGAAGATTCGCCCCTTAGATGGCATTCAAGAACGGTCAGGGGTGGTTACGGTCAGGGGTGTCAAGGAGTAGTCGTAGGGGTGGCGGTGGGAACGGCCCGATTCTCCTGAGCGAATGCAGTCACGGTGAAGGACTCAAAGATTTCTTGGATATCCGCCGAAAGCCCGCTTTCTGCCAGCAGATCACGGTTGGAGCCAGCAATCTGGAGGTTAGCGCTGTAAACCGCCCCATCAGCCCCATTGAGCAGCATCACTGCCCCACTGCGAGCATTGCCATCGGCATCAGAACTGGTGTAGGAGATGAAGTAGCCCTCCCCAAAGGCATTGGCGCGGTTCACCGTCTGAACCGTTTTGATCTCACTTCGGGAGACATTTTGAGTTACCCATGCCCGCGCTGATT
Organism: Anaerolinea sp.; assembly: GCA_014879835.1. Lineage (GTDB taxonomy): Bacteria > Chloroflexota > Anaerolineae > Aggregatilineales > UBA2796 > UBA2796. The sequence goes on from JACSRJ010000239.1 coordinate 3,507, forward strand.
CCTCCCCGGTCAAAAGAGTGCCGGGCTGCCCCATTGTGACCAGTGTTACGGACTGAGCGCCCATCTTGCCCTGAAGGGTGTAGGGTCGCCCCACACTGCCATCAGCCCGCCGCCAATCCAGCGGGTAGCGGATCAGGTAACCTGAGGTGCTGATGGTGTTCCATTCGAGCGGGGTGCTGAGGGACTCTGTCCACATCCGGTATTGAGGGAGAAGGATGAATTGAAGGCGCTCCAGAAGTTCGGGATTGTTACTCGGCACCACGAGACGCATGACCATCAACCATGTCTGCTCCCCAATTTGCTGCAAACGGCTGATCTGACGTCCCAGATACGTTGATTCTTCAAACTTCAGTTCGAAGTTGATCACAAACTGATCATTCTGACGCTGACGCCCTGTTTCACGCCAACTGCTGTAGTGCGCCCACGCCCCATTGAGAATCTCTGGGGTGTAATACAGGTCAAGGTCATCAAGACTGGCAAACTTCACCTGAGAATCGGTTTCGACAAAAGCATGAATCACACTTGCGGCATTGGAATTACTGAACATCGTGCCAGCGCGCATCCGGGTGGAGTTACCCACTGGGGAGACCAATTCTTCAGGGGTTTGAGCAGGCAGTTCCCAGTCCTGAAGTTTGGGCAAGGAGAAGATGCCCGTGCGGTGAAAGTAAGTTCCAGTAGGAAGGATGGGAGTTCCGCCCGCAGGGACGACGGGCAGCGGTCGGGCCAGATCGTCGATGGGGGTGGAGGTGAGGATAATGGATGAAGGGGTGAGCATATTGGGCAGCGCTGCGGGTAGTGCCAAAAGCAGGATCAGAATCCCTACCCCAAGCCCTCGCGCTAACCCGGTTTGATGCCATCTGAGCTTACGTTTTTTAGATTGCATTGGTTTCTATTGGTTTGGTTTCAGCCTATCACTTTTCGATTACGTTGATTGTACTTTCAGCGGCGGGCAAAACGGTAGTGGGAAATCACATACTCATTGCCCCGGCGATAGTTCATGATCTCCGCGCAGGCGATAAAAAACAGCCGCCACCGGACGATCCATCGGGTCAAATCTTTGGGGCCATAAGTCTGCCTCAGGATAGGGCGTATCGCCTCGATCTTATGATCAAAGGTTTGTAACCATGACTCCAAAGTGCGGGCATAGTGCGAACCATTCACCCGCCAGTGATCCTCAATAATCAGGTCACGCTGGAAATAGAGCAGCAGATCATCAGAGGGCATGACCCCACCTGTAAAAAAGAAACGCGCCAGCCAGTTTCGCTCGGTATTGACCATATAGGGTTGTCCCACATGCGAAAAGATGTGCACAAAGAGCTTACCACCCGGCTTGAGGAAGCCCGCCACCCGCTCCATCAGGCATTGATAGTTCCGCATGTGCTCAAACATCTCCACCGACATCACCCGATCAAAACGCTTGTCGGTGGTAAAGTCGTTCATATCGGCAGTGATCACTTCGAGATTGGTTAGGTTACGTTTGGCTGCCTCTCCCATAATATATTCACGCTGGGTTCGGGAGTTGGAAACAGCCGTGACCCGGCTTGTGGGATAGGTCTCACATAGGTACAAACACAATGATCCCCAACCGCAGCCCAATTCAAGGATATCCATACCGTCTTGAACTTCGGCCCGTTCACAGCTCAGCTTGAGCATCGCTTCCTCGGCCTCGTCGAGGGTTTCTTGTCCAGTGGGGTAAAGGCAGCTTGAATACTTCATCCGCTTGCCCAAGATCTGCACAAAAAACGTCGTGGGAAGTTCATAATGCTGCTGGTTGGCATCGGTGGTGTGAACTGCAATGGGGTTGCGTTTGAGTTCTTCAATCATGATGCGGCGATATTCGGCCTGCTTCACCGCATCCCCATTCATGGACATCTGACGGGACGAAAGCCCGATCAGGGTGCGAGTGCCTAAACGAATGAGGGAATCGGGCACAAGGTTGCGCTCAACGAGGTTCATCGCGGCGCGGAAAAGAGGATTTTGCATGGGAGGCGCTCCTTTCGTGTGGATCTTTCTCTGGGTGAGCGGGGATCATTGGGTTTGGGTGGGGGAGGGAAGATCACCCCTCCCCCAAAGTCCGGACATTCACAACGCCCGAATGAAAAGTACAACCATCAAACTGCCGCAGCACAAAGGCAAAGCAGCACTCGTTTATTCGCTCTGACCACCTGAAAACGAGATTTCCCCGTCAAAGGTACACAGATTTTCAGTCTTGATGAAGTCGATCCCGGCAGCCGCAAACCGGCTTAGCAGATTTGCGATCTGGCTGTGCTGGACGGCCTCACCTTCTGCCAGAAACCGGCAGCGCCAGTGATCGGTGCAGAAAGTTTCGGGCATCCCATCAGGGTATACCTTCTGCCCCCGATTGCTGATCATGCCCAACTTGAGTCCATCACCACTGAGCGGTTCGATCATTTTCCCAAAGGCGTTGGGATCACGGTCATTCCACTGCACAAATACGTCAACGCCGACGGTGGCCTTCCGGGCGCGAGGACGGGCTGCAACCCCGGCAGCTTTAGGGGTGGTGGTGCTGCCCTTGGCATAGGAAACCGCCTTTAACTGCTCCGGTTTTTTGCCCAGACGAGCCACCACCGCTTGGGCAAACTCCTTGGTACCCACCTTCTCTTTGCTCACCCCTTCTTTGAAGATGTCATAGGTATGAACCCCATCCTCAATGGTGCGCAGCCAAGCGTTGTGGATCAGTTCGGCAATATCGGGCTGTCCGATATGGACCATCATCATCACCCCACCCAAAAACAAGCCGGAGGGGTTTGCCAGATTCTGCCCAGCGCGGCGCGGCGCAGAACCATGAATAGCCTCAAACATGGCCGCATGTTCGCCGATATTGGCAGACCCCGCCAGACCCACTGAGCCTGCGATCTGGGCTGCCACATCCGAGAGAATGTCTCCGTACAGGTTGGGCAGCACAATCACATCAAAGGCTTCGGGGGTATCAGCCATTTTTGCCGCGCCAATATCCACAATCCAGTGTTCTTTTTCAATATCAGGATACTCCACACCGATCTCATCAAAGACCTTGTGGAACAGCCCATCAGTCATCTTCATGATATTGTCTTTGGTGAAGGCGGTAACCTTTTTGCGCTGATTTTGACGGGCATACTCAAACGCATAACGCACGATTTTTTCTGACCCCGGGCGGCTGATCAATTTGAGGCACTGGTAGACTTCATCGGTCTGGCGGTGTTCGATGCCAGCGTAGAGGTCTTCCTCATTCTCACGCACAATAACCACATCCATGCCGGGGTGTTTGGTGCGCACGAAAGGATTATAGGCCACACAGGGACGCACATTGGCATACAGCCCTAACATTTTACGGGTGGTCACATTGAGGCTTTTATAACCGCCACCCTGAGGGGTGGTGATGGGCGCTTTAAAAAAGACGCGGGTGCGACGCAGTGAGTCCCACGCGCCGGGTTCAATGCCCGCGCTGTTACCCCGCAAGTAAACTTGTTCGCCGATCTCGATTTCTTCGATGTCGATACGTGCGCCTGCTTCCTTGAGGATAAATAGGCAGGCGTCCATAATCTCCGGGCCAATACCGTCGCCCTTTGCAACGGTGATCGCTACATTCGCCATGTGGATAAAGACCTTTCTTGCGTTGTTCCTAAAAGTGAATCGGGCAGATTCGTCGTGGGATGTGCCTGAACCCTAAAAATACCACAGATACTGTCCAGAATCCAAGAGTAATTAAAGGCTTCAGGGGGATTATTTTGAGAGACTGCGTTCTCAAACTCTCCTTGAGTAACTCCAATTGAACCCAATTGAGATATGGCGTGCCATACCCCTATCTCGTTGGGGGGAAACCTCCGCTTGTGGCGCGGAAATGAGTTTCTGCTGGAAGGAGCGTTACTTACGCTCACTTACAGGCCATGAGGGTGTGCCCCCTAAAATGCGCATGAGTTCGCGGGTGAGCAGCCCGGTACGTTCATCGCGCAGCAAAGGCAAACGACTGCGGGTTCGGCGTAGTTGATTCAGATCGATGGTCTTGACGATCAGGGCGGGTTCATGCAGGGGGCCCGTGATCAGCACTTCGCCATCAGGATCAACGATGGTGCTGCCACCCCAGAAGTTTAGTCCGTCCTCGTAACCGACCCGGTTGCAGTGCAAAATGAAATTGGTGAACAAACTGCCATAGGCTTGATTAACCAACTGCACCCAACGTGAGGAACTGAGCCGATCCGAAGCATCCAGACCACGACCGGGGCTGGCGCTTTGAAAGAGCAGCAGATCAGCACGATCCAGCCACAGTAAGTAAGGTGGTGAAGCGTGCCAAAAATCCTCACAGATCAACATGCCAATGCGTCCAAAGCGGGTGTCAAAGGCCTTCACATCATCACCCAATGCAAAATAGCGCCCCTCATCAAACATGGTGTAGGTAGGCAGGTACACCTTATGGTGGATGTGGGTCACTTTGCCGCCGGAAAGATAAGCCGCCGCGATGAAATATCGCGCCCGGTTGTCGGTGTTTACAAAGCCCACCATCAAATCCATGTTATGCTCGGCGCTTGCCTCTAACAAGGGGCGGAAAACAGGGCTGTCCGGGGTGAGTGCCACTTCATAAACCAAGTCTTGAAGGTTGTACCCGGTAAGGGACAGTTCCGGGAACAGAAGTAGATTCACGCCCTGCGCCTTGGCCGCCTGAATGTGTTCCAGATGCAGCTTCAAATTGTGGGTAATATCCCCAATCTTGGGGGCAAATTGGGCTAATCCAACGGTGACTTTCACTTTCTAACCTCCCATGATGGGGACTGCGGCAACTGCTCACTTACTTGCCCCTTCGATTTTACCTGTGACCACAACAATGCGCCCAAGCCAAAACCTGCAAGGAATAGATCAAGGACTGCATCTGCTCGCAGCCCTCCCCAGATGGGCACATACTCCGCCCGAAAGATACTTAAGCCGCCCATCACAAGCCCCAAACATAACAGGCACAACCCCATCCGCCCTCCTTTGAGAAGTCGCAGCTCAAACGCGGCGATGAGGAGGAATAGAATCATGGCGCACAAGGCAGCGCCAATGCCGGGAAGATTGAGACGGGGCGCTGTGATCGTGTAGATGTCCGGGGTTTCAACCACCAACCATGACGGGAAATCCGCGAGTGAGCGCACCTCCGTCCCAACCAGACAGCCACCCGCAGTGCAGCCCATACACCCTGCAAGCGCCATTAGAGACAGTAGGGGGGTGCTCCAGTCAGTCACATAGGGTAAGGGTAGACGATGAAGGTGTGCGATCAGCAGCAAAGCCATCAGTCCACCGATCACAGCGCCGCGCCACTCCAACCCGTCAAGGCGGATGATCTCGTCGGGATGAACCCGAAAGTAGATCTCATTAAGGATTACATGCAGGGCACGACCTCCGATAATCGCTCCCAAGATCAACCCTGTGACGCAGTCCAGCAAAGCAGTCCACGGCAAATAAGCGCGTCGAAAGGCCAAAAACGCGGCCGTCCCTCCGATGAGCGCTGCGACGATCACCATCATCCCCATGTCTCTCTCAAGCCCCTATGGTTAGGGTGACTTTTAGGCATAATGTACGAGATTGTACCCTGCAAAATTCTGTGAACTTGTGTATACGAGTTTTTTACATCGTAACAGTAGCCCATGATATAATCCCTTTATCTCCGGCAACTCATCTATGGAGCGGGCATTGACCACCCAGCCGACTACTTCCACAGCACGTATCCAAACCCCAAGAGGCTTACTTGCGGATCGCCGTACCACAATGCGCCTCTCCATTGTGGTTGCTGCGGTTTTGATTCTGATGATCCTAATCGGGGTCATCACCTATATCCCCGCTCAGACGATCACCCAAACGATCCAGAACCAGTACTCGGAGCAGCAGAAGCTGCTGGCGGGATCCCTTGCCAGAGAACTGGAGAATTACTTCAATGCGCTGGCCAACGAATTAATCAATCTCTCCGCACGGCCGGCAGTGCAGTCCATGACCGGGCTGCGTGAGGAGGCGATGCGCATTCTGGGTGAAGTGGGTGACCGAAACAAGGGGCTGCTGAAGGCCATCGTGCGTATTGATAACCAAGGGGTGCCTCGTTATGCCTACCCTGAAAGCTATAATGCGCTGATCGAGGCCAATGAGTCCCTGCCATGGGTAATCAGCCCAGAAACTACTGAACAATTGATCGCAGGACGGGGGGTGCAGTTTACCCGCCGTTCATCGGGTTCGGGAGTGGCATATCTGCTGGTTATGCCCATTGTGGCTGGATTAAACCGGGTTGAATTATTAGCCCTTGAACTAGATATTGATGCTTTTCTAAAGACCAATATTGCCACCATTGATTTAGGCGAAACTGGGCAGGTGTGGATTTTTGACCGTTTTGGAACTCGAATCTATCAGCATCGGCCGGAACCGGAGTTCCGAGGTGGGACAGCACAGTTCCTGAGTATCGTTGAGACAACCCTCATCCAGAATTTCCCCTCAGAAGATCGCTTGTCGATTGTGGTGCCCGTTTACACAGCCTTTACGGAGGATCGCAGCGGGGTTGCTTCGCTCTCTTTGATTCTCAGCCGCACCATCACTGAAGCAAACTTGATCGTGCAGGATACCCTGAACTCGCTCTTTTTGTTCGGGATCGGGGTGATCACTTTTGTGGTCTTGTTTGGGATTCTGGTAGGTGTTTACCTACTCCGGGAAAGCGCCCGACGCCGGCGCGAGGAAGCCCGCCGATATACGGCCAATACCCTGCTGGACATTTCCCGCACCCTCAATTCGAGCCTTGATTTGAACATTGTGCTGCGACGCATTCTCGAAAATCTGGGCGCAATCATGCCCCATGATAACGCTTCGATCCTGCTGCTGAGTGAGGATAAACAGGCGATGCAGATCGCTGCCGAGACAGGACTCACTATCCCGGATAATCAGCGCCAGAACTTGACCATGCGGGAGGTGGGCGCGGCTAAACTGGTGTTAGACTCCGGTCGTCCTGTGGTGATCAATGACACCCTCAAGGATTCTCGCTGGTCACCTTTGGTGGGCAGCCCGATTCGCGCTTGGTTGGGTGTTCCCCTACGGGTGCGTGAAGAGACGGTAGGGGTGCTCAACATCAACAGCCAGACCGAAGGGCACTTCACCGGCGATGATGCCGACGTGGTTCAGGCATTTGCGGATCAAGCCGGGGTGGCCATCCAGAATGCCCGCGCTTATGAAGTAGAAATTGAGGCCTATCAAACCGAACTTGAGACGGCCCGCGCCATTCAGAACAGTCTTATGCCGCAGGAAGCGCCACCGCTCCCGGATATTGAGTTTGCTTTCCGTTCGCTTCCGGCGAGACAGGTCAGCGGTGACTACCACCAGTACTATATCCTGCCGGATGGACGTCTGGGTTTGGCGGTGGGTGATGTGAGCGGCAAAGGCATCCCCGCAGCCTTGCTCATGGCGGTGATCACCACCACCTTGCGTGATGAAATCTTACGCAACCCCTCCCCCGCCGATCTATTGGTAGAGTTGAATTCACGCCTGCTGGAACGGATGAAGCAGAATCGGATGACCAGCGGTCTGGTGATCTCGGTTTATGATCCCTACAGCCAATTGATCGAACTGGCCGCAGGCGGGATGCTTGCGCCCTATGTACGCAACCCCGCGGGCTGGGCCGAGATCGATGTGGCAGGTTATCCATTGGGGGCTTCGGGCACGGCATCCTACAGCCCCAAAGTGGTCAAACTTGCGGCCGGATCGATGATCATTTTCCTGACCGATGGGGTTATTGAGGCCCAGAACCGCAATCGCCAGATTTTTGGTTATGACCGCTTTGAAAAGCTGCTCAATACCCTTCCCACAGATGTGAGCGCTGAACGGGTCGCAGATACGATCCTGTCGGCAGTTCGGGCGCATCTTGATGGGCTGGATGCTCAGGACGACATCACCATCGTGATCATGAAGGCGCTTGAAGTTAAAGCAACAGAACCCCTGAAGCCAGCATCCATGGCCTCTTGAGCGAGTATTTAGAAATCGTTTAAGAAGTGGGCGGTGCGAAGTTTGCCCTCACCCCCGATCCCTCTACCGCACGCGGTAGAGGGGAGAAAATACGGGGCAGAGAAAGCACAACCCCTTTTGAGGGGCAGTTTGAGGGGGCTTCCCCCTCAAAGGCCTCGATTTCCCCTTCTCCGGCGAGCGGTTGTTGGGGGATGAGGACAAGCGCGTAACACCTATCCATGTTCAGATGGTCTCTCAGGATCAAATTCCAAAAATTCAAGGAGTGCCCACAATGAAACTTAGTAAATCTTTGTTCGTCATGCTTACGGTTCTGGTGGTGACAGCGATGCTGGCTGCCTGTACGGGGAACAACGCACCCCCTACACCAACCCCCACAGTCACACTACGCAGTGATTACAAACTAGGGCTGGTGACCAATGAACAAGGAACGATTAATGATGGGACGTTTAACGAGCTGGCCTATAAGGGCGCACGACGCGCCAGCCGCGACTTTGGTCTGACTCTTAACTCCCGCGAGTCCATTGAGGACAAAGACTACAACACCTATATTGAGGCACTCATCAGCGAAGGGCACAACATCATCATCACGGTGGGCTTCCAAATGGCGGATGCAACGGTCGCCGCCATAAAAAAGTACCCTGAGGTGACTTTCATCGGGGTGGACTTCACGTTTGAAGAAGCCTATCCTAACTTTGTGGGCATTCAATTCCGCGAAGATCAGGGCGGGTTTTTGGCGGGGGCAATGGCGGGTCTGATGACCAAGTCCAACGTGGTTGGGGTGGTGGCTGGGGTGGAGATTCCGCCAGTGCAGCGTTTCGTAGCGGGCTTCATCAATGGGGCCAAATATGTAAACCCCAATGTGACCGCGCTCTCGGTCTTCACCACCAGCTTTGCCGATGCAGAGCAGGGGTATGCAGAGGCGGATAAGATGATCGCCCAGAAAGCCGATGTGATCTTTGGTGCGGGCGGACTGACGGGTTCCAGCGCCATCGTTCATGCGGCCGGTAAGGGGGTATTTGTGATCGGGGTCGATCAGGATGAGTTCAACACCACCTTTGCCACCGGTACAAACAGCGACAAAATTCTGACGAGCGCAGTCAAAGGGGTTGATGCGGGCGTCTATACGGCTGTCAAAAACCTGATTGAGGGCAAGTTTGAACCGGGCGAGATCGTCTTGACAGCCGCGAACTGCGGTATTGCTTATGCGCCGTTTCACAAATCTGAAGGCAGCGTCCCAGCAGAGGTCAGCACCCGTCTCGAAGCGATCTGGCGTGCACTGGCAGGGGAAACCCTCGATACGGGCGTGGGTGAGGGTGCTGTAGTGCCCGAATCACTTGCGCCGGGTGCACTGCCTACGATCAAAGATGGGGCCCCGCGCCTTGCGGACTGCGCTCAGAACTAGGATGGGCGGTGCGAGGGGAGTCGTGAATTGCGGGCGGACCCCTCGCAAGACCTCAGGATTTTTGAGTCATTTTCGGAATTTACAACCACTGTTGGCTGTGGTTTCCTTTAAAAAAGGGGAGGATGGGTATGATTCCTGATTCAGAGTTGGAGAACAAGGGCAGGGTAGAGATTTTCCTGCCGAGTACCCTCGGTTATGAAAAGGTCGCCCGCAACGCTGCGGCTGCGGTGGCTGAAGAAATGGGATTCAGCACTGACCGCATCGAGGACCTCAAAACCGCAGTTGCAGAGGCCTGCATGAACGCCATTGAACATGGCAACCGTGAGGACAAGACAACTTCAGTGACGGTGCTGCTTACGGCCGCACCCAACCGTCTTGAAGTGAATGTGACTGATGAGGGTTTAACCCCTATGCCCGATGAGTTCCCTAAGCCGGGGCGCACCGAAGAACATAACCGAGGATGGGGAATGTTCTTCATCACCCAATTGATGGATAAGGTGGAGATTTCCCGGCTGCCTGTAGGGGGAAATCAGGTGCGAATGACCATCTATTTGCAACCGGAAGCGGAATCCGGTCAGGGTGAGACGAAAGGGGAGTAACGATCATGGTTGGGGAAGTAGGAATGCGTCAGGAAGATCAGATCGGGTTTATGGACTTTCCCCGTGATGTGACCGCCCAGACCCGCGAAGTCGCATACGAGACCTATAACAAGTTGGCCTTTGCCAAAGTGAAGGTTGTTAATTTTAATTTTGCCTCCACAGATTATCTCAACAGTGCCGGGATCGGATTGATCATCAGTCTGGTGGAGGATGCGGTTCAGGCAGGGCGCACGGTGTATGCTTATGGGCTGAATTCGCACAACCGAAAGCTGTTTCGGATGGTCGGGCTAACAGAGCGTCTGACCTTGGTTGCAGATGAAACCGAAGCCCGCGACAAAGCCAAGACTCAGACCGCAAGTTAGACGAACCACAATTTTGTGATATTCAAAAGGGATGTGCAAGCACGTCCCTTTTTGTTATCGGCATTGGTCTGATATGGTGGTCCTTGGTTATAATGGCCTCATGAAACCACTCGTTTTACCTCTCCAAAAAGACAGCCCGGAGCCGCTTTACCGGCAGTTGATCCGTTTGATTCAGGATCAGATCAGGGAGGGTGCGCTCCAACCCCACGACAAACTGCCCCCAACCCGCGAACTGGCGGATGCGCTCCAGATCAGCCGGATCAGCGTGGTCAGCGCCTACACCCAACTTCAGGAAATGGGGCTGTTGGAGGCCCACCCCGGCAGAGGAACCTTTGTGGCCGGGGTTACAGAGCGCCAGAATGATCCCCGTGCCTTGCCTTCAGTAGCCGCCAACCCCATCGCCCAAACGATGCACCGCTTGGCCTCGCAGCCGGGGATCATCGCGTTTAGTGGTGGCACCCCGGCAGAAGAATTCCTGCCTGTGAGCGCTATTCACAACGCGATCAATCATGTGTTGGCGCGGGACGGGGCCGCAGCGGTAGCTTATGAGGAGACCGAGGGCTATCCGCCGCTGCGGGCGACGGTGAGTGAATACAGCGCGACGTTGGGAATCCGCTGTAAACCTGAACAGGTGTTGATCACGGGGGGGTGCCAACAGGCCCTTGATCTGGCCATGCAGGCGCTTTTGGGTGAAGGGGACGTGCTGCTCACCACCAACCCCACCTACTTGGGCATCCTTGATCTGGCCCGAATACGGCGGGTGCAGGTGATAGGGGTGGATATGGATGAGGGGGGGATGCGCATGGATGCCCTTGAAAACGCCATCGCCAACCATAAGCCCCGGATGATCTATATTGCCCCCACCAACCACAATCCTACCGGGACGGTCATGTCGCTGCACCGACGTCGCCACCTGCTGCGGATCGCGGGGGCGCAAGGAATCCCCATTCTGGAAGACAGCGTTTATCACGAGCTGAACTATGGCTCCGACCCACCACCGCCGCTCAAGGCGCTTGATGAGGATGGTGTTGTGATCCACGCCAGCGGCTTTTCTAAAGTAGTCCTGCCCGGAACCCGGATCGGCTACCTGATCACTGAGGGCAGCGCATGGGAGCGCACCCTACGAGTCAAACAGGCCGCAGATATTTGCACCCCCGGCTTGAATCAACGGGCAATGCACTACTTTTTGCAGAGTGGGGCATTGGTAGGGCATTTGGATCGGGTGCGCCGTGCCTGCCGTGAGCGCCGTAATGCGGTGATGGCGGCGGTACATCGACACCTACCCCAAGGTACTATCTTTGATGAACCATCAGGTGGTATGTACTTGTGGCTGCGCCTACCTTTGGAGGGTCCAACGGCCGCTGAACTCTATGTAAGCGCGATCCAACATGGAGTTGCATTTGCCATTGGGGCCATGTTCTACACGGATGATTCTGATCCTCAGAGCGCCTACTATGTGCGCCTAAACTTCACGGCGCACCCCCCGGATCAAATTGAGGAAGGGATGCGCCGTCTAGGGGGAGCGTGGCGCGAACTCGCGGCTGTCCACCGTCCCACAGCCTCGATCTTGTGAGAGCTGGATTCGCGGAGACTGCTCTTAGGATTTTCACAGTCTTGGTCACCCTTACGCCCTTTTAAAGGGCGGCCACGGACAATGCCAAGGCACGCCGAATTTCGGGTGCGTTGAACTTCTGCCACGCTTCGGGAACCTGCTCCCGTAGGGTCTGCATTCGGTCATAACAAATGGTGATGTAATTCCGTACCGCCTGTGCTCCCGGTGTGATCATACTATCCTCGTCGAAGTTGGCCTCAAGGTATTGGCTGAGCATAGACACGGCGACCCGCTCATCCTGAAGATTGCCCAGAAAATCCTGAAGGGTTTTGGTCGCATCGAGAACTTCTGAGGCTTCATCGCCCAAACTCTCCAGAAAGGCTTCTAGCGTGTAGCGCAGACGTTTGGTCTCAATGCGCATCATGTGAAGCTCATCAAGAGTGGCCCGCTCTAGGTGCATTTCATAAATGCGCACTGCCCCATAGTGATCGTAGATCAAACGGGGGGCGGTATCTTGGACGCGGTTGGGCATCAAACTGGGGTCGTCGTCCTCCCGTGCCCCTAAGTATGGGGTCTGAACGAACTCTCGAAAGTCGCTCAGAAAAATCCGATACTCCGCGCTGTTAAGCAGCCGTAAAAGCGGCGCACGAGCAGCATCTTCGCGGGCTGTCCAGTCGCTCAGGACGGGCTGCAAACCTTCTTGTTCGGCTTCTGGACGGGTAGCGATATAGTCCTCTAGACGGAGCCGAAAGACATCCAGATCACGCACCTCACCCAAAGCGCGGGCAATCTCCCGCAGATGGCGGTTGAGCGGTTTGATCACGGAGGCGTTGTAGAAGGGCAAAAAGACCCGAATCATGCTGCGTATGCGGCGAATGGCCACTCGCATATCGTGGATCGCTTCAGGATCACCGCCGGTGTGAACCTTCGGCTCTTCTTGAAGCATCCGGGCAAAATGATAAGCGAGGAGTTTTCGACCCGCTTCACTCATCTCATCTTCGTGCCGAACTCCGGGTTGATCGTCGTTTTTGGTGTCGTCAGTGGCACCCATAGGTTTTTCTCTGTGGTACAATCCCATTTCCACTTTAAGAATACCGTCCTAAACTATAACAGGTTTTAGGGAGAGGTTAAACATCATTTAAATGGGTGTTAAATGCCGATGACCAAGTGGCGTATCGAATTGCACAGCCATACCCTATACTCCCAAGACTGCCTCACATCCCTCAAACGATTTGTGGAAACCTGCCAAAAGCGTGGCCTTAACAAGGTGGCGGTCACCGATCACAACACGGCCGAAGGGGCGCTGGCAATGGCTAAGCTTGCCCCAGAGTTGGTGATTGTGGGTGAGGAGATCATGACCACGCAGGGGGAACTGCTGGCCTTTTTTGTGAAAGAGACCATCCCGGCGCGGCTCAGCCCCCAAGAGGCAATCAAACGACTGCGTGATCAAGGGGCATTCATCAGTGTCTCACACCCCTATGATCGCCTGCGTAAGGGGGCATGGGCAGAGGCGGATCTGCTGGCGATCATCGATCAGGTGGATGCCATTGAGACCTTTAATGCGCGCTGTATTTATGGTGAAGATAACCACAAAGCCCAACAGTTTGCAGCCCAGCGGGGCAAACTAGGGACGGTTGGCTCCGATGCCCATATCCCTTTTGAACTGGGACGGGCGATCTTAAACATCGCACCTTTTGAAGATGCGGTGAGTTTTGGTCAGGCGCTTCTGCAGGCGATCCCAGAAACCCGTCTCAGCCCCACTTGGGTACACGTATTTAGCAAATACGCCAAGACCTTACGCAAGCGTGGATGGTCAAAAATGCCCACGACTCCAAATACCTCAACGACCTAAAGGAGGATTTTGCTTAAATGAACAACAAGATCATGGAAGGTTCCGAAAACCTCACCAAAACCGTTATTCTGCTTGGTGCTCTGACCGGGCTGATGGTGGCGATTGGCTACTTTTTGGGGGGCAGTTCGGGGATGATCATCGCCTTGATCATGGCGGCGGTGACCAACCTGAGCGCGTGGTGGTTCTCGGATTCGATTGCCCTTTCCTCCAATGGGGCCCAACCCGTGGAGGAATCTCAAGCCCCTGAACTACATCAGATGATCGAGACCTTGGCCACACGGGCCAATTTGCCCAAACCTAAGGTGTATGTGATCAATACCGCGATGCCCAATGCCTTTGCCACTGGACGCAGCCCCGATAAGGGCGCGGTGGCGGTTACAACGGGGATCATGCAGACCCTGACCACTGAGGAATTGGCCGGGGTGATTGCCCACGAATTGGCCCACATTAAACACCGAGACACCCTGATCGCCAGCGTCGCAGCGACGGTTGCGGGGGCGATCACCACGCTGGCGAACATGGCCCAGTGGTCACTTTTGTCCGGTGGCATGAGCCGCAGTCGCTACAGCGGAGATCGAGACAACCAAAGCGGGGGTGCAGCGGCCCTCCAAATGATCGGCGGGATTCTGATGGTGTTTTTGGCGCCGCTGGCGGCGACCCTGATCCAGATGGCAATCTCGCGGGCCCGGGAGTTCAGCGCAGATGCAGGCGGGGCCCAGATTCTGGGCAATCCTGTGCCGCTGGCAAGTGCGCTCCAAAAGCTGGAAGCCGCAGCGGGGCAAGCCCCTGCACGTATTAACCCGGCCTCATCGCATTTGTACATCGTGAATCCGCTGCACGCGGGCGCGCTGGCGGGCTTGTTCCGCACTCATCCGCCCACCGAGGAACGGATCAAACGGTTGATGGCGATGGCAGGGCAGTAAAACAAAGAGCCGCAAGACAAACTGTGCAAAAAAATGTGCCTCAGTCAAGCCGAAGGACTGAGGCACTTGAGAACTATCAGAATGAAGCGCTGTCCCCGGTTACCCCTTCTTTTTAGAGGTGGTGGCCGGGGTCTTTTTAGCTCCGGTGCTCGTAGGTTTGGCCGGTTTTTTGGTCGCCGGCTTTTTAGTGGTTGGTTTGGAGGCCGCAGGTTTTTTGCTCGTTTTTGAGGGTGTTTTGCGGGCTTTAGGTGGCTCTGCGGCTTTGGCCGCGATCAGGGGCAGGGCGGCTTCCATTGAGATGGTCATTGGGTTGGTGCCTCTGGGCAGGGTGACATTGAGTTCGCCTACCTTGAGGTAGTACCCAAAACGCCCATCCATAACCGTGATCTTTTCCCCCGTATTGGGGTGTGTGCCCAATTCCCGAATCGCTTCTGGTGCTTTTCGTGCCCGTGCACTCTTGGGCTGGCTCAGCAGTTCTAGTGCTCGGCTTAGATCGATGGTCAGGACGTTATCAAATACCGCCAGTGAGCGGAACTCCTCACCATGGCGCACAAAGGGCCCAAAACGCCCCACCGCCGCGACCACTTCCAGCCCATCGTTGGGATGAACCCCTAAAGTACGGGGCAGGCTCAGAAGTGCCAGCGCCGTTTCGAGGGTTACTTCCTCCGGGTTCATGCCCTTGAGCAGTGAGGCCCGTTTGGGTTTGCCTCCCTCAGCACCGTCCCCAAGCTGAACATAAGGGCCAAAACGTCCATTAAGCAGATAGATCGGCTCACCTGTGGTGGGGTGTTTACCCAGCGCATTGGGAGTCTCGTCCTTGCTCTGAAGCAGTTTCAGGGCAGTCTCTGGGGAAAGCTCCGCCGGGGGCATCGATTCCGGTAGGGAAACCCGCACCACCTCATCCCCAATCTGCTGCTCTAGATAAGGACCAAAACGCCCCACACGCACATTGGCACTGATTTGCTCAAGGCGCATAGCCACCACTTCACGGGGATCAATGGCCCGTTCCTTCTGGCTCACCTGCTCACTCAGACCCTTTTCACCCCGATAAAAGCTGTCAAGGTAGGGCAGCCACTGAGCCTCACCCTCTGCGATATCATCTAAGGCCTGCTCCATCCGGGCGGTGAAGCTGGTATCAACCAGATCGGGAAAGTGCTGTTCCAGCAGCCCATTGACGGCCATCGCTTTAAAGGTAGGCACCAGTTGGTTACCCTGTTTAATCACGTAATCCCGATCTTGGATGGTGCCGATGATGGTCGCATAAGTGCTGGGACGCCCAATGCCTTCACGCTCAAGGGTCTGCACAAGGCTGGCCTCGGTGTAGCGGTTGGGGGGTTGAGTCTCGTGCGAGAGCGGCTGTAAGTCGCGGCAGGTCAGGCGATCCTTCACTGCCAGCGGGGGCAGCCGGACTTCCCGATCTTCGAGGGCTGCGTCAGGATCGTCGGAGCCTTCGACATAAGCCCGGAAAAAGCCGGGGAAGTTGATGCGCCGTCCCTGCGCCTGAAAGACTGCATCCTCAACGGTGATCAGTGCGGTGATCTGGGTTAACTGAGCGTCTGCCATTTGGCTGGCGATGGTGCGCTTCCAGATCATGTCATACAGTCCGGCTTCAGTGCCATGAAGCCCTAGTTCCTCTGCGGTCGGCATGGTCGTCCCCGCCGGGCGAATCGCCTCGTGGGCCTCCTGAGCGTTTTTAGTTTTGGTGGTGTACTGACGGGGCTGCGGACTAAGAAAATTCGCCCCATAACGGGTACTAATCGCCTGACGGGCGGCATGGATCGCCTCTTTAGAGAGGGTGGTTGAGTCCGTGCGCATGTAGGTGATATAACCGTTCTCGTAGAGTTTTTGAGCAATCTGCATGGTCTGGCGTGAGGACAGCCGCAGTTTGCGGTTTGCCTCCTGCTGCAAAGTAGAAGTGGTGAAGGGTGGCGCAGGTTTACGCAGTTGATCCTTCTCGCTCACTTCAGAAATCTCCCACAGTCCTTTGATCAGGCGCTCCCGAAGGGACTTCGCAGAACTTTCATCCAGCAGCAGGACTTTTTTACTTTTGGCGATTTTGCCGGTGGCTTCATCAAAGTCCTTGCTCGTCGCAACCCGCACCTCACCCACCGATTGAAGCATGGACTCAAAACGAGTCTGGGGTTCACTGGGGGCGCTTAAGGTGGCTTTTAGGTCCCAGTACACACCGCTGTGGAAGGCGTGCCGTTCGAGTTCGCGTAGACTCAACAGCCGCACCGCCACCGACTGCACCCGTCCTGCTGAAAGCCCCGGCGCGATCTTTTTCCACAGCAAGGGTGAAACCGTGTACCCCACGAGCCGATCCAAAATACGGCGGGTCTCCTGAGCGCGCACCAGTTTTTGATCCACCCCACGCGGTGACTTGATCGCCTCCTGAATGGCCTCACGGGTGATCTCGTGGAATACGATCCGTTTGATGGCTACCTTGGGCTTGAGGACTTCCACCAGATGCCAGCCGATGCTTTCCCCTTCGCGGTCTTCGTCTGTGGCGAGGATCAGCTCTTCTGCCTCTTTGAGGGCATCCTTTAGTTCCTTCACCACTTTGCGCTTTTTGGGGGAGATCACATACAGCGGCTCAAATGCCTTGTTGACGTTAACCCCCAAACGCGCCCACTCCTGCCCCTTAACTGCTTCGGGGATTTCGCTGGCGCTTTCGGGCAGATCACGGATATGCCCCATACACGCTTCTACCCGGTAGCCTTTGGGCAAAAAACCTCGGATCGTTTTTGCTTTGGTCGGCGATTCTACGATTACCAGCCGCGTCATGAAACTCTTTTCCCTGTGTGTGCATTGCGGGTCAAGTGTTACAGAAATCCGCCATTTTGCAAATAGGCAGTTAGGGAAACAACCGGGAGAACATGGAAGGTGTGTGAGTCAAAACCTCTGAAATTGCCTCAAAAGATCACCCTAGTTTTTCCGGTTTGGCTCACAAGCGTATACTGAGAGGCATTCGTCCCGTGAATTGTGGGAAGTGAAAACTGATGGATCAATTAAGTGGACACGTCACCAAGATAGACCGGACGCCCGAAGCCTTCAAACAAACCCTTTTTGACAACCTTTATTACACCCGCGGACAAGCCGTTTATACCGCCTCACCACACGATATTTACATGTCGGTGGCCCACGCTATCCGCGACTACATGATGTACAACTGGCAAAAAAACGTTGATACCTACTGGAAGCAGAATCCCAAATTTGTGTACTACCTCTCGGCTGAATACCTGATGGGCCAGCAGTTGTCTCAGAACCTGCTTTACACTGGCATGACCGAGATCGTGCGGCAGGCTCTATCCGAGTACAACATCAGCTTGGATGACATTCTGAAACTCGATATCGAACCGGGATTGGGTAATGGTGGTTTAGGGCGTTTGGCCGCATGTTTTATGGATTCGCTGGCCACCCTCGACATCCCCGCGTTGGGGTACGGCATCCGGTATGAATTTGGCATCTTCCGCCAGTCCTTCCGCGATGGGTGGCAGGTAGAAAGCCCCGACGAGTGGCTCACTTATGGTAACCCGTGGGAGTTTGCCCAACCGGATGATATGGTCGAAGTCCAATTTGGGGGGTATACCGAGCGTTACCATGACGATCAGGGGAGGCTGCGGGTGCGCTGGATCGGCACCCAAAAGGTCATGGGGGAGCCATACCATACCCTTGTACCCGGCTATGAGACCAAAACCATCAACATGCTGCGTTTGTGGCGAGCCCGAGCCACCAAAGAATTTGACTTCCAGCTTTTTGATGTGGGGGATTACGCGCAGGCAGTTGCGCAAAAGACCTCCTCAGAGAACATCAGCAAGGTGCTGTACCCCAACGACAATACCCTTCAGGGCAAAGAACTGCGTCTGAAACAGCAGTACTTTTTTGTGGCCTGCTCCCTGCAAGACATCTTCCGCCGCTTTAAGCTCAAAAACAGCGATTGGGATACCTTCCCCGACATTGTGGCCATTCAGTTAAACGACACCCATCCAGTGATCGCCATTCCAGAATTGATGCGGATGCTGGTGGACGATTACGGTGTTGACTGGGATCGCGCTTGGAACATCACCACCCGCACCTTTGCAGCTACCCAGCATACCCTTCTACCCGAAGCGCTGGAAAAGTGGAGCGTGGGCATGTTTGAGTGGCTGCTGCCCCGTCATCTTGAGATCATCTATGAGATCAACCACCGTTTCCTGATCGAGGTGCGGACGCGCTTCCCCGGTGATGAAGAACGGGTGCGACGCATGTCGATCATCGAGGAGGGGCAAGAAAAGCAGATTCGGATGGCGTATCTTGCCTGTGTAGGCAGCCACAGCATCAATGGGGTGGCCGAACTGCAAAGTATGCTGCTCAAAGAGCGGGTGCTGCATGATTTTTACACCATGTTCCCAGAGCGCTTCAACAACAAAACCAATGGGGTGACCCCTCGGCGATTCATGAAGATCGCCAATCCCGGGCTGGCAGACCTGATTACCAGTAAGATCGGGGGCGGGTGGCTCAAAGACCTTGATCAACTGACAAAGTTGGAGCCGCTGGCTGGTGACGCCCAGTTCCGAAGGGCATGGCAGCAGGTCAAACAACAGAACAAAGAGCGCCTTGCGGGACGCATTCACAGCCAATTAGAAATACAGGTGAACCCCGACTCGCTCTTTGATGTGATGGTTAAACGGCTGCACGAATACAAACGCCAACTTCTTAAGGTGCTCCATATCATCACCCTGTACAACCGACACAAGGATAATCCCGGACTTGCCCTTGTGCCCCGAACCTTCATTTTTGGGGCTAAAGCTGCTCCCGGTTATCATGCAGCCAAACTGATCATTAAGCTGATCAACAGTGTGGCACAGGTGGTGAATCATACGGCCAGCCTGAACGACTCCATGAAGGTCGTTTACGTGCCCAATTTTAATGTGACATGGGGAGAGATCATCTACCCTGCGGCCAATGTCTCTGAACAAATCTCGCTGGCGGGCAAGGAGGCCTCTGGCACTGGCAATATGAAGTTTGCCCTCAATGGAGCGCTCACGGTGGGTACACTGGACGGAGCCAACATTGAAATCCGGGAGCATGTGGGGGCGGAGAACTTCTTCCTCTTTGGTTTAACCACCGAACAGGTATTCGCGCTCAAGGAGAACGGCTACCGCCCAGTGGATTACTACCAGCGCCACCCTGAACTTAGACGCGCCATAGATTTGATCGCCAGTGGGTACTTCTCCAACGGTGATCAATCGGTATTTCGCCCCTTGATTGATTCACTCCTTTATCACGATGAGTATCTGCTGTTGGCTGATTACCCCAGTTATATTGAGGCGCAGGATCAGGTGGAGGGCGTTTACCGCGATCAGGAACGGTGGGCCAAAATGTCCATCCTAAACACCGCCCGCAGCGGATTCTTCTCCTCTGATCGTTCGATGCGTCAATACTGCGAGGAAATCTGGCATGTGAAGCCCCTGAAATTTGAGGATTAAGCCTTTGTCCTAAAAAATTGACCTGCTTTGCTCAGGGTTTCCCTCATCGCCGCTCACCCCCCCTCAGCCCGCACGCGGGGCGAAGGGGGGAATCGGATTCCTGAGGGGGACTGAGAGTCCAGAACCCCGATCACTCCTTAGGCGGCTCGTCCTGCTTCTTTTCGAGGGCTTCCAGTGCCCCAAGAGGCAGCCCCATGATGCTGTAACCCCCATCAATGTAGAGGGTCTGTCCGGTAATCATCTTGCCTGCATCGGAGCAAAGCCACAGAGCCATTGCGCCCACATCTTCGATGGTCACATTTGCCCCCAAGGGTGAAGCCATTTCACTAAAGCGGAGCATATCCCGAAAACCCGGAATTCCCGCCGCTGAAAGAGTTTTGATCGGGCCCGGTGAGATCGCATTCACCCGGATATTGTGTGCGCCTAAATCGTAGGCCAGATACCGGGTACTGGCTTCTAGCGCGGCTTTGGCCACCCCCATCACGTTGTAGTGAGGCATGACCTTCTCAGAGCCATAATAGGTGAGGGTGAGGATCGTGCCCCCTTCGGTCATGAGCGCACGGGCGCGCTGGGCCAGCGCCACCAAACTGTAGACGCTCACATTCATCGCCGTCCCAAAACCGGCGCGGCTGGTGTTGGAGAATTTACCTTCGAGGTCTTCGCGGGTGGCAAAAGCGACCGCATGTACCATCACATCAAGGCGTCCCCCGAAGTAAGCTTTCGCCTTCTCAAAGACCCGATCAATGGCTGCATCATCAAGGACGTCGCACTCTTCCACGAAGTCGATATTGAGGCTCTCCGCCAGCGGCATGACCCGCTTTTTGAGGACTCCGCCCGCATAACTCAACCCGATCTTGGCACCAGCGTCGTGCAGTGCCTGCGTGATTCCCCACGCAATCGAGTTTTTGTTGGCCACCCCAAAGATCAGTACATTCTTGCCGTCTAATACGCCCATGACTGCTTCACTCCTGTGCTGTTAATTTTGGTCGAGGGTCAGAGACAAAAGGGTGATCCCGCACGCAGAAGCGCCACGGGATCGAGTACCAAGGTTCGCTCACATTTTTGCCCATGCCTACACGGGGGGCAGTGATCACCTGATCATCGGGGTAGTGGATTCCCTTTTCGATCCACAGACCGCCAGCAGGATCGGTTAAACTGAGGGTATTGTGCGCCCCCGTCACCGCCAGCGCCATGCTCAACCGGCCGGGGCCGCGGGTGAGATCGGACAGGGAGGATTTTTTGCCCCGATGGGCGATCATGCGATCCAACCCTTCGAGCGGCTCCAGCGCCCGGATAAGGACTGCCGCAGGGGATTCTTGTGGTTCTGCAACCACATTCAGAAGCCAGTAAATTCCATGACATAGGTACACATAAGCATGGCCGGGTGCGCCCCACATCGGTAAATTGCGAGGTGTCTTGCGCACCCGCCCATGGGAGGCCAGATCATCGTGCCCGGTGTAGGATTCGGTCTCCACGATCCGCCCGCTGAGGCGGGTCCCGTCATCAAGGCGGCGCACCAGTACCGCTCCTAACAGAGCACGCGCCACCTTAACTGCGTTGGGGCGGAAAAAAGAAGGCAACAAAGGACTGGAGGTGGTTCCGATCATGATTCCACCAATGCGGAGAGGACTTCCACCAAACGGACAACCTCCTCATCATCACCGCCATCAAGGGCTTGCCGAAGTTGCTCAGAGACCTCCCTCAGCGAAGGGCTGCCCGTTTCCTCATACTGCACCTCGGCGGTTTCCAAAAGCTCCTCTGCCTGATCGTACAACGCCTCGGAGTCGGCGTCCTCCTGATCCTCAACCGTGACCGGGAGGCGCGCTGCTGCCGCTTGAATCTCTGCCTGTGTCATCTGGCGGTGATTGGTGCGCACAGTGATCCCCGCTTGTTTGCCCGAAGCCCGATCTGTGGCGGTCACCTGCAAAATCCCATTCAGATCAAGGTTAAACTGCACCGGAAACTGGATCAGATCCTCTTCGTCGGCAGGTTCCAAACCGTCAAAGACAAATTCACCCAAGAGGGTATTTTGCGAAGCGACCGGATGATCCCCCTGATAAACTTCGATCTGCACGCTGGATTGCCCAGTGTTGACAGTAGAGAACACTTCCTCCACCATCACGGGGATAGTGCTGTTGCGCCGGATGAGTACCTTGTAGCTGTCGGGGATCGGCTCCCCAGCATAGGTGAAGTTGACTACTGCCACCCCCAATGAGTGCGGGGTCACATCAACGAGAATGGCGTCAATGGCATCCCCTGCGATGATTGCTCCCTGAACGCCCGCGCCCAAGGCCACCGCCTCCGAAGGGGGCACATCCTGCCGGGGCTGAACCCCGGTATGCTCCGCGACCAACTCCCACACAGCGGGGATATAGGTGCTGCCACCCACTAACAGCACCGAGTCGGGGGTTTCGATCTCGCCATCCTCCAACACCCGGTCAATGGACTCGGTGGTGCGCAGCAGCAGATCATGAATGAGCGAGACAAACTGTTCACGGCTGATCTCTACTTCTAGATGAAGAGGTACGCCCCGTTTTTCGGCCAGATACTCTTCGCGCACCCATGTGTACATACGGCTGCTGAGTTCAATCTTTGCCCCCTCTGCAGCACGCTGCAAACGCGCCATGGCCCGCTGATCGGGGCGCAGATCGATCCCATGCTGTTCCTCAAACTCGCGGGCCAGATACTCGATCAAGCGCAGATCAAAGTCATCCCCACCCAAATGGGTGTCCCCATGACTGGCACGAACATCGATCACCCCATCCATGATCTCTACCACAGACACATCAAAGGTACCCCCGCCAAGGTCATACACCAGCGCGGTTTGGTTGTCGTGTGATCCCAGTCCAAAGGCCAGCGCCGCAGCCGTTGGCTCATTGATGATCCGAGCCACATTTAAGCCTGCCAGTTCACCAGCAAGGGTGGTCGCAGTCCGCTGCGCATTATTGAAGTAGGCGGGCACGGTGATCACCGCATCGCGCACTTCTTCACCCAGATTCAGCTCCGCGATTCGTTTGATCTCACGCAGGATCAATGCCGAAATCTCATGGGGTGAGAGATCATAGCCGCCCAAACTGATCACCTGATTGGTGCCCATGAGGCGTTTCACAGAGCGCACAGTACGCTCTGGATACAGGGCGTACTGATTAAGGGCGGGGGTGCCGATCAGCCATTCGCCATCGGGGGCAACCCCTACCACAGAGGGGATCAAACGCTCATCACCATCGGGCAGAAGTACCGGCGCGCCGTTATAAACAAGGCTTGCAGCCGAAAAAGTGGTTCCGAGATCAATGCCGATGATCGTCATGGGTCTCCTCTTGTGAATGTCGCATTACGGTTGGTTTGGTGGGTGCTGTCCCCCTTCCCACCGATTGGCAGGGTGAAGGGGGAAGTTGGTGAACGCTTTTGGTAGGGCGGTTAGCGCCCGATCAGGCGTTCGATCTCACGCATCTGGTCAGGGTTCAGCGGGCCCAAGGCCATCGCACCCGCATTTTCCGTGGCCTGCGCCACCGTGCGAATGCCGGGGATGGGTACGGTCTTGGGACTGCGGGCCCATATCCATGCCAATGCCCCCTGTGAGAGGGTGCGCCCACCGCTGGTCAGAATCTCGCGCAGCGACTCCAGTTTTTCGAGGGTAGGTGCAAAAAAGTGATTACGCGACCACTCATCGCGGCGCACATCGTTTTCCGGGAAGACGGTCTCTTTGGTGTACTTTCCGCTGAGCGCACCCCGTGCAAGGGGGCTGCGATTGACACTGGCGAGATTATGCTGATCGCACAACGCCAGCATCGCGGGCGCATCCAGCACCACATTGAGATCATGCTGGATGGCCGTGCAGTGTGCCCCCTGCGCAAATACTGCCGCAGCTTCTACCGAGTCCGTACTCCAGCCATAAGCGCGGATTTTGCCCTCTGCCACAAGGGCTTCGAGAGTTTCACGAAGTTCCGCAGCCGGCTCCAGCGGGTAGTCCCACACATGAAGCTGGTAAAGATCGATATAATCTGTCCCTAAACGGCGCAAACTGGCTTCACAATCCATGCGCACAGTTTTGAGCACATCATCGGGATGATCGTGGAAACGAACCTGCTTCTCCACTTCGTTCACCTTAAAGCCAAACTTCGTGGCAATCACAGCCTGTGAACGCCGCCCCGCGAGGGCCTGCCCTAAAATGCGTTCACTGTGACCGGTTCCGTAGTTGGCCGCAGTGTCGAAAAAATTGACACCTGCATCCAATGCGGCATGTACTGCTCGAATCGATTCGGTGTCATCTACCTCTCCCCAGCCACCCTGTCCATCAAGCCACTTCCATAATCCGCCAATGGCCCAACAGCCCATACCTAACGGACTGACCTCTATCCCGGATCGTCCCAGTTTACGAAACTGAAAGTTGGACATCTCTTTAATTCCTTATAGCGTGAGAGCCTCTGTGGGCGTATCAATGGATTACACCCAGTGATCACGCCCTCACAGGCTCACCCATGACTGGCGAAAATACCCCTTGATTATACCCCTTTTGAAGGATCACTTGGGGCTGTAACCAAGGTTGACTCCTGACAGACTCATCCGCCCTAGCGTATAATGCGCTAAAGAAGAGATGACCACAGCACCAAGATTGAGGTGATCAGCGTGACCGAATCGCGTCCTGTCCGCGTCCGTTTTGCGCCCAGTCCTACGGGCGACTTGCATATTGGGGGGGTGCGTACCGCCCAGTTCAATTGGCTTTTTGCCCGCCGGCATGGGGGCAAGTTCATCTTACGCATCGAGGATACCGACCAGAAACGCACTCAGGAGCAGTCCTATTCAAGCATCACCGAAGGGCTTCGTTGGACGGGGCTGGATTGGGACGAAGGCCCCGACATCGGGGGTCCATTTGGCCCTTATGTACAGAGCCAGCGCCTCGAGCATTACCGCCAGTGGTCCGATTGGCTGGTGCGGAATGGCAAAGCCTATCGTGCCTACGAAACCAGCGAAGAATTGGAAGTGATCAGCGCTGCGCGACGCGCCAATGGGCTGCCCCCCGGTTATGACCGGCGCGCACGGAACCTTACCCCAGAAGATTGGGCCCGTTTTGATGCTGAAGGGCGCCCCTTTGTGATCCGGCTCAAGGTTCCGTTAGAAGGCGAGACCGTCTTTGAGGACATGGTACGGGGTATCATCCGGGTCAAGAATGACACCCTTCAGGATGCAGTGCTGCTCAAATCCGATGGTTACCCCACGTACCATCTGGCACATATGGTGGACGATCACCTGATGGAGATTTCCCACGTCATCCGCGCTGAGGAATGGATCGCTAGCACTCCCCTGCATGTGATCCTGTATCAGGCTTTTGGCTGGGAACCACCACGTTTTGCCCATGCCCCGGTGATTCTGCACCCTGATGGGGGTAAGATCAGCAAACGTAAACATCCCGAAGCAGCCATGTCCTACTTCATCAAAGGTGGTTACCTGCCAGAAGCACTCACCAACTTCCTCTGCAATGTGGGTTGGAACTATGGTAAAACCGATGACAAGGGTGAGGAGATTCAGGTTTTCTCCAAAGAGGAAGCGTCCCAGTCCTTTGAATTGGAGCGGATGACCAACACCGGCACCAAGTTTGATGTCAAAAAGCTTCAGTGGCTCAATGGTGAGTATATCCGCTTGATGAGTGATGAGACGCTGGCTAAACGTCTTCGGGAACCACTCGAAAGGTCGGGTTTGGAAGTGAACGCGGACACTCTGCTCAAAATCACTCCACTGGTGCGGGAGCGGATCAAACTACTGAATGAAGTGGTAGGTATGGCCGGATTCTTCTTTAAGGAGGAGATCGCCATCAACAGCCCAACGGATCTGATCCAGAAGGGCATGAACGCCCCTCAGACCCTAGAAGGGCTGCGCCGCGCTGCGGAACTGCTGGCCGGACTGTCGGACTTCAGCCACAGCGCCCAAGAGGCGGCTCTGCGCCCTCTGGCCGAGGCGATGGGAGTCAAGCCGGGGCAGTTGTTCGGCGCGATTCGGGTAGCGATCAGTGGTGAGAAGGTCTCTCCACCACTCTTTGAGTCGATGGAAATTCTGGGGCGAGATACCGTACTAGGACGCATCAGTAAGGCGATTCAACTGCTCGAATCGGCTCAAACCGCCTAAATAATGTCGGACGGGCGACCCCATGTGGTCGCCCGGATTCCTCGTAGGGATGCCGTTCATGGCGTCCGGCGCGGACAGGACAAGTCCGGCCCCGATGGCAGAATCGCTTCTGGCAGGGAAACTTGAGGGTATCCACCGCTCACCCAGAAGCCAGCGTCTGAAAGACTGCGGCGGCCGCCGCAAGCAGGGACTGAACATCACTGGCGGTATGGGCTGCACTCATGAAGCCTGCCTCAAACTGACTGGGGGCAAAGTAAAACCCCTGCTCCAACATCGCATGAAAAAAGCGAGCATACCGCGCCGGATCAGCATAGGCTTTGGCACTGGCGTAATCTTTGATTTGAGCGTCGGGCGTCTTGAGGAAGTAAAACCCGAACATGGTGCCCACCTGCCCCCCTTGTGTCAAGATGCCCGCAGCATGAGCAGCATCCATTAATCCCTCCAACAGGGCGTGGGTCAATTGTTCGATGGCTTCAAAGACTCCTTCACCCCGCAGCACTCGAAGCGTGGCCAGCCCTGCGGCCATCGCCAGTGGGTTGCCGGAGAGCGTGCCCGCCTGATACATGCTGCCTGCTGGCGCGACCTGCTTCATGATCGCAGCCTTGCCCCCATAGGCCCCAACGGGCAGACCACCGCCGATCACCTTGCCCAAACAGGTCAGATCAGGGTCAAGCCCCCATAGGGACTGCGCCCCTCCAAGGGCCACCCGAAAGCCAGTCATGACCTCATCGAGGATAAACAGCGCCCCATTATGGCGGCACAGACTTTGCAGCGCCGGCAAAAAGTCTGGTTCGGGCATCACAAAGCCCATGTTGCCTGCGACGGGTTCCACGATCACCGCTGCAATCTGATGGGGATACTGCTCAAATAGTGCCTGCACTGCGCCTAGATCGTTGAAGGGGGCGGTGAGGCTGTGGGCTGTGGTCGAAGCAGGCACCCCCGGCGAATCGGGCAGGCCGAGGGTCGCTACCCCACTGCCCGCCTGCACCAGAAGCATATCGGCGTGTCCATGATAACAACCCTCAAACTTGATGATCTTATCACGTCCCGTATAGGCCCGGGCAAGGCGTAGGGCGCTCATACAGGCTTCAGTGCCGCTGTTCACAAAACGGATCATCTCTAGGGAGGGAGCCATCTCGATCACCAGTGCGGCCAACTCGTTTTCAAGGCGGGTGGGTGCGCCGTAGCTGGTTCCCCGTGCGGCTGCCTCGGTGATGGCCTGCACCACCACTTCGGGGGCGTGCCCCAAAATCAGCGGCCCCCATGAAAGTACCTGATCAAGGTAGCGGTTGCCGTCCGCATCCCAGATGTACGCGCCCTGCCCCCGTTCGATGAACCGTGGGGTTCCGCCCACCCCCCGAAAAGCCCTCACTGGGCTGTTCACTCCGCCGGGGATAAGCGTCTGGGCCTGTTGGAAAAGCGCCTCGGATTGGCTCGTTTTCATGCCCATACCTTAGAGTTCCCGCACACAGGCAGCATATTCGCGCCACACCTGATAGCCCACTTTGCCGTAAAAGTCACCCAGTGTCGTCCAGCCAATCAGCACATTGCCTGCACCACGCTCACGTAGGATTTCCGATGCCCGCGCCACCAGCGCCACCCCGATACCGCGCCCGCGTTCTGACTTTGCTACCCCCACCGCGTTGATGCCTCCTGCATCCTCTCCTAAAAGGGTACGCCAGAGGGTATCGCCCCGTTTGGGATGCGCATCGGGCGAATACATCAGCAGGGTACCCACAATACGCCCATCCGAGTCCCGGGCGATGAGCAAATCATGGTAGTCACCCACCTCTACAGGATAACTGTGTTCGGCCAACCACGCGGGAAATTCACGCGCCTCGAAGGTGAGGGCCAGTTTGGCTTCCTGAGGGCTTTGTGCCGCTTCTAGACTCAACTTTTCGGCTTTGATCCGAGCAGCGATTTCATCCGAAATCCGATAATCACGCACGCTGCGCACAAAATCATAATGGAGCGTTCCCGGCTGCCACCCCTGCGTTCGGAAAAAATCCAACGCTCCGGGGAGGTTGGTGGGGATGCCCGCAAAAAAACGAGGGGTGTGTCCCCCTAGACGGATCGCTTTGGCCCCAATGCCCCGAAAATAGTCAACCGCGCTGCCCAAGAGATCACGCCCAATACCCTTGCGCTGGGCCCATCGGGCTACCCCCATGGCCGTGATACTCCCAGATGGATGCGGGGTGAAGTCGCTTCGGTACTGCATCTGAGTGATCAAGAATCCGGCAATGCGTCCGTTCACCCGTGCAATCAGATGCTCCCGTGCCTGACACGGCCCTTCAGCCTCGATCATGATCCGCAGTTGTTGGGCGTTGCTAAGCCATGCCCCACCAAAGGCATCATTCCAGCAGGTGACCAATTCGGGCAGATCAGCGGCCTGATAAAAGTTAATGTGGCTCGAAAAACTCATAAAAAATGTCCCTTGTTGCTTTTTGACTATAACCTGTCTTGACATTTTGCCCGAAGTTTTGTATAGTCTCTCTCAGTATTTTAGGCTAACCTAAAATTCATGGAGAGGTAGATGAAATTCAAGACCATTGCCGTTTGTATCGCACTCTTGATGGCCACCCTAAACTTTCTGGCCGAAGGGCCAGTTTCCGCACAGGCAGAGAAGATCAATGTGGTTGCGACCACCACACAAGCGGCCGACGCGGTGCGTATCATCGCGGGTGATAAGGTCAACCTGACTGGATTAATGGGGGCAGGTGTTGACCCACACCTGTACAAACCCACTGAAGCCGATATTCGAGCCATGAACGAAGCGGATCTGGTGATCTACAGTGGGCTGCACCTCGAAGGACAGTTTGATAAGGTTTTTGAAGCCCTTGGGGAGCGCTCAATCCGTACTTACCCGCTCTCCGATCCGGTGAAAAATGCAGGGTATGTGATCGAGACTCTAGATGCCAAAGGCGCAAGCGCCCATGATCCCCACTTCTGGTTTGATCCCCGTAATTGGGCCATGGCCGTAGAAGGGGTCGCAGAAGTGCTGGCCGAAACAGACCCCACCAACGGCGATCTGTACCGCGCCAATGCCAAGGCATACAGCGCCGATTTGGATTTGCTTTATCAATGGAGCCTTGAAGCCATGAGCGGCGTCCCAGAGGACAAACGCATCTTGATCACCTCCCATGACGCTTTTCAGTACTTCGCGGCCGCTTTTGGCTGGAAGGTTGTTGCTGTGCAGGGTATCAGCACCGCTGCCGAAGCCAGCGTCTCAGACATCCAGAAGGTCGCTAAAGCGATCATGGACAGCGGTATCCCCGTGATCTTTGTTGAGTCCAGTGTGCCCCACCGCACCATTGAAGCCGTGATCGAATCGGCGCGAGCACAGGGAGGTAAGGTGCGCACGGGCATCCGCGATCTGTACTCGGATGCGATGGACGCGCCCGATAAATACGGTGGGACTTATATCGGCATGTTTACCCACAATGTGGCCACCATTGTCCGTTCCTTTGAGGTTGAACTGCCCGTTTACCCAGAAACCCTAGCGCCCAAACCAGCAGCAGAACTGATCGCGCAGTAGCAAAAGTGAGGATGACCCCAACCATGACCCCAACAATCTCTGAAAATCTGGCCCATGCAGCCTTAGAGATCAACGATCTGACTGTCGCGTATATTCAGCAGGGCAGCCAAAAACCCGCCCTTTGGGATGTTGATCTGCGGGTACCTGAAGGGGTGTTGATGGGCATCGTGGGCCCAAACGGCGCAGGCAAAAGCACCTTGATCAAAGCCTCGCTGGAACTGCTGCCCCGGGCTGCGGGTGACGTGCGCTTTTTTGGGCGCAGTTATCACCAAGCGCGGCGGCAGGTGGGGTATGTGCCGCAGCGGGGCAGCGTTGATTGGGACTTCCCAACCACGGTACTGGATGTGGTTATGATGGGGCTGTATGGGCGCATGGGATGGGTGCGCCGTCCGGGGAAGCCAGACCGGGCACGGGCCTTTCAGGCGCTGGAACAGGTCGGGCTGGCGGACTACGCCGACCGTCAGATCAGCCGCCTTTCGGGGGGCCAGCAGCAGCGCACCTTCCTCGCCCGTGCGCTGGTACAGGATGCCCAATTGTACTTCATGGATGAACCCTTCGCGGCGGTGGATGCGGTGACCGAACGGGCCATCGTGGAGCTGCTGCGGCAGCTTCGCCAGCAGGGCAAAACCGTGATCGTGGTGCATCACGATCTGAGCACCGTCAGTGAATACTTTGATCAGGTGACCCTGCTCAACCGCGAGATTGTGGCTAGTGGCCCGGTGAATCAGGTCTTTACCGACCAAAACTTGCAAAAAGCCTACGGTGGACGGCTCAACTTCAACGTTGGGGTAGGGCAGGTAGGTGCGGCATGAATCTTGACTACACCCTTGTGATGGTTGCCCTTGGTGGGGCCCTTTTAGGCGCGCTGAGTGGTTTTTTGGGTACGTTTGCAGTGCTTCGAGGGCAGAGTCTGATGGGGGATACCCTTTCCCATGCAGCCCTTCCGGGGATTGCGGTGGCTTTTCTGCTGGCAGGGCGCGATCCTTTGATCCTGCTTTTAGGGGCAGGGATTGCGGCATGGATAGGGGCGCAGATGGTACGGGCGATCACCACCACCACCCGAATCAAGGAAGATGCGGCCATGGGCATTGTGCTGGCATCGTTTTTTGCGCTAGGGATCGCGCTTTTGTCGTACATTCAAAAGCGCGGTGATGCCAGTCAGGCGGGCTTGGATAAGTTCATCTTTGGTCAGGCAGCCGCGATGACCGTCAATGACGTTCTGTTGATCGGGATAGTCGGTGCAGCCATCACCTTGATCGTGTTGATGTTTTGGAAGGAACTGAAGCTGATCACCTTTGATCCGGCGTTTGCGGCTGCCAACGGTTATCCGGTGCGCTGGCTTGATCTGCTGCTGGCAACCTTGATCGCAGTGGGGATCGTCCTCGGGTTGCAGCTTGCCGGGGTGATTCTGATGGTGGGTTTGTTGATTGCGCCCGCCGTTGCGGCTCGTCAGTGGGTCAATACCTTGGGCAAGATGATCACCCTTTCGTCTCTGTTGGGCATGGTCGCCGGCATGGTGGGCGCTGTTCTGAGCGGCGCGGATCGGGGTTTGCCCACAGGGCCTCTGATCATCGTGGCAGCCTCGATCTTGGTGCTGATCTCGATCTTTTTTGCGCCGGGGCGCGGGGTGATTTACGGCTGGTGGTTGAGGAGAAAACAGCATGGCCTTTCTTGAACGTTTGGTGATCGATCTGCTGCTGCGCTTCTGGAGTGTTGAGCAGTTGAATGCAGCTTTGAGTGATCCCCGCACCGTCGCTTTGATTGTGGGTGGCTTGGTCGCCGTGGCTACAGCCCTTCCGGGGG
Organism: Anaerolinea sp.; assembly: GCA_014879835.1. GTDB lineage: Bacteria > Chloroflexota > Anaerolineae > Aggregatilineales > UBA2796 > UBA2796. Next base: position 35,088 of record JACSRJ010000239.1, read on the forward strand.
TGATCCTGCTGCTGCGCAAGTCGGCCCTGACCGCAGACGCGATCAGCCACAGTGTTTTGTTTGGGATTGTGGTCGCCTTTTTGGTGATGCTGGCTTTGGGGGCTGATCCTGATCTATCCTCCCCATGGTTGATCGTGGGGGCGGCAGCGGCCGGGGTGATCACCGTCGTCCTGACCGAAGCCATTCAGCGATCCGGGTTGGTGAAGGCGGACGCGGCACTGGGGCTGGTGTTTCCCTTCCTCTTTGCGGCAGCGGTGATCATGGTGACCCGCTACATCCCCAATGTGCATCTGGATGCCGATGCAGTTATGGTCGGTGAGATCGGCGCGGCGTGGGCAAATACCAACAGCTACTGCCTCGACCACTGCGATGAGGTGATCATCACCCCGGAACACCCCAAAGCGGAAGTGGGGCGGCGCTGTCTCAACTGCACCCCCGGCGGCATCACCCCCCGCGATCCTCGGGCCCAGTTTGAGGCGTTATGTGCTAACTGTGGTACCTATTCAGCAGCGGAAGCATGGCGGCTGCGGTTGATCGATGCCCCCCCAGCGTTGATCTTTTTTCCCCGTGCAATCATCACGGTGGGTTTGGCGGCCCTGATCAATGTGCTTTTTGTGATCTTGTTGTACAAAGAGCTGAAACTCAGCACCTTTGACCCTGCATTGGCCCGTTCCTTTGGCTTTCGCCCCGGTCTGATCAGTCTGGCCCTGATGGCGTTGGTAAGCCTGACCGCAGTCGCCGCTTTTGACGCGGTGGGCGCGGTGCTGGTAGTGGCGTTTTTCATCATCCCCGCTGGCACGGCCTACCTGCTTACGGATCGACTGTGGCGCATGTACCTGATCGCGGCGGTGGTGGGCATTGTGGCGGTGATCGGCGGTTACGATCTGGCCCGGGGTTACCTGATGGGCTTTGAGATCAACCGCCTGCTAGAAATGTTAGACAAACTCATCGGCTTAGGTGGTTACACCGAGTGGAACGTCTCGATCTCGGCCTCGATGGTGGTCTTTATGTTCCTGATCTTTTTGCTGGTGTGGGTGGCTTCACCCCGCTATGGGCTGATCTCGCTGATGATCCGCCGGCGCTGGCAGCAGCTCAACTTTGGGACTCAATTGATGCTTGGCCATGTGTATAATCATCGAGAGTCGCCCAATGCACCGGTTGAATGCGCGCCCGAAACCCTGCACGAGCATCTAAACTGGTCGCAGCGCAAAACCAGCCGCCTGATGGCGCTGGCAAGGACCCAAAACTGGCTGCGTATCGAAGACGGCTTGATCACCCTCACCGATCAGGGCGAAGCGCGGGTGCGGGCTTTCAGGGAAGGATAAGACTGGCAGTGGACTCGCAGCGCCTGATTCGGATCAGCAAATACCTGAGCAAACACCTTCGCCATACCCCCCACAAGTTAGGTTTAACCCTCGCGCCGGGGGGATGGGTTGAGGTGGCCGCGCTTTTGAGCGCTTGTCGCCACCATCAATTTCCAATCACCCCGGCGGAGTTGGATGAAGTGGTGGCCCAAAACGACAAACAACGCTTCTCATTTGATCCCAGCCGCACCCGTATCCGGGCCAATCAGGGGCACAGTGTTGATGTTGATCTGCAACTCACGTCCCTTGAGCCACCGCCAACCCTGTATCATGGCACTGGCCACAAGTCGGTGGAGTCCATCCTTGAGCAGGGACTCTCGCGCATGAATCGCCAGCATGTACACCTCTCCGCCGACGTTGAGACTGCGCTCAAGGTTGGGGCGCGACACGGCAAGCCTGTGATTCTTGAGGTCAATACGGGGCAGATGCATCGTGATGGTCACCTCTTTTTCCGTTCTGACAATGGGGTATGGCTGGTTGATCAGGTCCCGCCTGTTTACCTGAAAGTGTTGGAGCGCGATCCGGGGTGAGTGCCTCAGTTTGATCACTTCAAGCGTTATCCCGAAGGTTTGACCTGCTATTTTCAGGTTTACCCCCATCTCCCTATCCCCCTTCGCCCGCGTGCGGGAGAAGGGGGAATCGAGACTTCGAGAGGTAGACCCCTCAAACGTCCCACTAACAGCTCAATTTTTCAGGGAAAATGCTGTGCCCCGTTTGTTGACCCTGCTTGGCAGATCGAGCCTCACGTTTGTACAATTCATTTCACAGACCTAAATGGTCTCAACCACATCGACTCCAATTGAGGCTCATCATGACTTTGACACCTGCTGGGATGCCCCCCAGAGCCGCCTCGGATCGCCCTGAAACCGTCGTTCGGCTGCACAATCTGAGCAAAATTTATCAAGAAGCGGGCGTTGACCGCACCATCCTGCACGCCCTTAACACGGAGATCACGGAAGGGGATTTTGTGGTGCTGCTGGGCAAAAGCGGCAGCGGCAAAAGCACCCTGCTCAACCTGATCGGGGGCATTGATGTGCCCAGCGGTGGTGAGGTCTGGGTGCGGGGCATCAACCTGACCCGCCTCAGTGAGCGCGAACTCACCCTCTTTCGGCGTGATCACATCGGCTTTGTGTTCCAGTTTTTTAACTTGATCCCTACCCTCACGGCCCTCGAAAACGTGAGCCTGCCTTATGAACTGCGGGGGAGCAAAGGTCAAAAAGAAGGACAGAAGCGCGCTCAGAAGCTCCTCGAAAAGGTGGGGCTGGCCGGGCGGGCCCACACCTACCCGGATCGGCTTTCTGGGGGCGAACAGCAGCGGGTGGCGATTGCCCGGGCCCTTGTGCATGAGCCGTTCCTGATCCTTGCTGATGAACCCACCGGGAACCTTGATGAGGAGACCGGCAGCAGCGTATTGGAACTGCTTCTGTCCTTGACCCGCGATCTGGGGCGCACCCTGATCATGGCCACCCACAACCCGGAGGTGGTGCCCCTTGCTGATGTGGTTTATCACATCCACGAAGGCAAATTGGTGAGTGAAACCCAAGCCGAAGCGAAGGCTCAGCCACGATGAATGTACCCTTCTCCCCCCTGCCCGATTCTCTGTGGCGGGTGATGTTTCGTACCTTGCGCCGCCGCCCCTTTCAAAGTGTGATGTTTGTCTTGGGCGTGGCCCTTGGGGTGGCCATGATGGTGGCTATTGATCTGGCCAATACCAGCGCCTCCCGCGCTTTTAGCATCTTCACCGAGAGCCTCACCGGGCGCACCACCCACCAGATTGTGGCTGGCCCGGGTGGTGTGCCCAGTGATCTGTACCGCCAGATACGCCTTGATCTGCGCCTGCGCGAGTCCGCGCCGGTGGTGACGGCCTATGTTGAGGCCCTTGAACTGGGTTCGCAGCCCCTACGAATCTTTGGGATCGATCCCTTTGCCGAAGCGCCTTTTCGGGGCTATCTCAATTTGGGTGTGGGTTCTAATACCAACACCGCGGACATGGCCGCGTTTTTGACCGAACCCAATACGGTCTTGATGGCCGAGTCGCTGGCGGCCCAGTATGGTCTCAAAGAAGGGGACAACTTTACGGTACGTTACGGCCCGACTCGGCACACGGTCAAGATCGCAGGGCTGCTGCGCCCCAGTGATGACCTCACCGCTGAAGGGCTGCGCGATATGCTGATCACCGATGTCAGTGCCGCGCAGGAACTTTTGGGCATGAAGGGCAGACTCACCAATATTGACCTGATTATCCCTCAAGGTGAGGACGGGGAGGCCCTGCTTAACCAGATCAGGGCGATCCTACCTCCCGGTGCAATCCTTCAGCCTGCCGCGGCCAAAAGCAGCGCTGTAGGGCAGATGACTCAGGCCTTTAACCTAAGCCTGACCGCGCTCAGTTTGCTGGCGTTGGTGGTGGGCATGTTCCTGATCTACAACACCGTGACCTTCTCCGTGGTGCAGCGCCGTCCGGTGTTGGGGATTTTTCGGGCCCTTGGGGTCACCCGTCGGCAGATCTTCAGCATGATTCTGGTGGAGGCCATGCTGTTAAGCATCATTGGCGCTTTGATCGGTCTGGTGGTGGGGGTGATCATGGGCCGTCTGGCCGTGATTCTGGTCACCCAGACCGTAAGCAGCCTTTACTTTACGGTCAGTGTGCGGGGGGTGGAAGTACCTCTCCTGAGCTTGATCAAAGGACTGGCGATAGGCGTTGGGGCGGCCCTTTTGGCAGCAGCGATCCCGGCCTATGAAGCGACCACAACACCGCCAGCGGGGGCACTCAAACGCAGCGACATAGAGACCAAAGTGCGTCGTGCTGTGCCCGCCCTCACCGTGATTGGGCTGGTGATCGTCGGGGGGGCATTTGCCCTTCTAAGCACCGATCAACTAGCGCTGTCTTTTGCGGGTCTGTTTGCGATCATTCTGGGATTTTCGCTGCTCACCCCGGTGGTATCACTCGTCCTGATGCACCTTGTGCGCCCGATCACCGGGGCCGCGGCCGGCGTGTTGGGCTTGATCGCGCCCCGAAGCATCATCCGTTCGTTAAGCCGCACCTCCGTCGCGGTGGCCGCCTTGATGGTGGCGGTCTCGGTCATCGTAGGGGTGAGCGCCATGGTGGGCAGCTTTCGCCGTGATGTACAGGTGTGGCTCGAAAACACCATCCGTGCCGACATCTTGATCGGCCCACCCTCGATTTCGGCTATCCGTCAGGATGTGCCCATTGATCCGTCTGTAGGCGCGCTGATCGCCTCAGTGTCGGGCATTGATCGGGTGGGGGTGGTGCGTCACGCTGATGCCATCCGAGTCGGTGACCCACTGCCCGTCTACCTGACTGTGATCGATGTGGACATTTCCGAAGGTAAACGGATGTTTGTGTGGGCGCTGGGCGATTATGACGCGGTGTGGGCGGCATTGGGCGAAGGGGCTGTGGTGGTCAGTGAGACCTTCGCCCGCCAGCGCGGAATCCCTATCGGTGCGGGGCAGCAGATCAGCCTTGTGACTGACAAGGGTGAACACACCTTCCCCATCGCAGCCTTCATGGTGGATTACAGCGGCGATCAGGGGACAGTGCTGCTTCGGATGCCCGTTTACCACAACCTTTATGAAGATCGGATGATCTCCAATGCGGCGGCCTTCATCAAACCCGGTGCAAGTCTGGAGGAAGTGATCAAAAACCTTCAGGCAGCCTTTGCGGGCAAATATGAACTGATCGTGTCCAGCAATCAGCAGCTTCGGGCCAGTGTGCTGGTGGTCTTTGACCAAACTTTTGCGATCACCACCGCCTTAAACTTGCTGGCAACTGTGGTTGCCTTCATCGGCATCCTTTCGGCGCTTTCAGCCCTTCAGCTTGAACGTACCCGCGAATTTGGAACCATGCGGGCCAACGGCATGACTCGCCGTCAGTTATTTCAGGTCACCTTGATGGAAACGGGCTTGATGGGCGCGGTGGCCGGGGTGATGGCCCTGCCTGTGGGGTCGATTCTGGCGTGGGTACTAGTGTACATCATCAATGTGCGCAGCTTCGGCTGGACCTTGCAGCTTCAGCTTCGCCCTGAATTTTACGTGCAGGCGGTGGCCGTATCCCTTGTTGCGGCCCATCTTGCGGGCATTTATCCAGCGCTGCGCATCGGGCGGATTCAACCGGCGCTGGCCGTCAGATCGGAGTGATCCTCACCATGACCCCAACCACAGTTGAACCTCTACCGCTGGCGAACCGGGTGGCGCTGATAACCGGGGTGAGCCGTCAGCGCGGCATCGGTTTTGCGATCATGCGCCGCCTTCTGGAACGGGGCGCATCAGTCTTTGCTCAAGCCCTGCCAGCCTATGATCAAGGGCAGCCGTGGGGCGCGGATGCAGGCGGGATCGGTGGACTCCGGGCTGCCCTGCCGGAGGGCGCATCAGTCGCTTTTATCGAAGCCGATTTTGCCCACCCGGAGGCACCTCAGCAGGTGATGGATGCAGCCCGCGCCCGTTTTGGGCCGGTGGATATACTGGTCGCCAACCATGCTTACAGCCTCATGGGGGCCCTAGAAGATTTAGATGCGGCCCACATTGACGCCCATCTGCAAGTGAACGTGCGTGGAACCCTGCTGCTGATCAAAGCCTTTGGGGCCCAGCATGATGACTCTCGCCCCGGAGGCAGGGTGATCCTGATGACTTCGGGGCAGCATTTGGGGCCCATGCCCGGTGAGTTAGCCTATATCGCCTCAAAGGGGGCCCTCCATCAGCTCACGGCATCCCTCTCAGCGCACCTGATCCGGCGAGGAATCACTGTCAACACTGTGAATCCCGGCGCGACCGATACGGGTTATGCGGACGAGTCCCTTTTTGCGGAGGTGCTGCGTCATGCACCTCTTGGCCGGTGGGGGCAGCCTGATGATGCTGCCCGCCTGATTGCGTGGTTATGCAGCGATGAAGCCCATTGGATTACGGGGCAGGTGATCAATTCAACTGGGGGAGGATGGTAGGTGAGTACCGAACACACCACCTCATGGGTGGCCTTACGTTACCGTGATTTACGCTGGATGATCGGGGCCCAGTTCATCTCTACCACTGGCAATTTTATGCAGTTTGCAGCCGTGAACTGGCATGTTTATGCCCTGACCAAAGACCCGTTGGCCTTAGGACTGGTGGGTCTGGTGCGGGTAGTGCCGATCATTGTCCTGTCGCTGGTGGGGGGCGTCTTTGCCGATGCGCTGGATCGCCGTCGGCTGATGATCCGCACCGAGAGCGCGATGCTTGTTGTCGCCTCCCTTTTAGCCCTTTTCACCCTGACCGGTAATGCGAGCTTGTTCCTGATCTACCTCTTCACGGCGGTTCTGGGAGGCATAAACGCCTTTGATCGCCCTGCGTGGTCGGGGGTTTTGCCCAACCTTGTGCCCCGCGACCAGATGAGCAATGCGATCCGCCTCAACAGTGTCAGCTTCCAGTTGAGCGCGGTGGTGGGTCCCGTCCTCGCGGGTTTGATCCTGAGTGTCTCCAGCCCCGGCGGTGCGTACCTGATCAATGCGATCTCTTTCATCCCGGTGGTGTGGGTGTTGTTGAAGGTGCGCCTGCCCCAAAGCGAAAACACCGTGGAGAAACGAGCGATCAGCTTTGCGGCCGTGCGCGAAGGGCTGGACTTTATCCGCCGTACACCGCTTATGTGGTCATCGATGATTCTGGATTTTTTTGCGACATTTTTCTCCTCGGCGTTGGCCCTGCTGCCCATCTATGCCAGCGACATCCTCAAAGTGGGTGAGAGCGGTTATGGGCTCTTGTTTGCCGCGCCCAACATCGGCGCCATGATCGGCGCGCTTACACTGGCGCATTGGGGCGCACGATTCAAACGTCAGGGAGAGGCGATGTTAGGGGCGGTTGCGGTCTATGGGGTAGCAACCATCATCTTTGGGCTTTCGGAATCCTTCTGGCTCTCGGCGTTAGCCCTTTTTGTGACTGGCTTGGCGGATTCGATCAGTGTGGTGGTGCGCAACACCCTGCGTCAACTGCTCACCCCGGATCGACTGCGGGGACGGATGCAGTCGATCAACATGATCTTCTTTATGGGCGGGCCACAGTTGGGGGAGGTAGAAGCAGGGCTTGTGGCACGGCTTACCACCCCAGCGATCTCGGTGGTCACGGGTGGCGTTGGCACCCTGATTGTGGTGGCAGTGCTGGCTTATGGAGTACCTATTTTGCGCCGCTATCGAGAACTGCCCTCAGCCGTTGAAGCCCGTTAAAGGGAAGATTTGCCCTCACCACACCCTACGCCCTTGTGGGCTGAGGAGAGGACACCTGTAAAGAACAGCCCTGATCGATCCCCTGTTGGCGGACAAGGCAGTCCTTGTCCCTACCAAACCCTTCGTAGGGACGACGCCTGCGTCGTCCGGACTATGGGCGCAAACGACCGGGTAATTACACGAGACTACCCCTACCAGAATGGTTTTTGTGAGGGCGTAACAACTCCCATACCTAAGTTCAGAACATATCTGCTCCTCAATCGAATGCCCTGTTGAGGTCGATCAAAAAACGCCCCCGCATCCCAGAGGGCGTTTTTGCGTATAGGGGATTGAATGGTAACTATACAGGGATGGTTGGTATGCTTCGGGTGATATTGATCGCGGTCTGGAACTTCATTGGACGTGAGATTGTCCGCCGCATTCTGCGCCGGAAATAAAGCAGGGGTGAATCCCCTACCCCCGCAGCCCGTCCAGCACCGCGATCACCGTTTCGGCGGGGATGTCAGCGCGCAGGACGGGATCGCCCGCTTGGCGCAGCAGCACAAAACGCACCGACTTCCCCTGCCGCTTTTTATCGGTGCCCATGGCCGCATAAATGGCTTCAATGTCGTAATGCCCTAAACGGGTGGGCAGGCCTACGCTTTGCACCAACTGCTCCACCTGATGGGCAAGGGATGGCGCACACAGCCCCACCTTTGCCGAAAGCCGCGCCGCCGCGATCAGCCCGATGCCCACCCCTTCACCGTGTCGCACCCGATACTCCGAGACATTTTCGAGGGCGTGCCCAAAGGTGTGCCCCAGATTGAGATAGGCGCGGATATTTTCCTCAAAGGGATCGGCGGTGACCACATCTACCTTGATCTGCACTGCCCGACGGATGAAGCCCTCGGCCAGTTCACCGCCATCAGGTTGAGCGCGCTGATAGAGTCCGCTCTCCAGCAACTGGGGATCGCGGATCAGCCCCTTTTTGATCACCTCTGCGACACCGCAGCGCCATTCGACATCGGGCAGGGTGGCAAGCACGGAGGGATCGATGATCACCGCGAGGGGGTCTTTGAAAGCCCCGATCAGGTTTTTGCCCTGAGGGATATCTACCCCCACCTTGCTGCCCACGCTGGCATCAACCATCGCCAAGAGGCTGGTGGGCACTTGCACAAAACGCACCCCACGCAGGTAGGTTGCGGCCGCAAAGCCAGCCATGTCCCCGATCACGCCGCCGCCGAGGGCAATCACCACGGAGCGGCGATCCAGCCCCACGTCAATGAACTGAGTGTAGAGGGTGCTAACGGTCTGAAGGGTCTTGTACTGCTCACCGTCAGGCACACTGATCATCGCAGCGCCCAGCTTTTCAGCCAGCGCCTCACCATACAGGCGGGCGAGGCTATGGTTGGTCACCACCGCACACGAACTGGCTCCCTCCAAGACTGAAGGGAGCAGTTCAAGGGCACCTTTGCCGATGTGAATCGGGTATTTGCCCGCACAGGGAATGTCCACCGAGAGGGTCTGAACGGTCATTATGCCCTCGGCGCACCCGGTTTTGCGCCTCGACGGAAGCGCTCATCGTCTTCGGTCAGGTAATGTTCCTCCTCGTGCCCAAAGGGGTGAGGTTCCGGGGTTTGGAGGTGGAACAAGTCACTGATGAAGTCCTCCATCTGCGAGACCGTGTTGGCCCGCAGCACATAGATCGATATGCCTTTACGCTCCGCATCCATGATCAACTTCGGGCGGCGGCGGTAGTAGTTCTTGAGGGTCACCACCGCTTGCGCATGATTGATCTCATCCTCCAGCACCAGCGGCACCCGCATCCGACGGGCTGCCTGCGCCAAGCGGTTGCGGGCGACCCCATAGGCAAGTACCCGCGTCACCTGATGCTCCGGTTGAGGACGCTCTGCCGGGATGATCGGGTCAGGGCGTTCGCCTTTTTCGGGGCGTTCGCTGCGCTCATCACGGCGCGAACGGACCTCACGCGGTTCGCGTTCGTTGGTGGGGGCAAGAGGCATGGCCGAGAACTTGCTCCGTCCGTTGCCCCTGCCTTCAGCACGGTCAAAGCGCGGTGGGGCGTGGGTCTCGATGACGACCTCACCCTCGGCGTCCCGGTAACGGACTTCCACCCCCAAAGGGCGTCCGCGCAGGATACCGTCAACGGCGGCAGCCACATCCTCATGGACGGCCAACCGATGGCGATTCTGAATCTCAATCAACACATCAAAGGTGGGCGGGGCAGCCCGTTCCAGCACCGTCTTTTGGGTGCCGCGCCGCCGCGCTTCCTCATCAGAAAGGGTTACCGACTTGATGCCGCCGATCAGATCAGCAAGGGTCGGGTTGTTCATCAGGTTATCAAGGGTCTGCCCGTGCGCCGTGCCGATCAACTGAACGCCACGTTCAGCGATGGTGCGGGCCGCTTCGGCTTCGAGAGCGCGCCCGATCTCATCAATGATGATCACTTCGGGGTTGTGGTTTTCCACCGCCTCGATCATGACCTCATGTTGCAGCGAAGGCTGGGGCACCTGCATCCGGCGGGCCTTACCCACCGCGGGATGGGGTACATCCCCATCGCCCCCGATCTCGTTGCTGGTATCAACGATGATCACCCGTTTGGAGTCGGCAAGCACCCGTGCGGCTTCGCGGAGCATGGTGGTTTTACCCACACCCGGCGCGCCCAGCATCAGAATGCTTTGCCCGCTCTCAATCAAATCCTGAATGATGTCAATGGTGCCATAGACCGCCCGTCCAATACGCACCGTCAGACCCACGATGTCGCGGTGACGATTGCGGATGGCCGAAATGCGGTGCAGGGTACGCTCCAAGCCTGCCCGGTTGTCGGCATCAAACATGCCGATCTTGGTCACCACATACTGAATTTCATCTGGGGTGATCTCACGGGAGTCAAGGGGCTTTTCAACATCGCTGTATCGGGCAGTCGGAACCCGTCCCAGATCGAGGATCACCTCGATCAAGTCATCTTCGCGCCCGTTTTGTTCTAATGCGTCTACCAGATAGTCAGGGAGGACTGTCTTTAACTTCTCCAAATCATCCGTGATGCGATATTCCAACTGGGGGTTCGCTCCTGTCATGGTAGTATTCAATGATCTTATTCAACTTGAGCGGGGTGCCCTCAAACGCCAGCGCAGGCTTATAAGCGCAGTCTTCAATGCGCCGTGAGGTGTGTTTGGCCATCACCGCCTGATTTGCGTAGGGCGAAAAGCGGGTATTCTCAAGCGCTGTAAAGAGCCACTCCTGATAACGTCGAACGCACATATACACCGGAAGTTTGTCAACGCGAGGCAGAGAAGCCAGCGCGGACTCGATTACTTCCGAGGCTGCTTGGACGTTTAGATCAGGATGAATCAGCGCGGTCACATAAATACCGTACTTACCTTCTTGTCCACTAACGAAAGCCTCAATTCTGCCTCCACGTTCCCATACAGCACCATGCCGGAGGTCGGGCAGGGGGTCGATCTGCCGCACAATATGCGGCACTGTTTGGTAGTATAAGCTGTTCACGCCGATTGCATCCAACTCCGTGGCAGGACGCAGCAGTTTGGGCGCGTCCGGGGCGGGTGGACGCGGTTGGCGCTGCCAGATCACCTGACGGGAGTAGGTGGCGAATCCCACTCGGCGCAGCAGTTCGTAAGCGTCGCTCTCCTCACTGATTTCAGCATTGAGGGTGAAGGCCCCGCGCCGTCCCGCGCCAATGATCATGGCGTTTAGTAAGCGCATCCAGTTGTCTTCGCTGCCACGCCCGGAAATCTCCGGGGCAATAAACACGATATGGGCGTTCTGATCCCCCGTTTTGTGCCGGAACTGGGCAATATAGCCCAGATCACCCTCGCGCAGCACAAAAGTGGGGGTGCCCAGATCGGCGATGGGTAGCGCGCTCCACACTGCGCCCTCAATGGTATGGATGCCTTTGGTGAGGGCAGTGAGCGAATCGAAGCTAATCCCACGCGGCGTCAACCTGTGGATCAGGGGTAAATCGATGGGAAGAAAGACCCTTACTTCTGCCAGTGGCATTCGTGTGACCTCATCAGTGGCGGGATAATCTGCCGTCACTGAAAGATTCTAACCCGAAATTCTAGCATAAGTTGCAGGGCGGGTATAGCCCCATCCCATTTAAACATAACGAACCCTATCGTCCGGAGCCTTGATGGTGAGGGATACGACACCAGAGTCCCACCGCAAGACCTTCATACGAGCACGAATTCATCATCTCCGAAGACCACCTTAACACTTCTTGCGGAAATCTTACGCACCTTTGTTAGGATTCCCTCAGAGTACGCAAATATCCTGCAAACTTGCTAAAGGTGATCGTCTATGACCACAACCGCTCACAGCCAAACTTATGAATTTCGGGCTGAGGTGCAGCAGCTTCTGCATATCTTGGCCCACGCCCTTTATACAGACCGTGAAATCTTCATTCGTGAACTGGTCTCCAACGCTTCTGACGCCTTAAATCGACTTCAGTTTGAACAATTGACCAATCAGGCGGTGCTTGATCCTTCGGCCTCGCTGGAGATTCGGATCAAGGTCGATAAGGATGCCAAAACCCTGACCATCAGCGACACCGGGATCGGTATGAACCGCGACGAGATGATCGAGAATTTGGGCACGATTGCCCATTCCGGGGCTATGTCCTTCCTGAAGGCCCTGCGTGAAAAAGGCAACACCAACACCGAGATCATCGGGCAGTTTGGGGTCGGCTTCTATTCGGTCTTTATGGTTGCGGACAAAGTGTCCGTAACCTCGCGTTCCTTCCGTGCCGATGATCAGGCAGTGACGTGGACAAGCGATGGCGGCGGCACATACCTCATTGAGGAAGCTGACAAAAGCAGCCGGGGCACGGATATTGTGATCCACCTCAAAGAGGATGCCGACGAGTTTTTGACCGATTACCGGGTAGAGCAGGTGATCAAAAAGCACTCCAACTATGTGGCCTTCCCGATCCATGTGGGCGATAAAGTGGCCAATGCTCAAACCGCTCTGTGGCGGCGCTCCAAAGGTGAGGTAAAGGAGGAGGAGTACCAGAACTTCTACCAGCAGCTCACCTATGACTTTGGCAAGCCCATGCTGTCCGTCCACTTCTCAGCCGATGCGCCAGTGCAGTTCTACAGTTTGCTGTATGTGCCCTCAAAACTGGATCGGGGGCTGCTCTCGGCTGATCATCAAGGCGGGCCGCGCCTGTATGCCCGCAAAGTCCTGATTCAAGAGCACGCCAAAGACCTGCTGCCAGAATGGATGCGTTTTCTGACCGGGATTGTGGACTCTGAAGATTTGCCCCTAAATATCTCCCGCGAGACGGTGCAAAGCAACCGGATCATGGCCCGGCTTAAAGCCACCGTGAGCAGTAAAGTGATTGGTGAGTTGGAGTCCTTCGCTGAAAGAGACCCAGAAGCCTACATCACCTTCTGGAACGAGTTTGGGCGGATGATCAAAGAAGGGGTGATCACCGATGGCTCACATAAAGAGCGGTTAGCCAAACTGCTGCGCTTCCACAGTTCACGCAGTCCTGAAGGGTGGGTTTCACTGGCTGAATATGTAAGCCACATGGTGGAAAGGCAGAAGGACATTTATTACCTCTTTGGGGATGACCTCAAGACCCTTGCCCACAGCCCCCATCTGGAAGTATTTAAGGCGCGGGGCATTGAAGTCCTGCTGCTGAGCGAACCCATTGACGGCTTCCTTGTGAATGCGCTGGGCGTTTTTGATGAGAAGAAACTACACAATGGCGCTGACGCCGAACTGGAACTGCCTGAAGCGCCTCAGAATCCCGATCAGCCTGCGGCTGAGCCAGTCGCTGAGAGCAGCCTCAATACTTTAATTGAGCGCATCAAGGAAGTTTTGGGTGAACGGGTTCAGGATGTACGCGAGTCCAAAGTCCTAACCGAAAGCCCGGCGCGTCTGAGCGCATCGGATCAGGGGTTTGGGGCCGATATGGCCCGGGTCTACAAGTTGCTGGATCAGGAGTTTGATCTGCCTAAGCGTATTTTGGAGATCAACCCCCGCCATCCCTTGATCCATAACCTCGCTGCGATGGGTGAGAATCCGGTGGCCAAAGCGGTGATTGAGCAGCTTTTTGAGAGCGCCCTCCTGATCGAAGGCATTCATCCCAACCCGGTGGAAATGGTGGGACGGATTCAGGCGATCATGGAAGCCGCTACCCGCACCCGGTAAAACATCTCGTCGAAGGAGTATTGCCCCTCATTGACTCCCGCAGGGTCAGTGAGGGACCTCCTCACAAAATCCATTCTGCTAGGGCAGTTCTACGTGGTTGACCGGTTGTTTACTCCCACAGTCCGGGCGACCATGCGGGGTAGCTCCTCCCAAACGCCTCAATGGGACGAAGACTGCCCCATCCGCCACCTACGTCCGCGTTGAAGGGGCGAATGAGTCCACGCCGTAACCTACTTCTTCCGCTTGAGAATCTGGGGCAGATTCTCTTTGAAGGGTGGTGCGATCACCCCAAACTCGGTGATGATCCCGGCGATATACTTCTGCGGAGTGATGTCAAAGGACGGGTTGCGCACCGGAAAGTGATCCGGGATGAGGGCACTGCCGTAGGGTTTGCGCACCTCATCTGGAGAACGCTCCTCAATCGGAATTTGTTCGCCCGTGGCCGTCTCAAGGTCAATGGTGCTGCTGGGCGCGACCACGTAAAAGGGCACCCGATTCTCCTTGGCCAGCACAGCCAGCATATAGGTACCCACTTTGTTAGCGGTATCACCGTTTAGGGCCACCCGATCTGCCCCTACCAAAACAATATCCACTTCCCCTTTGCGCATGTAGTATCCCGCCGCGGAGTCTGGGATGATCTCAAAGGGAATGTGCAGTTGATCTAACTCCCACGCGGTCAGGCGTGCGCCTTGCATCCGCGGCCGAGTCTCTGTAAGCAGGCAGCGAACGCTCTTTTTGGCTTCGTGAGCAGCCCGTATGACGCCAAGGGCAGTCCCATAATCAACCGTGGCAAGTGCCCCCGTGTTGCAGTGGTGCAGCACACAAAAGCCATCATTGATCAGGGCGGCACCATGTTTACCCATTCGCTGATTGAGTGCTACATCCTCATCGGCGATGCGCTGCGCCTCCGCCAAGAGGGCATCCCGAATCTCTTTGACGCTGCTGTAAACATCATCACGGGCAACCTTCATCATGCGGTTGATGCCCCACGCAAGATTCACCGCAGTGGGTCGGGACTTATTGAGGATCAGCCCCGCTACTTCCAAAAACTCGATTAAGCCCCCCATATCCATAGAGGGACTCTGGTAGGCCGCTAAGGCCATGCCAAAGGCACCGGCCGCACCAATGGCGGGCGCACCCCGCACCACCATATCATGAATTGCTTGGGCAACGTCGCGGTAGTCATCATATTCGATATGGGTCAATGTCCATGGGAGCTGGCGCTGGTCGATCATCCGCACCCGTCCCTGATGCCATTCAACGGCTGTCTCTTATACACATCT